>JAYUVG010000255.1:0-3258 GCA_043754255.1 Polaromonas sp. | reverse complement strand
CAAAAACGCTCGGTTTGCAGGTTTGCTCAATTGCGTGTCTGGCAGATTTACTGGATTACCTCGCGGTACAAAATGCGGGCGTGATGGGCATGCACCACGATGCTGTGCTGGCTTACCGCGAACGGTACGGGGTTGACTGACAATTTGGGTCGTTGATGAACGTTATTTTCTGTACTGGTTTTGTTGCTGTGCTGTTGGTGGCTGGCAGCGCCATGGCGCAGGGCATCTACTCCTGTGTTGATGCCAAAGGCCGCAAAATCACATCCGACCGTCCTGTGGCTGACTGCATTGACCGGACGCAGCAGGAATTGACGCCGCAAGGAACTGTCAAGCGCGTGCTGGGGCCAACGCTGACCGCGCAGGAAAGGGCAGCGCAAGACGAAAAGGACAAGGTTGGTCTGGAACAGCGCTTGAATGCACAGGAAGAAAAACGCCGCGATCGGGCAATTTTGGCGCGTTATCCCAGCCAGGTATCGCACGACAGGGAACGTGGCCAGGCCTTGGGGCAAATTGACGAGGTCATCAAGGCCGCTGCCAAAAGGTCGGTTGAATTGGCCGAGCAGCGGGCGGGCATCAACGCCGATTTTGAGTTTTATAAAAAAGACGCCAGCAAGGCACCTGCTGAACTTAAACGCAGGCTGGACGAGAACAACAGCGGCATTGCTATCCAGCAACGCTTTATTGCCGACCAGGATGTTGAAAAGCGCCGGGTCAACCAGCGCTTTGATGAAGAGCTTGTCAAGCTCAAATCTCTCTGGACAATGGCCAGTATGCCGATGGACAACACGCAGAAAACAGGCAGCAGGCCTTGAGCCATTTCAGCAACCGATTTGGGGTAAAAAATCAGGCGAACAGGCTTGCAGCCGTTATAAATAGCGCGTAAACAGCTATAAATTTAATAGCAAAATCAACTGGATCGAACCAGCCAGATCCAGGCTTTCAGATCAAACCAGTTTCTTTCGGATCAGCTCACCCACCTGGGCCGGATTGGCCTTGCCCTGGGTCGCTTTCATGGCCTGGCCTACCAGTGCGTTCATGGCTTTGGCATTGCCCGCCTTGACTTCAGCAACATTTTTGGGGTTTGCAACCAGCACGCTGTCGATGATCTTTTCCAGCTCGCCGGAGTCGCTCATTTGTTTGAGGCCTTTGGTTTCGATGATGGGATCAACATCGAGGCCTTCACCGTTCCAGAGTGCGTCAAAGACCTGTTTGGCTGCGTTGTTGGAAATGGAATGATCAGCGATGCGCTCGATCAATTTAGCCAACGCCTGGCTGGAAACAGGGGACGATTCAACAGATTTACCATCGGCATTCAAGCGCCTGGACAACTCGCCCATCACCCAGTTGCTGGCCAGCTTGGGTTGCCGGCTTGAAGTGGCCACCGATTCAAAATAAGCAGCCATCGACTTGCTCTGCGTCAACTGCCCCGCATCGTATTCCGGCAAGCCGTATTGCGACATAAAGCGCGCCGCCATGGCACGCGGCAACTCGCTCATCTCCGCCCGCGTCTTCTCAACCCAATCGCGCCCAATCACCAGCGGCGGCAAGTCCGGGTCTGGAAAGTAGCGGTAATCGGCCGCGTCTTCCTTGCTACGCATGGCCCGCGTCTCGCCCGTGTCAGGATCAAACAAAACCGTGGCTTGCTGAATGGCGTGGCCGTCTTCAATCTGCTCAATCTGCCAGCGAATTTCATAGTCCATTGCCTGCTGCATGAACTTGAAGCTGTTCAGGTTTTTAATTTCACGCCGTGTGCCCAGCGGCTCGCCGGGCTTGCGTACCGACACGTTGGCATCACACCTGAAGCTGCCTTCTTGCATGTTGCCATCGCAAATGCCAATCCAGGTCACAATTTTGTGCAGCTCTTTGGCATAGGCCACTGCCTCGGCCGACGAACGCATGTCCGGTTCGGTCACGATTTCCAGGAGCGGCGTGCCTGCGCGGTTCAAATCAATACCGCTCATACCAACAAAATCTTCATGCAGCGATTTGCCCGCGTCTTCCTCAAGGTGGGCACGTACAAGACGGGTCGATTTCTTTTCGCCATCCAGGAAAAATTCCACAGCCCCGCCCTGTACCACCGGAATCTCAAACTGGCTGATCTGGTAGCCCTTGGGCAGGTCCGGGTAAAAATAATTTTTACGTGCAAACACGCTGCTTTCGGCAATGTGCGCATTCACTGCCAAACCAAACTCAATCGCCCGCTGCACCGCCGCCCTGTTCATCACAGGCAGCGCGCCAGGCAAGGCAAAGTCAACTGCAGAAGCGTTGGTATTCGGCTCAGCACCGAATGATGTTGAAGCGCGGCTGAACAGCTTTGAATGCGTGGTCAGCTGGGTGTGGGTTTCAAAGCCGATGACGACTTCATAGCCCTGGACAAGATTGTTCATGCGTTAAATAAATAAAAAATTGGCTCACTGCAAAATCCAGATGCCGTTTTGCTTGACTTCGTCATACATTGCATCTGGAGCCAAATCAAGTTCACCTGGCCAAGTGACTGCGCCATGTTCGACATAAGCTTGTGCAAAAAATATCGGGTTTTGAAGTGGTTCAAAAACGCCCGTGAGATGCGAGGGCAAAAATTTGACGTCGCCTTGCATGCCGTCTGCAAACTCGACGCGCAACGTCAGCTCGCTTCCCACAATCACTTGAACGACGGGCGGGGAGCAAGGCTCTACACCAAAGGCAAAATTTTCTTCGGTTGTTGTTTCGATTCGCATAGCTGCCAGTCCTCCATTAATTCAACACTGTGCATTGTTGCCCATTCGAGCACCTACGCATGCGCACGCCGAGGGAGTGATCCCCGAAGCAATTCCAGGGGTTTAATCCGATATTGCGCACGATATTCACCGTATTCCACGTGAAAGTGCGGCGGTGCGTGGTCATCCCAATACATCTTGATGAAGATGCCGTAAAAAATGCTGATGGCTGGCAACCTATGCTCCTTGCGGCTTGCGTAAATGCCAATCCGTCGCCAACTGAAACTGATGCGCAGCCCCAAGAAGTTGTGCCTCTTTGAAGTAATTACCAATCAACTGCAAACCCACGGGCATACCGTGCGCGCCAAAGCCCGCAGGAACGCTCATGCCGGGCAGGCCTGCCAGGCTGGATGACAAGGTGTAAATATCAGCCAGGTAGTTGGCAACCGGGTCGGCTTTGTTTTCGCCAATCTTCCACGCCACAGTGGGTGATACCGGCCCGGCGATGATGTCGCACTGGGTGAAGGCTTTTTGAAAGTCTTGCGCAATCAGGCGGCGGATT
>JAYUVG010000254.1:0-3969 GCA_043754255.1 Polaromonas sp. | reverse complement strand
GCGAATGGCCAGCTCGCGCTGCTCGTCGGTGCGCTTTTTGGCGGTCAGTTCCTTCTTGGTCAAAATGACTTTCACACCCTGTAAAAACGCCACTTCCTCGCGCACCGCCTTGGCCTCGTCCAGCGTGCAGCACAGGGTAAAGGCTTGGCTCATGGCCAGTGCGGTATCGGCAAAACGTTTTTTACCGTCACGCGTTTTGTCGCTACCTAGGCCCAGCACGTGGTTGGCAGCGCCTGCCAATGTTTTGTGGCCCCCGGTTAAAAAGTTTTGATAGTCAAAGCCATGCAGCATGGCGCGCAGCACGTCCATTTTTTCAAGCAGCACGCTAAACGCTTCATGCGCATCCACGGTCGGCCTGCCGCGCCCGTGGCTGGCGGTGTATTCCTTCATCGCAAGCTTAAGCTCGTTACCAATACCGATGTAGTCCACCACCAAGCCGCCCTGCTTGTCTTTAAAGACGCGATTAACCCGCGCAATCGCCTGCATCAGGTTGTGGCCCTTCATGGGTTTGTCCACATACAGCGTGTGTACGCACGGCGCGTCAAAACCCGTCAGCCACATGTCCCGCACGATAACCATGCGCAGTGGGTCGGCTGGGTCTTTGAAGCGCTTTTCAAGCCGCTTTTTAATTTGCGCGCTGTAAATGTGGGGGCGCAGCAGTGCTTTGTCGCTGGCTGATCCTGTCATCACGATTTTGATCGCGCCTTTTTCAGGGTCTGCATCGTGCCAGTCGGGCCGCAGGCAAATGATCTCGTTGTACAGATGGGCGCAAATGTCGCGGCTCATGGCCACCACCATCGCCTTGCCGGTTTGGGCCTTGTTGCGCTCTTCAAAGTGCGCCACCAGATCAGCCGCCACGCTGGCAATGCGCGGCTCGGCACCCACCACTTTCTCCAGCGCTGCCCAGCGGCTTTTCAGCGCGGCCTGCTGGCTTTCTTCATCGTCCTCAGCCAGCTCGTCCACGTCGTCGTCAAGCTGCTGCAAGTCAGCGTCCTTCAGGCTCAGCTTGGCCAGACGCGACTCGTAATAAATCGCCACCGTCGCGCCGTCTTCTTTTGACTGCTGCATGTCATACACATGGATGTAGTCACCAAACACGGCGCGTGTGTCGCGGTCTGTGCTGCTAACGGGCGTGCCGGTAAAGGCAACAAAGGTGGCCTTGGGCAGCGCATCACGCAGGTGCTGGGCGTAGCCTGCCTGGTAGTGTTCAGCCCGAACGTCATACACAGGCGGCTCAAACTCCACCCGGTGCGGCGTTACCACGCCATCACCAGTTGCTAGTATATTAGGAGCTGCTTGCGCCCGTATTGATTGGGCTAGAGGCGTATTTGATGCCTTTTTTAGCCTTAATTTAGCCTCAAAACCGTATTGGGTGCGGTGCGCCTCATCGGCTATCACCACAATGTTGTGCCGCTCTGACAAGATGGGGAAGGTGTCTTCGTCTTCCCCTGGCATGAACTTTTGAATCGTGGCAAACACAATGCCGCCAGATGGCCGGTTGCCCAGCAGCGTGCGCAGCTCTTGCCGGGTGCGCGCCTGCACCGGTTGCTCACGCAGCAGGTCTTTCGCCAGGCTGAAGACGCCAAACAATTGCCCGTCCAGGTCATTGCGGTCGCTGATGACGACGATGGTTGGATTTTCCATCGCTGGTTCTTGCATCACACGCGCGGCAAAGCAGGTCATGGTGATGCTTTTGCCGCTGCCCTGCGTATGCCACACCACGCCACCTTTCTGGTTGCCGCCGGGGCGTGACGCTTCAATCACCTTGGCAATGGCAAACCGCACCGCATGAAACTGGTGGTAACCCGCAATCTTTTTAAGCAGCGCGCCATCGTCTTCAAACAGCACAAAGTAACGCAGATAGTCCAGCAGGTACGTGGGTGCCAGCACGCCTCGCACCAGCGTTTGCAGCTCATTGAACTCGCCCAGCGGGTCCAGCGTTTGGCCGTCAATCGTGCGCCAAGCCATAAAGCGCTCAAAGTCGCTAGACAGTGACCCCATCAGCGCCTCGGTGCCGTCAGAAATTACAAGCACCTCGTTGGTCTGGAAAACGTCTGGGATTTGCTCTTTGTAGGTCTGTATCTGCTCGTAGGCCTTCAAGACATTGGCGTTTTCATCAGCCGGGTTTTTGATCTCCAGCAGCACCAGCGGCAGGCCGTTGATGAACAAAATGATGTCTGGCCGCCGCGTGTGGTGCGGGCCTTTTATTGAAAACTGGTTAACCGCCAGCCAGTCGTTGCCTGCGTTGTTCGTCCAATCCACCAGCCGCACAAAGTCACCCCGCGTTTCACCGTCCTTCTGATACTGCACCGGCACACCGGTGACCAGCAACTGGTGAAAGCGCCGGTTGGCCGTTAGCAGCGCGGCTAGCCCCAAGTCAACCACCTGTTTCAGCGCATCGTCACGCGCCGCCGCGGGCACGCCTGGGTTCAGCCCGTCAATCGCCGCGCGCAAGCGCCCCGTCAAAATCACCTGCCGGTAGTTGTCCCGCGCAGGCGCCAGGCCATCAGGCGCGATGTCGGGGCCGTAAACCACGCTGTAGCCCACATCGGCCAGCCAGCCAAGCGCTTCTTGTTCGAGTTGGTCTTCGGTCATGGCCTCACCTTAAAGACTTTGACATGAGCATGTTGTCATGTAAAAAATAACAGTTTTTATTAACATGACGACGCCCTCATGCACACAAAGTCAACATGAAGGCATTCATCACTTCACCAACACGTCAAAAAAGGCGTCATTGATGAAGTAATTTTCACGCCAAACAGCCTGCTCCCTGAGCAAGCCCACCTCAACCAAAGCCCGCAAGTACTTCGTGCAAGTGGGGCGCGAGCCCAGCCCGGCCTGCTCCATAAACTTCACCTTGCAGTACGGGTGGCGAAACACTACATCCAGAATGGCAGGTACTTGTACTTTAGGCAACACCGACTCAGCCATTGCCGTCGCCGCCTGCTTCAGGTCGAGTATGGCAAGAATGCGCTCACCCGTAAGCTTGGCTGTGCTTTCCACTGCGCGCAGCATGTACAGCACCCAGGCCTCCCATTTCGCCTCTTCTGTCACACCCGACAAACCACGGTAGTAGTCACCCTTGTGTTCAATGATGTAGCGGGACAGGTAAAGGATGGGCACGTCCAGCAGCTTTTCAGAGATCAAATACAGAATATTCAATATCCGCCCAACCCGGCCGTTGCCGTCAGGAAAAGGGTGAATCGCCTCAAACTGGTAATGCATCACAGCCAGTCGCACCAGCGGGTCAAGCTCCGACGGTTCATTGATAAACCGCTCCAGATTGGCCAGCTTGTCACGTATGACACCCTCGCCCTCTGGCGGGGTGTAAATCGTTTCGCCAGACGGGTTGGCCAAGCGGGTGCCGGGCAAGCGCCGTACACCGTCGTCAGCCTGCTTGACCACCTGGTACAGCGTGTCAAACAGCCTGGTGGTCAGCGGCATGTTGTCGTCCTTGACCCACTTGTAACCCTGCCACAGTGCGTCTTTGTAGTGCAGCACCTCTTTGGTCTTGGGGTCTGAACCCTCGCCGTCATTGGCAAAGCCACGATAAAGCGCATCGTCGGTAGTAACGATATTTTCAATTTCCGACGAAATCTTGGCCTCTTGTAAACCCACCGCCTGAATCAGCACACCCTGATTGGGCAGCAGCCGCGCAATGCCTTTGAGCTCTGCCAGTGCCGTGCGCGCCGCCACGACCTGCTTGAGCACCGCCTTGGTTTCCAGATCAACCGCTGGCGGCAGTCCCGGCAAGGCGTTGTGAGGTACGGCACGGTCAAACGGCATTTACGGGCTTCCTT
Organism: Polaromonas sp.; assembly: GCA_043754255.1. GTDB lineage: Bacteria > Pseudomonadota > Gammaproteobacteria > Burkholderiales > Burkholderiaceae_C > Polaromonas. Next base: position 169 of record JAYUVG010000254.1, on the reverse strand, counting down.
GAGTGAGCAGACACAAACAATTCACCATATTAGCCGCATCATGTATAAAAAACACGTTTTTCTTTACATGTGAACGATGACATGTATAGAAATCGTCGTTTTCTATACATGAGGCCCGCCATCTCGTAGATTGGCTTGGGAAAGCATCAACCGACCTGCAAAACGACCC
>JAYUVG010000253.1:0-15052 GCA_043754255.1 Polaromonas sp. | reverse complement strand
TCCCCGTCATCACTGTCAGCGCCGCCATCCCGGGTGCCAGCCCCGACACCATGGCCAGCAGTGTGGCCACTCCGCTGGAACGAAGATTGGGCGTGATCTCTGGCGTGAACGAGATGACATCGTCGAGCAGCAACGGCCAGACCCGCATCAATTTGCAGTTTGACCTGAACCGCAAAATTGACGCTGCTGCACGCGAAGTGCAGGGCGCTATCAACGCCAGCCGGACTGACTTGCCAGCCGCGCTGCGCAGCAACCCGACGTACCGCAAAGCCAACCCAGCGGCAGCGCCCGTCATGATTTTGGCGTTGACGTCAAAGGTGCGCACCCCGGGGCAAATCTACGACGATGTGTCCAGCCTGTTGCAGCAAAAAATCGCACAGATGCCAGGTGTGGGCGATGTGGAGTTGGGCGGTGGCTCGCTGCCTGCAGTGCGGGTGGAGCTGAACCCCTTTGCACTGAATCGCTATGGCATCAGCAGCGAAGACGTGCGTGCTGCGCTGCAGGCGTCCAACGCCAACCGGCCCAAGGGTGCTGTAGAAAACACCAGCGATGGAGCAAACCAGAATCTGCAAATTTATGCAGTGGGCAGCACGGCCACTGGCGGGCGCGTAGCGGCTGACTACCAGGGGCTGGTGGTGGCCTGGCGCAATGGCGCTGCGGTGCGGTTGCAAGATGTGGCGGAGGTGCGTGATGGGGTTGAAAACGTCAACACGATTGGCCTCTTCAACGGCGATGCCGCCGTGATTGTGTTGATACGCCGCCAGCCCGATGCGAATGTGATTGCCACCGTTGATGCCATTCGCGCGTTGCTGCCTGAGCTGCAAGCCCAGTTGCCGCCGGACGTGAAGCTGTCGGTAGCGTCAGACAGTACCAACTCGATTCGCGCGTCGCTCAAAGAAGTTGAGATCACGCTACTGATTTCAATTGCACTGGTGGTGCTGGTGGTCAGTGCTTTCTTGCGAAGTGCGCGCGCTACGTTTATTCCCGCTGTGGCCACTGTGGTGTCGCTGCTTGGCACATTTAGCGTGATGTATTTGCTGGGCTTTAGCCTGAACAACCTGAGCCTGATGGCGCTGACAGTGGCGACCGGTTTTGTGGTGGACGATGCGATTGTGGTGCTGGAGAACACCAGTCGCCACATTGAAGCCGGAATGGACCGCTTCAAAGCCGCGTTGTTAGGCGCACGTGAAGTGAGTTTTACCGTGTTGTCAATCAGCCTGTCGCTGGTGGCGGTGTTTATTCCGCTGCTGTTCATGGGCGGGCAAACGGGGCGGCTGTTTCGTGAATTTGCGGTGACGCTGTCTGTGGCGGTGATGATCTCTCTTGTTATTTCCCTCACCACCACACCGATGATGTGTGCCTGGCTATTAAAACCAAAAGGGCCCGGTGGCCAGAAAAAACCGGGCTTTGTTTCCCGCGGGTTTGATGCTGGTTTCAAACGCATATTGCGCTGGTACGAAGTGAGCTTGGACTGGGCGCTGCACATGCGCTGGCTGGTCATGCTGACACTCGTAGCCGTGATTGGCATGAATGTTTATCTGTTTGTCAAAATCCCGAAAGGGTTTTTTCCGCAACAGGACACCGGGCAAATCAACGGCGGTTTGCGGGCTGACCAGAGCATTTCATTTCAGGCCATGCAGGGCAAGCTCAAAGAGCTGGTGGACATCATTCGCGCTGACCCGGCGGTGGATACAGTGGTGGGTTTTACCGGCGGCGGCAGGGCAGGTGGCGGCTTTATGTTCATCAACCTCAAACCACTCGGTAAAAGGCCATTAACCGCCGACGGACAAGCAGTCGGCGGGCAAGCAGTTATTGCCCGCCTGCGGCCACAGCTGGCACGCGTCACCGGCATCAGTCTGTTTTTAGGCACGGTGCAAGACCTGCGCGGCGGTGGGCGAAGCAGCAACTCCACCTACCAGTACACGCTGAAAAGTGACAACATTACTGACTTGCGCAAATGGGCAACGCGGCTGGCCGACCAGATGAAGAGCCAGGACGCGCTGACAGATGTTGACACCGACCAGCAGGAAAACGGCGTAGAAGCGATGGTCACTGTTGACAAGGAAACCGCCTCGCGCCTGGGCATCACCTCGCGCGATGTCGATAACGCGCTGTACAACAACTTTGGCCAGCGCCAGGTGGCGACGATTTATGGCGACATCAACCAGTACAAAGTCATCATGGAAGTTGCGCCGCGTTTTCGGCAAAGCCCGCAAGCGTTGAAAGATATTTATGTGCCAGCGCGGGCTGCGGGTGTCGGTACTGCTGCGCCTGGTCTTGTCAATCCGGCGCTGCGTGATGTAGCTACCGGTCAGGTTTTAAGTGCAGGCAGCACCATGGTGCCACTGAGCGCGATTGCCAAATTTTCTGAAAGCGCCAAATCGTCCAGCGTGAACCACCAGGACGGTGAGCTGGCAACCACCGTGTCGTACAACCTGGCCGAAGGCATGACATTGCAGCAAGGACATGCCGCAGTCAAACAAGCTGAAGCCGAGATTGGTTTGCCAGCCAATGTGCGCGGCAGCTTTGAAGGCACAGCCCGCACCGCGCAAGAATCACAAGGCCAGCAGCCGCTGTTGATACTGGCTGCGCTGGTGGTCATCTACATCGTGCTGGGTGTGTTGTATGAAAGCTTGATTCACCCGATCACGGTGCTGTCTACTTTGCCCTCAGCCGGTGTGGGCGCGGTAATGGCGCTGATGCTGTTCAAACTTGACTTTTCGATCATTGCGCTGATTGGTGTTTTTCTGCTGATAGGCATCGTTAAAAAGAACGCGATCTTGATCATTGACTTTGCCATCGACGCGCAGCGATCACGGGGGATAAGTGCCACGGATGCTGTTCGGGAGGCATGCCTGCTGCGCTTTCGGCCCATTTTGATGACGACGATGGCCGCCATTTTGGGCGCGCTGCCGCTGGCCATTGGTTTCGGCGAAGGCGCAGAGCTGCGCCGCCCGCTAGGTATTGCGATTATTGGCGGGCTGGTTGCCAGTCAGGTGTTGACGCTCTTGAGCACGCCGGTGGTTTATGTGCTGCTGGACAGGCTGCGCAGGCGCGGTGTGAACCAACTGCATTTAGCGAGGGCCGTGGCGTGATGGGGCGTCCTATTTCTTGCTCCTTCCCCCGCTGGGGCTGCGGCCTGTGGCTCCGAGTCCGCCGATGCGGACTTGGACAGGCCAAAGAGCTGTCGCCTCTGGCGACTGCACGTGGGGCGGGGATGGGGGCACGCGCGATACAAAAAGCTGTTCTGCACTTGCCCCCACCCCCGCCCTCCCCCAAAAGGGGAGGGAGTTTAAGCGACCTCAAAAAGATCACCATGAACTTTCACCGATCAATCACAGCCTTAGCTTTTTTGCTGCTCATCACAGGCTGCGCCGTCGGCCCTATTTATGAACGACCCACCGCACCAGAAGTCGCCACTTACAAAGAAGCAGGCGACTGGATCAAAACCGCACCGGTTGACGCGCTGGAGCGCGGGCCGTGGTGGCAGTTGTTCAACGACCCGGTGCTCAATGACCTGGCTGCGCGGGTCGAAGTGTCCAACCAGAATGTGGCGGCTGCGGTTGCGGCGTACGCACAGGCACGCGCACTGGTGGCCGAGCAGCGGGCGGGAATTTTCCCGTCAGTCACCCTTAGCGGTGGAGCCAGCCGCGGGGAAAGCAGCGGCGCGGTGCGCAACAACTTTTCTGCCAGTCTGGGCGCTGCCTGGGAGCCCGATGTGTGGGGCCGCTTGAAGGGCGTTGTCACTGCAGCGGATGCAACTGCACAAGCCAGTGCAGCAGACCTGGCTGCTGCCCGCCTTGCAGCGCAGGGGGAACTGGTTGTCAACTACCTGCAACTGCGCCAGCAAGACGCGCAAAAAGCTTTGCTAGCCACCACGTTGGCAGGCTACACGCGCGCACTCGAAATCACCCAAAACCGCTACACCGCGGGCATCGTTGCCAAAACCGATGTGTTGCAAGCGCAAACCCAATTGGCCAACGCCCGAGCCGATGAAGCGGGGTTGCAGCGCACCCGTGCCCAGCTGGAGCATGCGATTGCGGTGTTGACCGGGCGCGCACCGGGCAACTTCTCTTTACCAGTTGCACCAGACTACACACCCACCGTGCCAGACGTTCCGCCAGGCGTTCCGTCAACCTTGCTACTGCGCCGGCCCGACATTGCCGCCGCCGAGCGGCGAGTAGCAAATGCCAATGCGCAAATCGGTATCGCACAGGCAGCGTACTACCCCAGCTTTAACTTGAGTGCCTCTAGCGGCACAGCCGCCGGCCAGGTTGCCAATCTGTTCAGTGCTCCGGCTTTGCTATGGTCGCTCGGTTTGTCAGGCGCGCAAGTTCTGTTCAATGGCGGCGCACGGGATGCGCGCCTTGATGGCGCACGCGCGGGCTACAACCAGACAGTTGCCCGTTACAGGCAGGTGGTGCTGGTTGCCTTTCAAAATGTCGAAGACCAGTTGTCAAGTGCCCGCGTATTGCAAACCCAGCAAGCCTTGCGTGTGCAGGCGTCCAGCGCTGCGGATCAGGTGGAGCAACAGGTGCTGAACCGCTACCGCAGTGGGCTGGTCAGCTTCAGTGAAGTCATCACAGCGCAAACGACTGCGTTGAATGCCAGGCGCGCGCTGGTGCAGGCTACGGCAGACCGCCAAACCACAGCTGTGGCGCTGATTCAGGCGCTGGGTGGCGGCTGGAAATCAGAAGAAGCCGGGAAGTAGCTTTAAGTTTTCTAGCAGGAACAAGCTTCGCCTAATGAGCTGCGTCATCCTCGCGAAGGCGGGGATCCAGTCCGGTGCATAGCCCAGCGCTAGCGTTTGCACCGTAACTGGATTCCCTCTATTGCCGCGAATGACGGATTTATTGTGCAGAACTTTGTTTTCGGAGTATTTTTTTAAATCGGTGCCGTGGGAAAATAAGACATGACCACTCCAGACAAATCCCAACTCGGCAAACCTGCCAGCTATGCCGACCAGTACGACGCTTCATTGCTATTCCCGATTGCCAGAGCCGATCAGCGCCTGACACTTGGCGTGCAAGAGGCCCCGATCTTTTTCGGCGCAGACATGTGGACGGTGTACGAGCTGAGCTGGCTGAACATGCGCGGCAAGCCGCAGGTGGCTTTGGCGCAGATCACCGTGCCGTGCGAGTCGCCTTTTATGGTGGAAAGCAAATCCTTCAAGCTCTACCTGAACAGCTTTACCAACACCCGGTTTGCAGACGCACGCGATGTGCGCGAGCGGATTCGCGCAGACATCAGCGCAGCCACGGGCAGTGGCATCGGTATCAAAACCATTGGCCCGGAGCTGTTCGACCGCGAACCCATTCACGAAATGGACGGCCTGAATCTGGACAGGCTGGATGTGGAATGCCAGCACTACACGCCAGCGCCAGAGCTGCTGTTTGCCGAATTTGATGAGCCGCCTGTGACTGAGACATTGACCAGCAACTTGCTGAAAAGCAATTGTCTGGTGACAGGTCAACCCGACTGGGGCAGTGTGCAAATCAGCTACTCAGGCCCGCAAATCAACCAGGAAGGCTTGCTGCAATATCTGGTGAGTTTTCGCAACCACCATGAGTTTCATGAGCACTGCGTAGAGCGGATTTTTATGGATCTGTGGACGCGCTGCAAACCTGTCAAGTTGAGTGTGTACGCCCGGTACACCCGGCGCGGCGGGCTGGACATCAATCCGTTTCGGTGCAGCTACCCGCAAACACTGCCGCCCAATGTCCGCACGGCACGCCAGTAGGTCAACGGTTTGAATTCTTGCTATTTTCAACGCTATTTAGGTGCCAAATAGGCCTCTAGCCGACGTAAAATGCGCGCAAGCAGCTCCTGAAATCATAGCGCAACAGAAAATCTACAGCGTTGCCTCAACCATGCGCCGCAGCTCTGGCGTGATGTCGGGCAGCACGCCAAACCAGGCTTCAAACGCGGGCCTTGCCTGGTTGAGCAGCATTCCCAGGCCATCTGCGCACGGATTGCCGCGCGCCCTGGCGGCCATCAGCAACGGCGTTTCAAGCGGTACATACACAAGGTCTGATACCAGGGCGGTTTTAGGCAATGCGCTCAAGTCCAGATCAAGCGCCGGATTGCCCTGCATGCCCTGGCTGGTGGTGTTGACCAGCATGGCAGCGCCTTCCAACGCGGCGTGGCGATCAGCCCAGGCCATGGCTTTGACAGGCACACCAAACTCGTCGGCCAGCGCATGCGCTGCTGCTGGTGTGCGGTTCAATAACCGGATCTCTTTTGCGCCACGGTCGGCCAGGCTTGAAACCACAGCCCGGGCAGCCCCGCCTGCGCCCAGTACAGTGACTGGCCCGGCATCAGCGCGCCAGCCGGGCTGCGCATCCAGCAGGCTCTGAATGTAGCCATAGCCGTCGTTGTTAAAGCCCTTGAGCGAGCCATCAGCTTGCACAACGATGGTGTTGATAGCGCCGATGCGGCGGGAGGCGCTGTCCACATCATCGACAAATGCCATGGCGTCTACTTTGTGGGGAATGGTGATGTTGCAGCCCCGAAAGCCCAGTGCTTTCAAGCCGGAAATAGCTGCGCCCAGCGCATTGGGAACCACCGGCAGCGGCACATACGAGCCTCGCAGCCCATACTTTTTCAGCCAGTAGTTGTGAATAAGGGGCGAGCGTGAATGTGCAACGGGCCAGCCCATCACGCCAGCCAGACAAAAGGGTTGGGAAGTCATGGCGCGTATTTTGCATGGAATCAATTGCCTCTTGAGCAGCTGCCTGCTGGCATGGCAATCGCTAAGATAGGCGCAGCTCAAAAGTTTCTAAGGCACTTGTGATCAAAATTATTTCGTCAATGGCAACCCGCCTGCTGCTGGCTGAGTTAAGTGCGCAGTGGATGCATGCTGGCGGTGTGCCGATGGCAGTCGAGTCGGTCGGCGGTGTTGATGCTGCCAGGCGGATTGAATCTGGCGAAGCGTTTGATGGGGTGGTGTTGGCATCAGGCGCCATTGAAAAGCTGATCGTCAGTGGGCATGTAGTGCCTGGCAGCCGTGTTGACATGGCGAGTTCCAGCGTTGCAGTAGCAGTCAAGGCGGGCACGTTATTGCCTGACATCAGCACCGAGGCAGCACTGCGCCAGGCGGTTGGTGACGCACCAACAGTCGGCTACTCAACCGGGCCCAGCGGCGTGGCCATCATGGCGCTGTTTGAGCGGTGGGGCATGCCGCAATCGCTCGCTCCAAAATTTATTCAGACGCCACCCGGCGTGCCGGTAGGCTCGCTGGTCGCGCGTGGCGAGTTGGCGCTGGGTTTCCAGCAGCTCAGCGAGCTGATGCATCTCGACGGCATTGCTGTGGTCGGTACGCTGCCTGAGCCTGTTGCCATCACCACCATTTTTTCATCCGCCATCTGTACAACATCAGTTAAGCGGCAACACATCGCGGACTTTTTTGCATTTGTCGCGTCAGCAAGTGCCACCGACGTCAAGCAGCGCCACGGCATGACACCCACTTGAATTTATCCACATCCAAAAAAATCATGAGCCTTCAAAAACCCCTCATCATGGACTGCCACGGCCACTACACCACCGCACCGAAAGCGCTGGAAACCTGGCGCAACCAGCAGATCGCAGGCATCAAAGACCCCGCCATGATGCCGAAAGTCAGTGATTTGAAAATCAGCGACGATGAGCTGCGCGAGACGATTGAACTCAACCAGCTGCGCCTGATGAAAGAGCGCGGCAGCGATTTAACGCTGTTCAGCCCGCGCGCCAGCTTTATGGCGCACCACATTGGCGACTTCAATGTGTCAAGCACCTGGGCGGCGATTTGCAATGAGCTGTGCTACCGGGTCAGCCAGCTTTTCCCGGACAGTTTTGTCCCGGTTGCCATGCTGCCGCAAAGCCAGGGCGTTGACCCCACGACCTGCATTCCTGAACTGGTCAAATGCATTGAGCAATACGGCAATGTCGGTATCAATTTGAACCCTGATCCTTCAGGCGGGCACTGGACATCGCCGCCGCTGGGCGACAAATACTGGTACCCAATTTACGAAAAAATGGTGGAGTACGACATACCGGCCATGATTCACGTGTCAACGTCTTGCAACGCCTGCTTTCACACCACAGGTGCGCATTACCTGAATGCCGACACGACAGCATTCATGCAGTGCCTGACGAGTGATTTGTTCAAGGATTTCCCAACGCTCAGGTTCTTGATTCCGCATGGCGGCGGCGCAGTGCCCTACCACTGGGGCCGCTTTCGCGGCCTGGCGCAAGAGATGAAAAAGCCGTTGCTGCAAGACCATTTGCTGAACAATATATTTTTTGACAGTTGCGTGTACCACCAGCCAGGCATTGATTTGTTGACCAAGGTCATCCCGGTTAAAAACATTCTGTTTGCAAGCGAAATGATTGGCGCGGTGCGCGGCATTGACCCTGAAACCGGCCACTATTACGATGACACCAAGCGCTACATTGAATCGTCAACGCAGCTGAACGCGGAACAAAAATTCCAGATTTACGAAGGCAACACACGGCGCGTTTTTCCGCGTCTGGATGCTGCGCTTAAATTAAAAGGACTGTGACATGACCACGCTCGGAATTGTCAAACGCAACATCGTCAGAGCTGACAGAGCGGCTGTGGCACGGCTTTCAAAATTTGGTGTTGCCACTATTCATGAAGCCCTGGGCCGGGTGGGTTTGATGCAGCCTTACATGCGCCCCGTCTACAAAGGAGCCAGGATGTGTGGCCCGGCAGTGACCGTTTTATTGCAACCCGGCGACAACTGGATGCTGCATGTAGCCGCAGAGCAATTGCAACCTGGCGATGTAGTAGTAGCCGCTTGCACCACCGACAACAACGACGGCTTTTTTGGCGATCTGCTGGCCACCTCTTTTAAAGCACGTGGTGCGGTCGGCCTCATCATCGACGGTGGTGTGCGTGATGTAGCCGATCTTGAAGCGATGGGCTTTCCTGTGTTCGGTAAAGCCATTTACTCAAAAGGTACAGTCAAAGCCACGCTGGGTTCAGTCAATATTCCTGTTGTGTGCGCTGGCGCTTTGGTAAACCCCGGCGATGTGGTGATTGCTGACATCGATGGCGTGGTGGTGGTGCCAGCCAACATGGCAGGGCAGGTGGCTGATGCCGCTGAAAAACGTGAGAGCTTTGAAGGTGAAAAGCGGGCCCGTTTTGCAGCAGGGGAGTTGGGGCTGGACATGTACAACATGCGAGGCCCGCTGGAAAAAGCTGGCTTGAAATATATCGATTAGAGAAATACGAAGACACCTTTAACGCGGAGAAGAGGAGTGGCGCGGAGGACGCAGAGAAGTGCTGGTAAACACAGATGTTTTTTTTGAGTCTTTAACTATCACCTCCGCGTCCTCAGCGCTCTCCTCTTCTCCACGTTGAAAAATCTTCAGGTATTTGAAAAATGACAGATTCAAAAACAGATGCTATTCAGTAAAACTCCTGGCTGGCTGGACTGGTACACCGGCCCAGCCAAACCCACCTTCAAGCTGCCACCCGGCGCAGTCGATGCGCACTGCCATGTGTTTGGCCCTGGCGATGTTTTCCCCTACGCGCCAGAGCGCAAGTACACGCCCTGCAATGCGTCCAAGGAGCAACTGTTTGCGCTGCGAGACCACCTGGGCTTTGACAAAAACGTGATTGTGCAGGCCACCTGCCACGGCACTGACAACCGCGCGCTGGTTGATGCACTTGAAGCGTCCAACAACAAGGCACGCGGTGTGGCTACAGTCAACCGCAACGTAACTGATGCCGAGTTGAAAGAAATGCACGAAGCAGGCGTCAGGGGTACGCGTTTTAATTTCGTCAAACGCCTGGCCGACTTCACGCCGCGCGAGGTGCTGCTGGAAATTGCCAACCGCATTGCGCCACTGGGCTGGCATGTGGTGGTGTACTTTGAGGCTGCTGACTTGCCTGAGCTGTATGACTTTTTTACAAAGCTGCCAACCGCTGTGGTGGTTGACCATATGGGCAGGCCCGATGTGGCAAAACCGGTGGATGGTGCGGAGTTTGAACTGTTTGTAAAGATGATGCGTGAGCACCCAAATATCTGGAGCAAAGTCAGCTGCCCCGAGCGCCTGAGCATCAGCGGCCCCAAAGCCCTGAACGGCGAGCAACGCGCTTACCAGGATGTTGTGCCTTTCGCCAAACGACTGGTCGAAACCTTCCCGGAACGGGTGCTTTGGGGCACTGACTGGCCCCATCCCAATTTAAAAGATCACATGCCGGACGATGGCCTGCTGGTCGACTTTATCCCGCAGATTGCAACCACGCCCGAGTTGCAACACAAGCTGCTGGTAGACAACCCAACCCGGCTGTACTGGAGCTGAGGAGATTGATATGTCGCTGAACAAAAACTACATGGACGTTCCCGGCACCACTATTTTTGATGCCGATGAAAGCCGCAAGGGTTACCACCTGAACCAGTTTTGCATGTCGCTGATGTCCGCTGAAAACCGCGAACGCTTCAAAGCTGACCAGCGCGCGTATGTTGATGAGTGGCCGATGACAGAAGAGCAAAAGCAGGCGGTACTGAGCGTGGATTTGAACCGCGCCATCTCATTGGGCGGCAACATTTATTTCTTGGCCAAACTTGGCGCCACTCATGGCAAAAGCTTTCAACAAATGGCGGGCAGCATGACGGGCATGACCGAGCTTGAATACCGGGACATGATGATCAGCGGCGGGCGTTCTGTTGATGGCAACCGTGTGGTAGGCGAGGATGGTACGGCGCAGGCGCATCGGCAGCCGCAGGGTAGCGCTATAAAAACGGGAGCTGCTTGAATGGCAAAGATTACCGCCTGCGTTTTTACCTCCCACGTGCCTGCGATTGGCGCAGCGCTTGACACTGGCAAAACGCATGAACCCTATTGGCAGCCGCTGTTCAAGGGGTATGAATACTCAAAACAATGGATGAAGGACAACACACCGGACGTGATTTTCCTGGTCTACAACGACCATGCCACTGCATTCAGTCTGGACATGATTCCGACATTTGCCATCGGTACCGCTGCAGCGTATCAACCAGCCGATGAAGGCTGGGGCCCGCGTCCTGTGCCAACTGTTGAGGGCCACCCGGCGCTGGCAGCGCACATTGCGCAGTCAGTGATTCAGCAAGACTTTGACCTGACCATCGTCAACAAAATGGATGTTGACCATGGCTTGACTGTGCCGCTCAGTTTGATGTTTGGTCAACCGCCCGCCGATGATTTCAAATGGCCTTGCGCCGTGATTCCTTTTGCTGTGAACGTGGTGCAGTTTCCACCTCCGTCTGGTCAACGCTGCCTGAATATTGGCAAAGCGATTCGTGCCGCAGTTGAGTCCTACGACGAAGATTTGAACGTGCAAGTTTGGGGCACCGGCGGCATGAGCCACCAGCTGCAAGGCCCGCGAGCGGGGTTGATCAACAAAGAGTTTGACGCTGCCTTCATGGACACGCTGATCAACGACCCGCAAACCCAGGCCGCTGTGCCGCACATTGACTACGTTCGCGAAGCGGGCAGTGAAGGCATTGAGCTGGTGATGTGGTTGATTGCAAGGGGTGCAATGGCAGATTTGAATGGCGGTGCAACACCTACCGTCAAGCACCGCTTCTATCACGTGCCCGCATCCAACACGGCCGTTGGCCACCTGATCCTGGAGAACAGTTAAATGAATAAAACTATCAAAGTAGCGTTGGCTGGAGCTGGCGCTTTCGGCATCAAGCACCTGGACGGCATCAAGAACATCGATGGCGTTGAGGTCGTTTCGCTTATCAGCCGCGACATTGAAAAAACCAGAGAAGTCGCCGCCAGATACGGCATTGCGCACGTCGCCACCGACCTGGCCGAAAGCCTGGCGTTAAAAGAAGTAGACGCAGTTATCTTGTGCACGCCCACGCAAATGCACGCCGACCAGACTCTGGCCTGTTTGAAAGCCGGCAAACATGTGCAGGTTGAGATCCCGCTGGCAGACAGCATTGACGGTGCGAATGCCGTCGTAGCCGCAGCCAAAAGTAGCGGCCTGGTGGCGATGTGCGGCCACACGCGCCGTTTTAATCCGAGTCACCAGTACGTCCACCAGCAAATCAAGGCGGGCAAGTTCAACATCCAGCAGATGGATGTGCAAACCTATTTTTTTCGCCGCACCAACATGAATGCGCTCGGCCAGGCTCGCAGCTGGACAGACCACCTGCTCTGGCATCATGCCGCGCATACGGTGGATTTGTTTGCCTACCAGTGCAACAGTCCGGTGGTTAGGGCCAACGCCATTCAAGGCCCCATTCACCCGACGCTTGGCATTGCAATGGACATGAGCATTCAATTGCAAGCAGCCAATGGTGCTATTTGCACTTTGAGTTTGAGCTTTAACAACGACGGCCCGCTGGGCACGTACTTTCGCTACATCGGCGACACAGCGACCTATCTGGCGCGCTATGACGATCTATTTACCGGCAAGGACGAAAAAATCGACGTGAGCCGGGTCGATATCAGCATGAACGGTATTGAGCTGCAAGACCGCGAATTTTTTGCCGCCATACGCGACAACCGCCAGCCCAACAGCAGCGTGGCCAGCGTCCTTGCCTGCTACCAGGTGCTGCATGATCTGGAACAACAGCTCCGTTAAATTTGGCCTGGCAGGGCAGTTGAGCTGAGGCGTTCTCCTACAAATGTCCCTGCGTTTGCCTGACTGAAATGGTTTGTTCCGTCCCTGAAGATTGCATTTTGTCTTTCCGGGAAATACATCATGGCAACCGACAGCGACCTTCAATTTTCTTCAGGCGGAATGCGCAAGAACCCGAACATGGCAGCGTCGTCTACCAACGGTGTGTACGAATCGTCAAACGGTTTGGCTGATGGCAGCCGGGACGCAGAAGATATCAATGACGATGCTATCGATACCTTGAGCAATCTGCTGGAAACCTGCCGCGACGGTGAATATGGTTTCACCGAATGTGCCGAACATGTCCAGTCGCCGCAAGTCAAATCCGTCTTCATTCAGCGAGCTGGCGACTGCCGCACCGCAGCTGCCGAATTGCAGCAACTGATTGTGCAGCTGGGCGGCGAGCCCGATGATGGCGGCAGCATGAGTGGCGCCATGCACCGGGGATGGGTGTCGGTCAAAGGCACTCTCAGTGGCTATAGCGACATCAGCATGCTTGAAGAGTGCGAGCGGGCTGAAGATGTCGCGCTGGCGCAGTACCGCAAGGCGCTCAAACAGGACATGCCTGTCGATGTCAAGGCGGTAGTCGAGCGCCAGGCACAAGGCACACAAACCAATCACGATCAGATCAGGGACATGCGCGATGCCCACAAGGCTGGTCGCCAGAACACATAACGCAAACATGTTTCAATTTTTGCATCAACGGTTTTACTTGCTGGCACTCGAGGCTCAGCAATCTGGTGGTTTTACACTTCCAGCGGGGCAGCCATAGATGCTGCCCTCTTTTTATTGTTTCAAATAATTATTCAGGAGACATCATGTTTACACGCCGAATCTTCAACCGTCATCAGCTGGCTGTCCTTGCTGTAGCCGCCGCATCTGTTACTGTGGTTTTGTCAGGCTGCGGCTCCATGATGCAGCCTTCCAGCATGGTGGCGCTGACAACCCAGTTGCGTGGTGCCAACGAAGTGCCGCCCGTAGCAGCCAGCGGCTCCGGCTCGGTAGATGCAGCTTTTAACAAAGACACCATGCAGCTGCGCTGGAAAGTGACCTATAGCGGTTTGACCGGTGCTGCAACAGCCGGGCATTTTCATGGCCCCGCAGCAGTTGGTAGCAATTCTGGCGTTGCCTTGGGTTGGCTTAACCCGGTTAACAGCGGCATGGATGGCACTGCCACGTTGACCGCTGCCCAGGCAGCTGATTTGCTGGCTGGCCGGTGGTACGCCAACATCCATACCGCAGCACATCCGGGCGGCGAGCTGCGCGGACAGATGACTGTACGCAATTAACAGCATCGAGCGCCTGCCGTTTGCTATTTAATTGATAGCTGGTTGCGCGCTGTTTGTAACGGCTAGAGCACTATTTCACCTAAAACCATGGTTGTTTGCGATGATCCAGCGGTTTTAAGTGATTTCTGTCGCATTTCCACGGCATTCAAGTTTTAGGCTGCAATCGGGGCATTAAAACCTTAAAATCGGGGTTTCCCCTTAAGCCAACGTTTCGCCGCGTTGACCGCCCATGAACGCCCCAGTGGATGTTTCCTTTTTTGCCCGTGTCGCCAAACCCCTGACCAGTTATCGCAAATACTGGGCTGCGCGTTTTGGCACGGCCAAATTTTTGCCGACGTCCAGGCTGGAGATGGATGCCCTGGGCTGGGACAGCTGCGACATCATCATCGTGACGGGCGACGCCTATGTTGACCACCCCAGTTTTGGCATGGCAGTGATTGGCCGCATGCTGGAGGCGCAAGGCTTCAGGGTCGGCATCATTGCCCAGCCCGACTGGCAAAGCGCTGAACCCTTCAAGGTGTTGGGCAAGCCCAATCTCTTTTGGGGCGTCACGGCCGGCAACATGGACAGCATGATCAACCGCTACACGGCTGACCACAAAATTCGCTCGGACGATGCTTACACACCTGGCGACATAGGCGGCAAGCGGCCCGACCGGGCGGCGCTGGTGTATTGCCAGCGAGCCCGTGAGGCTTTCAAGGATGTGCCGATTATTCTGGGCGGCATTGAAGGCAGCCTGCGCCGCATTGCGCATTACGACTATTGGTCAGACAAGGTTCGCCGCTCGGTGGTGGTGGATGCGAAGTGCGACCTGCTGCTGTATGGCAACGCCGAGCGCGCGATTGTCGAGATTGCGCATCGGCTGGCTGCGAAAGAAACCATCGCGACCATGACCGACATTCGCGGCACGGCGTTTATCCGCCGGGCCGGAGACGTGACGGCGCAGGGCTGGTTTGAGATTGATTCCACCAGCGTGGATGCACCGGGCAGGATTGAGGCGCGTGTTAATCCGTATTTGATGGTGGCTGATGCAGCTAAAGAGTTGGGTGCGAGTTGTGCGAGAGATGATGAGGCGAAGGCGGCTGCCACTTTTGCTGAGAAGTCCACGGGATTGCTCCCTCTCCCCCTGGGAGAGGGTAGG
>JAYUVG010000252.1:0-2788 GCA_043754255.1 Polaromonas sp. | reverse complement strand
GCTCTTGTTCGCAGTTTTTACGGCTGGTCCCATCGCCGCCTGCAATATGGGCATGCCAATAGCAATAGCGGTCACGCCGCGTGTTGGAGCGCCAGCCATATGCCCAGATGGATTCACGCGTTAGTTTTGAGATGGCTTGCTGCAAGGCGAGGGGCACAGCGTCGTCGGTGATGACGAGGTTGCCCAGGTGGGTGGGGAAGGATTTGATTTGCATTTGTTCTCTTCAATGATTTTTGGTGTGCTTAACGTTCTTTTAGGCTCTCACTACCCGCCCGCTGAATCGGACTCAACAAATACTCAATCACCCGCCTCTGCCCGGTCTTGATCTCTGCGGTAATGTTCATGCCCGGGCTGATGGGTACACGCTTGCCGTCGATGTTCATGTCTTTGGCTGCCAGCGTTAAGGTGGCAGGGTAGTAGCTGCCCTTTTTTTCGTCGGTCACGGCATCAGCCGTCACCATGTCTACCTTGGCTTTAACAGTGCCGTACTTGGTGTATGGGAAGGTCTCCAGCTTCACCTCCGCCTGCTGACCTGCGTTGACAAAGCCGATGTCTAGATTGGCGATGCTGATTTCTGCGGTGACCCTGGCTGAATCAGGCACGACGATCATCAACGGCTGGGCGGGGGTGACCACCCCGCCTACTGAATGCACGGCCAGTTGCTGGATGGTGCCTGCCACTGGGGCAGTGAGCTGCGTGAGCCGTTCGCGCTGGCTGGCTTTTGATTCGTCTTGGGTGAGTTGCTGGGCTTTGGATGTAGCCAGTGCGTTGCGGTCGCTTAGGCCGCGGCGGGTTTCTGCGATGTAGGCGGCTTTTGATTGGGTGGTTTCGTTTGATGTTGACTGCGCCTCTAGCAGCCTGGCGCGCTGGGTGGCCAGGTCGCGTTCAAGCTCTAATCTTTCACGGGTTTTGTCTTGCGTAGCGTGACTGCTGATGAAGCCTTCGGTGACGAGTTTCTTAAAGTCGGTTTCGCGGGTTTTCGCCATCGGAATGGTGGCTTCTAGTTTGGCGATGGTTTGCTGTACTGTGGCTATTTCTGCCTGGCGGCGGACTTGTTCTGCATCTAGCTTGGCGACTTTGGCGCGTATGTCTTGCCATTCGGACTGGAGTTGGGCTTGGGTCTGCGTTCGCGTCATTGCGGACTCGATCCGCAATCCATGTGCCCGCGTCTCTGCACAGTCCGCTGGAGTCATGGATCCCGGGTCTAGCCCGGGATGACAGGCGTTTTGAGGTGTTTTTTGCTCATTTTTACCTGCAAAATTGGCCTGTAACCCAATAGATTCAGGCGCAAGCAGCTCTTGTTTTGATAGTAGCTGCGATGTACTGCCAGACAAGCCTTTGAGCAGCGCCTGGGTGCGAATGACCTCTGAGGTAGCAGCGCTGAGCTGTTCGCTGACGCTGGCTTTGTCTGCATTGGCGTTGGTTGGGTCAAGCTCGACCAGCACCTGGCCCGCGACGACCTTATCACCGTCTTTGACCAGCACCTTGCGCACGACGCTGGCTTCAAGGGGTTGAATGACTTTGGTGCGGTCACTGACGATGATGCGGCCCGGTGCGGTGGCCACGATGTCGATCTTGCCAAGAAAAGCCCACAGCACAGCAATAGCAATCAGCGCCATCAGCGCATAGGCCAACCTGCGCGGGGCGGGGTGAACGGGGGTGTCTTGCAGGCTGAGGGCGGCGGGTAAAAAGGCGGCTTCATCGGCCAGGCGTGTGGGGCCAGCCAGTTCAACCCGGTGCGCCCAGGCGGCTTTGAAGATAGCTTTGTAGCGGGCCAGTAGTTCTATGACTGGGTGGGGTGGTTTGGACGCTTCTGGTACCGGCGTTTGATTCACGAAAATCCCCTTTCTGTAGAGACCGCCATAAGCTTGTACAGTTGACGTTTTATGCTAGTAGTTAGATAATCAATGTCATGAAAAAACTGAAGTTCATGGGGGACAGCCAGGCGGCGTTGGCGAGTTTCCCGCTGGAGGTCAGGCGCTACGCAGGCTTTGAGCTTTGGCAAGTGCAGCTCGGGCTGATGCCGTCTGACTTCAAACCCATGCCTACAGTGGGCGCAGGCGCTCATGAGATTCGCATCAAGCTGGCAGGGCAGTGGCGTGTGATTTATGTGGCCAAGCAGGCTGACGCGGTTTACGTGCTGCACTGTTTTCACAAAACCACCGCCCAGACGGCCAAACCTGATATTGACCTGGCGAGCAAACGCTACAAACTGATGAACCAACCTAAAGGAACAAAGCATGACTAAGCCCAAGATTGACCGCGATGCATTGGTCACCCCATCCAGCGGCAATGTGTTCACCGACATCGGCTTTGCGCCAGGTGAGGCGGCGGTGCTGGCGCTGCGTGCTGATTTGATGGGGCGTTTGCGGCTGTTGATTGAAGAGCGCGGCTGGAGCCAGGTACAAGCCGCTGAGCAACTGGGCATCGGCCAGTCACGCGTGAGTGACCTGGTGCGCGGCAAGTGGGACAAGTTCAGCCTGGACATGCTGATCACGCTGGCCGCGCGTGCTGGTAAACGCATTGAGCTGGCTATGGCTTGAATGAGCTGCAGGGGTTTGCTCAAGGTATTCATTCAGCAGCCCTATCCACAGGCTGCCCACCATCCTGCATACGCCACAAGTGCGCATACAAGCCCTTGGGTTTTTGAATCAAGGCTTCATGCGGGCCAGCCTCAACAATCTGGCCTTTTTCCATCACGATGATGCGGTTGGCGTGGCGCACGGCACTTAAGCGGTGGGCAATGATGAGCACGGTGCGACCCTTGCAAATGCTGACCATGTTGCGC
>JAYUVG010000251.1:0-13254 GCA_043754255.1 Polaromonas sp. | reverse complement strand
CAAATTCCGAGTGTTTAGATTTGTCATTGCGGACTTGATCCGCAATCCATGAACCCGACTTCAGCCTTAACCGCTACAGACATGGATCCCGGGTCGAGCCCGGGATGACGGGGCTAAGCAGGCTTGACAAATCTTTGCTGTTACCCGCTTTTCAAATTCGTCATTGCGGACTTGATCCGCAATCCATGAACCCGACTTCAGCCTTAACCGCTACAGACATGGATCCCGGGTCGAGCCCGGGATGACGGGGCAAAGCTGAATTGTTTGTTTGCACCAAACCAGCTTTTAGAATGTGAGCGTTTTGACCCCGGCAGAGCTGGCGAGCAAACAGACGCTGGCTTTTTGAAACGCAAAGACGCCTACCGTCACCACGCCTGGCCAGTTGTTGACATCGGCTTCAAACGCCAGCGGGTCAGCGATCTGCAAACCAGTCACATCCAGAATGTGCTGCCCGTTGTCAGTTACCAATGGCACGCCCGCCTTCAATCGCAAACTGGCTACGCCACCCAGCTCTGCAAACTGCCGCGCAATGCGCCTGGCTGCCATCGGGATGACTTCAACCGGCAACGGGAAAGCACCCAGGCTGGCCACCAGTTTTGATTCATCGGCAATGCAGACAAACTGCCGGGCCAGCGCCGCCACAATTTTTTCGCGCGTCAGCGCCGCACCGCCGCCTTTGATCATGTAGCCCGCGTGGTCAATCTCGTCTGCGCCGTCGATGTACACCGCCAGTTCTTGTACTTCGGTCGCGTCAAATACCTTGATACCCAGAGCCTGCAGGCGCTCGGTAGAGGCAACGGAGCTGGACACTGCGCCTTTGATCTGGCTTTTCATCGTGCCCAACGCGTCAATAAATTTATTGACTGTAGAGCCGGTGCCCACGCCCACAATGCTGCCGGGTTGCACATAGGTCAGGGCAGCGCGCCCCACCATGGTTTTCAGATCGTCTTGGGAAAAGGTGGTCAAGGTGGTCATGGGGGTCTTTGCGACAATAGAGGAGTTAAACAAACAACTTTAAATTATCCGATGGCATTACTTCCCTACGCACTGGCCCGGCCCTTTTTATTTGGCCTCGACGCTGAAACCGCCCATGAGCTGACCATGGCCACGCTCGCCCGTACACAGGGCACGCCGTTAGCGCTGGCGTACTGCAGCCCGCGAGTTGACGACCCGATTGAGCTGGCTGGCCTTACAGTTGCCAACCGGGTAGGCCTGGCCGCCGGGCTGGACAAAAACGCTCACTGTATTGACGGCCTGGCCGGTATGGGGTTTGGCTTTATTGAAGTGGGTACCGTCACGCCAAAAGCACAAAGCGGCAACCCCAAGCCGCGCATGTTTCGCTTGCCCGAGGCGAATGCACTGATCAACCGCCTGGGTTTTAACAACGACGGGCTGGATGCTTTTATCGCCAATGTCCAAAAGTCCAGGGTTCGCCAAGCAAGCTCAAAAACTCCGTTGATTTTGGGTTTAAACATCGGTAAAAACGCCACGACACCGATTGAAGACGCCGCAGACGATTACCTGATTTGCCTTGACGGCGTGTACCCGCATGCTGACTACGTGACCGTCAATATCTCCAGCCCCAACACCAAAAACCTGCGTGCGCTGCAAAACGACGAAGCATTGGATGCTTTGTTAAGCGCCATTGCCCAACGCCGCGAAAAGCTGGCCAGGCAGCACGGCAAGCGCGTACCAATATTCGTCAAAATCGCACCCGACCTGGACGAAGCTCAGATTGATGTGATCGCCGCCACATTAAAACGCCATGAAATGGACGGCGTAGTCGCCACCAACACAACCCTCAGCCGCGAAGCAGTCAAGGGCATGCGCCACGCGGAAGAGGCCGGCGGCCTGAGCGGCTCCCCCGTACTGGCGGCCAGCAACCGCGTGATCAGCCAGCTGCGCGCGGCACTGGGTAAAACCTTCCCCATCATCGGCGCAGGCGGCGTGATGAGTGGCGCAGATGCAGTGTCGAAAATCACTGCGGGAGCCGATGTGGTGCAAATCTACACCGGGTTGATTTACAAAGGACCAGGGCTGGTTGCAGAGGCTGCAAATGCAATTAAAACCGCTTCCAGCCTAAGCAAATAGCGCGCAAGCAGCTATACATTTGATAGTAATGAACGACTAAGTTCGGTATGCATACGAGCAGGTGTCACTTGGCTGAAGAAACCATTTCCATGCCAAGCCTTAAAAACTACAAACTTTCGTTTGCTACACTGGCCAACTCTACTATTTTAATAAAAGGGAAGTATGTTTTTTACCATCAAAAGCGCTAAATTTTTGCGCATGTTTAGCGTGGCCATAGCCACCAGCACACTGCTTGCGTGCGGTGGCGGCTCAAGCCCCGCACCTGTAACGCCTGCTGCCATAACTTTTGTCAGCGGTGTCGTGAGAAATGCAGCGGGAATCGCGGTGCAAGGCGCTGCTGTCATCGCTTCAGGCCAGAGCGCTGTTACTGGCGCAGACGGTAGCTTCAAGCTTGATGCCAGCCAGTCGGGCGACACAACTGTCGTGTTGGTTAAAAAATCGGGTTTCACCACCACTGCCAAAGAAGTGCCGCTGACAACCGCGGGCAACACACAAATTGATATTCAGTTGCTGGCTGACCAGGTCACCACTACGTTTAACGCAGCTACTGCTACAACCATTCCAGTCAATGGTGCGCAGGTGCAGTTTCCGGCCAATGCCATCAAAACAGCAAGCGGTGCTGACTACACCGGCACTGTCAGCGTAGGTGCCAGCTACTACAGTCCGGACACAGTGCAAGGCGCCCGAGCCTTCGCAGGGCCGTACACCGGCATTGATGCGGGTGTGCAGTCGCCCATCATTTCCATGGGTTTTATGGAAGTCAAGCTGACAGATGCAGACGGCAATCCACTGCAATTAAAAGCACCTGCCACGCTGACTTTTCCGGCTGCCAGCAACTCAGCCAACGCAGCCAGCGTACCGTTGTGGTTTTACGACGAAGCCGCCGCTATCTGGAAGCGTGAAGGCACAGCAACTCGTCAAGCAGATGGCACTTTTCAGGGAACTGTGGCGCACTTCACGATCTGGAATGCAGATTTTTTTGGCGTCAATGCAACGATAAAAGGCTGCTTTAAAGATGCAGCAGGTCAAGCACTTACGAACGTTGGAACCATCGGCCTGCGCGGAACTGGCTATGCGAAATTGTTGAGCTCGGGTGGCGGCGATACAGCTGGTAATTTCACGATCCGGTTAGTACCTGCAAACCTTCCGCTGGAGCTGTATTCAACCAGCTCGCCTGCGGCATTTACGCCCGTGGCAATACCTGCCCTGACAGCCAGCGAAATTCGCACGCTGACCACCTGTATCACGGCAATTGCGCCAACGCCGGGCACGGTTAACGTGATCAGCTTGCCAACCACGGTGTTCACGGTAACTGTGGCTACCCCGACTGGTTCTGGCTCTGGCACTACAACTACTACAGTCACTACACCGGCTGGAACCGTGACCACGCCAGTCACCACCACGACTGCACCAGTGACAACGACCACACCCGCGGTGACAGGCACAGCCGTATTTGCAGGAAACTACACCGGCACTTACTCTGGCGCTGAGCAAGGCACGTTCAACGTGAGGATCAGTTCTACAGGTTTGGTGTCGGGCACTGTGTTTTCACAGACCTTCAACCAGACATTTTCAGTGACAGGCCGTGTCTCGGCTAGTGGTGGTGTGTCAATAACGGCTAGTGGAAGTGCGGGCTCGGCGGAGTTTAACGGCGCCGTCACAGCAGCTGGCGTGTTAAGCGGCAGATGGAACTATGTGCAGAGCACGACAGGCGGAACGTTTACGGGAAACCGTATTTAAGCCGGTCAAATTTTCTGCAAAAGCCCTTCAAGTTGATTGACTTGAAGGGCTTTTTTATTGGCCCGTCTTTGCCTTTGCCGCTGAATGCATGTCTGCTCTATAGCCATCAAACCTGGAGCTAAAACGTCTATCAATCAGGCGCCACAGTGTAGAGATTGCACATTTCTCGCACCAGTCTTAAAATTGTGCGTAAACACATATCCACATAACTTTTCCACTGACATGAGCGCATTACCCATTACACCTGTCCCGGCATCTTCTACACGGTGGAATCTGGTCATATCAGAACCCACCAACATCGCGGTGCGCAGCTTTTTGGCGCAGCGCGGATTTAAAAAAGGCGACTTGTCGATCTTTGTTGAAGAGGCCGTGCGCTGGCGTGTATTTGACCAAACCTTAAGCCAGGCGCGTGCAGGTTTTGACGAGGTGGACGCAGCAGATGCGGAAAGTTTGCTGGAAGAAGCACTGGCTCAAGTGCGCATTGATGGTTTGGCGGCTGGGCGGTACAACACCTTCAAGCCCAAAAAGCTGCCCAAACAGGCTTCCCGATAAACCTTCCAGATGCGCGTGGTTTTAGACACCAATGTGCTTATCAGCGCGTTGCTGATACACACATCGAAACCTGCACAACTGGTGGCTGACTGGCGGCGCGGCCACTTCAAATTGCTCACGTGTGCGGTGCAACTGGCTGAAATTCGGGATGTCACCCGTCGCCCTGCCCTGCGTGCCCTGATACGCCCGGCGCTGGCTGGTGAATTGGTGAATCAACTGCGCAATATGGCTCTGTGGATAGAAGCCTTGCCGCCTGTCAACCGGTCGCCCGACCCATTCGATAATTTTTTGTTGTCGATGGCGGAGGGCGGGCAGGCTGATGTGCTGGTGTCGGGCGACAAACGCGGTGTACCTGGACTGAAGTCGCATGGCACTTGCCGAATCTTGACGGTTCGGCAGTTCGCGGTGATGATAAAACGCAGCTAAAAACAATCCATTCAGCCGATTTTTAAGTGTCAAATCAGCCTGTAGCCCACATAAATAGCGCGCAAACAGCTATTTTTTCGATAGCATCGCACTGACACACTCACCAATCGCCAGCGAGCTGGTCAGCCCCGGCGATTCAATGCCGAACAGGTTGACCAGGCCCGGCACGCCGTGTACCGCTTCACCTTGAATTACAAAGTCGCTGGCGACCAGACCAGGCCCTTGCAGCTTGGGCCGAATGCCTGCGTAGTCTGCCTGCAGCGTGCCGTCTCTCAAGCCCGGCCAGTATTTGCGGACTTCAGCGTAAAAAGCATCGCCGCGGCTGGGGTCAACCGCCAGGTCATTGGGCGAATCGACCCACTGCACATCAGGCCCAAACCTGGCCTGGCCACCCAGGTCAATCGTCAAGTGAACACCCAGGCCAGCGGCTTCAGGTACGGGGTAAATCAGGCGGCCAAAGGGTGACTTGCCTTGCAGCGTGAAGTAGTTGCCTTTGGCCCAGAAAGTGGATGGCACATGCTTTTCGTCGAGTCCCTGGATACGGCTGGCCAGCTGAGGCGCCTGCAAACCAGCCGCGTTGATAACTGTGTTGGCAAGCAGTACCGTACCGTCTGATGCTATTATTTCAATAGCTGCTTGCGCGCATTTCATGTCGGCTACAGCCGTATTTAGCACTACAAAACCGCCTGAATTCTCAATATCTCCTTGTAGCGACAGCATCAGCGCATGGCTGTCGATGATGCCCGTGCTGGGGCTGTGCACGGCGGCTACGCATTCGAGTTGCGGCTCTAGCGCCCTGGCCTGCTCACGGCTGAGCAGCACCAGGTCATTGACGCCATTGGCAGCAGCCTTGGCGATGATGCCTTGCAGTTGCGCGACTTGTGAATCGTTGGTTGCCACGATCAGCTTGCCGCAGCGGTTGTGGCCAATGCCGCGCTCCTTGCAGTAGTCGTACAGCAGCTGCTTGCCTTGTACGCAAAGTTGCGCTTTTAACGAGCCTTGCGGGTAGTAAATGCCGGCGTGAATCACTTCACTGTTCCGCGAGCTGGTACCGGTGCCGATGGCGTTTGCGGCTTCTAAAACCATCACTTCCCTGCCCTTGAGCGCCAGTGCCCGGGCAATGGCCAGCCCCACCACGCCTGCGCCTATCACGATGCAATCTACTTTGTCCAAGAAACTTTCCTAAAGCTGAAGCGGATCGGTTGACAGCAGCAATCGAACCAGCAATTGCAAATGCAAATGCAAATGCAAATGCAAATGCAAATGCGTTTTTTACAGCGCAAAGCCGTTCGTCATTTCCAGCGTTGATTCGTTCATGTACAGCCCGCCGGGTAACGGATGCCGCTGTGCGGGGAATCAAGCACCAGTGCATATGAGCCGGGCAAATGACGAACCATTGAATTCATCGCGTAGATTGTGCCTGGCATCATTTGTTGGTTGCCCTGCCTGATCAGCAGCAGTGCCGTCCGACAATGTCTGTATTGTGCAACTACTGCAAAACTGTAGAACTCTTTCTTCACCGAACTCCAGCTGTGTCCTACAAGCGCAAACCTGATGCGACTACAGCTTTCATACGGTGCTCCGCCTACAGTCAAAGCAACTTTTGACGCGTGCGGACATGTTTCAAAAGTCAAACTTTAATTTCTTCGCAACCCACCCTATCTGGACTGAAAAATGAACCACACCTCCAAACTTTCACTCGCCTTGGCAACTGCGCTGGCAACCCTTGCCATGGCAGGCGCTGCCCAGGCACAAAGCACATCAAGCTCGTCGTCCGGCAGAAGCTCTTCGATGTTTACGCCCGGCTCTGCTTATTTGGGATTGAATTTTGGTCAATCTACTTTCAGGTTGAACAGTGGAACTGGCGGATTTACGTCGCAGGAGCGCAAAAACTCTTACAACCTGTATGGCGGCGCGTATTTCACTGAAAATTTTGGTGCGCAGATTGGTTACACCGATTTCGACCGGATCAACCGCGCGGGTGGCTCAACCTATGCCAACGGCGTGACTTTGAGTTTGGTAGGCCGTTTGCCGGTTGCATCTTCGTTTAACCTTTTAGGCCGTATCGGCACGACTTACAGCCGCACAAATGTCACATCCAACCCGGCATCAGGCATCACCCCGGGCAATGAAAACAGCTGGGGCGCGTCTTACGGCGTAGGTGCCGAGTATGTATTCAGCCCGAACTGGTCTGGCGTGTTGCAGTTTGACCAATACAACATGAAATTTGCCGGTACGGGTCGTGACAAGGTCAACGCCACCAGCTTGGGCGTGCGCTACTCGTTCTAATCAGAAGCAGTCCAGGCCCGCAGTTGCTATTTATTTGATAGCTTCTTGCGCGCAGTTTATAACGGCTAGAGGCCTGAAAGCATATGTTTTCAGGCCTTTTTCACGCGGGTTGCAGCCCTCGCCTTTATTTCATCTGAATGGCTCCGCTGACATTGACCTGAACAACACTTTTGCCCGCTTCAACGGGAATGGCGCTTTCTGCATCGGCTGATTTGGCCATCGTCATCATCGGCCTTCCTCGGGGCTGAAAGCCCTGGTCATTGGCGTTGACGCTGACTTCACGCAATGAATAGCTGCCAAAGCCAAATGCTTTTGAAATTTCCAGCGATTTGGCCTTGAAGCGTTCAATCGCCATCGCCTGCGCTTCAGCTTCTACTTTGCTGCGCTGCTCCCGGCTGAGTGCAAAGCTGACATTGCCAAGCGTCATGCTTTGAATCTTGCCGGCCGTGCTGGTAATGCGGGGAAAGTCACGGCCTTCCAAAACCAGCTCAGTGGTGCCTTGCCAGCCATTGATTTTGCTGTTTTTGTCGTAGCGTGGGTACAGGCTGAAATTGCCGGTGCGAACATCCAGCTGGCCAGGCAATGCTGCCGGTTTGGCAATCGCCAATGCAGCATCAAGTGCCTGCTTGAGCTGGGTTTGCACCGTGTTGGCATCGCTTCCGCTGATGCTGGTGTTCATGAAGATGGTCAGCAAATCCTGCTGCACCTCCACGCTGGCGCTGCTGCTCAGCTGGGCAACATTTTGCAGCGCTTCACGCGGCCCGGATTGTTGGGCAAAAAGGCCTGTAGCGCAGGTAATCAGCGCGCAAGCAGCTATTGATTTGATAGTAAACATACAGAAGGCTTTCGCAAATGATTTGGATTGGACTGGATGGTTGGGTTCGGTCAGCGCACGCCTGCATTATTGAGGCGTTTTTCACAAATGAAGGAGATTTTGTGCTTGCCGCCAAAAATTCTTCATCTGCCAGTCTGCTTGAAGGAATTGACTGACACGCAAGCCGCAACTGTTGTAACAGTGTGTCAAACAAACGCGATAAAACTGCAAAAGCCTGTCTACAGCCTTCAAAATGTGCCTGTTACAAATTACTGGATGCTTATGACACAAGTTGCTACTCCTCCCCGGGCCGACAAGATCCTGATTGTGGATGACGATGCCCGCATACGCGACCTGCTGCGCCGCTACCTGGCGCAGGAAGGTTTTGAAGTCATGCTGGCTGAAGACGGCAAGGCTTTGAGCCGTATATTGCTGCGTGATTCGGTTGATCTGATCGTGCTGGACTTGATGATGCCAGGCGAAGACGGCCTGTCGATCTGTCGGCGTTTGCGTGCCGCCAATGACCGCACCCCCATCATCATGCTGACTGCCAAGGGCGAAGACGTTGACCGCATCGTTGGCCTCGAAGTGGGTGCGGATGATTATTTGTCCAAGCCGTTCAATCCGCGCGAATTGCTGGCTCGGGTGCATGCGGTACTGCGCCGCCGCCCGACCCTGGAGGTGCCAGGTGCGCCGTCGCTGGATCAGGAAGTCATTACCTTTGGCCAGTTTTCGTTTGACCTGGGCCTGCGCTCACTGCACAAAAACGGCGAAGAGCTGCCGCTGACAACCGGTGAGTTTGCGATGTTGAAAACGCTGGTGCGGCATCCGCGCCAGCCGCTGTCGCGTGAAAAGCTGGCCCAGCTGGCGCGCGGCCGTGAGTTTGAACCCTACGACCGCAGCCTGGACGTGCAGGTGTCACGTTTGCGCAAACTGATTGAAGCCGACGCTGCGGCGCCGCGCTACATTCAAACCGTGTGGGGTGTGGGGTATGTGTTTGTGCCGGACGGTACGAATTAAAATAGGCAACTATTTCGTAACACGCGCATTGAATGCTGGCAACAGGCCCCATCCCGTTAGAGACAACACCGGCCTCACTTGAATCCAGGCCGCGTCGGGGCTTGAG
Source organism: Polaromonas sp. (assembly GCA_043754255.1). GTDB lineage: Bacteria > Pseudomonadota > Gammaproteobacteria > Burkholderiales > Burkholderiaceae_C > Polaromonas. The sequence continues at coordinate 4,216 of JAYUVG010000251.1, read as the reverse complement.
TCTTTTCTGGCGCACGTTTTTGTTTTTGTCCTTGTTGCTGGTCGGCTCCATCCTTGCCTGGCTGCAAACCTATCGCGCCCTTGAGTCTGAACCACGCGCTGTGCAAAGCGCGCAGCAGCTGGCTTCGCTGGTCAATCTGACGCGCGCTGCCTTGCGTTATTCAGACGCCATTGCCCGTGTGTCGCTGATCAAAACCCTGGCAGATGAAGAACGGGTGCGCATCACACTGCGCGAACCGGGTGACAAGTTCGAGCTGTTCAACAAGGACTTTCTTGGCGAACGCACCAGTGCAGAACTCAAGCTGCGTCTGGGTGCAAGCACGGTCGTAGCAACCCAGGTCAATGGTCAAAAAGGATTGTGGGTCGGGTTTTCCATCGACAAGGATTCGTACTGGCTGCAAACCGATGAATCCCGGGTAGGGCCATCAAAGGGCAGCACTCTGCTGATCTGGCTGGTGACAGCTGCGGCGATGTCGCTGGTGGGTGCTGCATTCATTGCGCGGCTTATCAACAGCCCGCTCAAACAATTATCATTTGCGGCCAGCCGCATGCGAAACGGCGATTTTGATGCCAGTTTGCTGGACGAAGAAGCTGCCACCAGCGAGGTGCGGGCGGTCAACATCGGCTTTAACCGCATGGCCGAGCAGCTGTCAAAAATTGAGCAAGACCGGGTCATCATGCTGGCCGGCATATCGCATGACCTGCGCACCCCACTGGCCAGGTTGCGACTGGAAACCGAATTAAGCGTGGCTGACGACGATGCACGTGCGCACATGGCCGCTGACATTGCCCAGCTGGACGCCATCATCGACAAATTCCTGGACTACGCTCGGCCCGAGCCAGCCGAGCTGGCCATCGTATCGGTCAATGCCGTGGTGGACGCCGCCATGTATGGCCTCGGTGCATGGCAGGATATGCGCGTCACCGTTGACATACCCGACAAGCTGTTTGTACTGGCCGACGAGGTGGAGTTGCTGCGGGTTATTTCCAACCTGCTGGAAAACGCCAGGCGCTATGGCAAAACACCAGAAACCGGTGTTGCCCTGATTGACATTGCAGCCGTCACGCGCGACGAGTGGGTGTTGATCAAGGTCAGAGACCACGGCATGGGTGTGCCAGAAAAAATACTGCCCAAACTGACCCGGCCGTTTTTTCGGGGAGATGCGGCCCGCACCGCCGCTACCGGTGCCGGGCTGGGGCTGGCCATCGTAGAAAAAACCATCCAGCGGATGGGCGGCGTTTTTGGTCTGGCCAATACCGCATCCGGTGGACTGGCAGCGCATATCAAGCTGCGCCGCGCTGATTAACCTGAAAATTCAGCCCCGCAGCGATGCACACTCACGGTGGGCAGGTAGCGCCTGACTGGGCAATGCCACCGCGCAGCTGCCCGACAAATGCAGCATCGTCCGGCCCCAGATTGTTTTTGGTGAATTTGCAGCCGTAGCTTGGTGCTGCAACCACTGCGGGCGTCGTCACATCATCGCCCAGCGGCTTGACGCCATCACGCTCCCACTTGACCATGTCGTCAAAGGCAGTTTGCGCTTCTGCCACCGTAAAGTCGCAATGACTGGCACCGCGAATGGCGCGCTGTACCAGCCAGGTGCTGTTGCCTTTTGCAGCCACGCGTTTTTGGTACACCTGCTGCATGTTGAACGGCACAAACAAGTCGCCCAAGGTGTGGATAGTGACCACCGGAATCTTGAATTCGCCATTGATTTTTGGAATCCAGCGCAGGCCGTCGGTACGCAGGCGGTTGGCGTCTGGCGTTGCCGTCAGCTTTTGCGCTACAGAGTTAATAGCAGTCGAAGTAGCTGCGTCACCGTCAATGGTGTAGACATAGCGGTTGGTGTCCAGATTATTCTTGTTCAGTATGCCGGTCACCGTACCGTCGCTGCCAAATGTGCCGTAGGCCGACGGAAAGCTCCCGCCAAACGCCAGGCCCTGGGCGAACATAGGGCGCGGGCCACCGGTCAGGTTCTGCAAAATCGACGCAAACTGCGCACCCTTGACAGGTGTGGGTGTGGCAGGAAAAGCAGTGAACAGCGTGCTGCGCACCAGGGGCTCAATCTCGCTCCATTTGTTGATGGGATAACTTGGCACACCGGCTACCGCCTGCGCTGCAACCTGAATGGCGGCAAAGGTGTCAAACAGTTCTGTGTCGCCCGCAACAGCGCACATTGGCACAGCACCTGCATACCTGACCTTGTTGTTGGCAGTCAGCGCGGCTTCGTCTTCAATCGCAGCAGCGGCAATGTGCCCGCCCATCGACACACCGGTGATGTAGGTCTTGGCCGGGGCTGCAAGCACGCGGCCATTTTTGGCGGCGATTTTGGTGAACTCCAGCGCCAGAGCGTTGGTGTCTTCAATACCGGCGCGCACATCATAATAATTTTTACTGTAGCTTGACGCCGCCCAGGCGTAGCCGTTCTGAATCAGATACCGCCGAATCGACGGGTTTTGCACCGACAGTACATTGCCATTGCCGGCAAAACCATGTGCATACATGACAAGGCGTCCGTTCCAGTTGGCCGGCACTTCAACACGGTAGCCGGAAGTGCCCAGCACCCCCACCCAGCGGCTGGTGGTAGTGACGTCAACTGCATCACTGGCCTGCAGGCTCATCGGTGCAAACGTGGTGGCAACGGCATCTGCAGCGCTAACCGCAAAGTCCTTGCGGCTGTCTTGTGGGCGAACTTCTTCAGGTACTGCGACGGGTGCCGAGGTGTCTGAACCACCACCGCAAGCGGCAAGGGTTGCAGCGCTGGCCACAAGGGCTAATCGGAATGGGAACTTGAAATGCATGGTCATGTCTCCTGTTAGTGGTTATTGGTAAATAGTTAATGGCATTTGCAACGCATGAGAAACAGTGGATAAGAAAGACAATCTGCAACCACTTGCATGCGGCTGTTCAGCTTAGTCCCGCCTGTCAAAACCCTGCGGGGGTTTACCCGAAAAGCGTCCCGGCAGGGACACCATGGCAACAACGCCATGTTGCCCCACTTAACACCTACGAAGACCGCGCAGCTTTAGTTGTGTGACGACGTTGCTGCCAATTTACAGCGCTGCTCCGATCACCCCATTGCACAAACGGGTGCTTAAAAAAGGGTCAGAAGTGCTCTATCAGGCAGCCTGCTCATTGACAGCAGATTCGGCAAGCTCCGTCATCAACTCATCTGCCTGGTACATATCTTTCACGGCCGATTGCAGCTTGGTCTGGTCATCTTCCAGCTGCAATGCCTTGGCAAAAGCCGACACGGTACCAAAGCCCGTGATGCCGTAATGCGTCATGCGCTGGTACTGCGCAATGATGGCGGCGTCCAGTACCGGCCCGGAAACCGGTGCGTCATCAATCGTGTGCTTGATAGCCTCAGCAACCAAACCCTCCATGCCCTTGCAATGCTCTTTTTTGACTTCTTCATCCTGCGCTTCAATCAGCGATTTCAGAATTTGCGTGTGTTTGGCAATGCCAGTTTGCGAGTTTCCCAACATCGTCTGAAGCTTGGGGTTTGTTGCATGCGGCGCAATTTTTAGCAGCGCACGAACCATCTGGTCGTTGGACGACCAGAGGTCTTTCAACTCATCGACATACAACTCTTGCAAAGAAGAAATTTGTGACATAAAAATCCTGTGTGAAAATTAAAAAAGGTGGAGAGAAATATTAGTTCCTGCTCTTTGATCCTTGTCAGCCATGCGGAGCTTTAGCGTGTAGGTGCAAAGCTGTTGTTGTTGGTAGAAACAGCTTTTCCGGTAGGTCAACCCATGGTTAACAAACGCTCGCAGAATTGATGCAGAACTTCAGGAGTTCATGTGAGATGTGCTGTATGTGCAGCAAAACCATCAGTCACTTCAACTCAATTTCAACAAACGAAAATTCATGGTCATTGATATTGACAACATTGTGGGCAACACCTGCTGGGCGGGCATATGAGGCACCTGCCAGCAACTCCACATCTCTCGTACCGTCAGGCTCAATCAACCTAAGCTTGCCTGACGTCAGCGGCACTACAACATAGTCATATCCATGGACATGCTCGCCAGTTTGTGCACCGGGTGCAAACTGCCATTTCGTGACCAGCACCCGTTCGTTGTTTATCTGAATGGAGGGAACTGCGTTCATCGGATGGATCTCCTGCAAATGTTTGCTGAGGAATAGATGTTAGAGCTCATCTGGGCGGCCCTGCTACTTCAATTGATTATTGCAAATCAGTTAGCGTTTG
>JAYUVG010000250.1:0-8195 GCA_043754255.1 Polaromonas sp. | reverse complement strand
CCACCGGCAAGCCTTTGGATTTTTGGTAGCCATTGACGGCACGCATCGTGGTTTCGCGCAGCGATCCGTTGATCGCGCCCGGGTTGTAACCAGCAGCTGACAAGGCACGCTGGATTTCCATGATTTTTGACGGCGTAGCGTTGGTTTCGCACAAAATGGCGCGGCTTTCTGTACGCGCGTCGGCTGTCTTTACCTGGTAGGTGATGCTGTCGTACTGCGCTGGCACATCAAACTCGCGTGAGCTCGCGACCTGATCAATCACCTGGCGCGTCACTGTGCGGTAAACCGCTGGAATCACCTCTTCACGCATGCTGGCAGGCACATCTACAACACGGCGCTGAACGGTTTGGCTTACCGCTGCGACCGGGATTTTGCGTGTGGTGGCAGGCGTGTCTACAACGCGGCGGTCTACATTGCGAAACTCAGCGGGAATCACAATCTCGCGCTGCGTGGCGACCTGGTCAACCACCTGGCGGGTTGCGGTTCTGAACACTGCCGGGGTAACGATTTCTTCCGTACGGGCAGGCGAGGCCTCAATGCGTGTCTTCACGCTCTTTGTGGTGCCCGGCACTTCAGTGGTGCGCACGGTTGCAGGCTGGTCCGCCACCTGGCGGGTCACCGTTTGGTAAACCGCCGGGATTTTGATTTCGCGCACGTAGCCTTCTTCGCCAGTGTCTGCGCCTTTGCCTACAGAATTGGCCGCAGTCACGCCTGCTGCACCTGTTTTCAAGCTGGCTGCGCGCAGCACCCGCTCGCCTGACGCGGTAGCAGTAATGTTGCCTTTGTCGTCAAATTTGTAGCCGGCAGCCTTCAGCTTGTCGATGTCAATTTCCTGGCGCGTGATGGTCTGGAATGTTGCTGGCAGTGCTGTTTCGACGTTGCTGGCGGGGGTGACCAGCTCTTGCCGGGTGGCGGTGGTGTATTCAGCCGGGACTTCTATTTCCCGCACTGTTGCAGGTGTTTTCACAACCTGGCGCGTAATTGTCTGAAATTGTTCAGGAACAGCTACCAGGCACATCACATCATCATCAAGACTGTTGTTGTTGCCGGCAACAATTTGGGTATCTACCGCGGCCCGGCCGCTGACCGGGTTGGCCGCTGAAGCCAGCTCAACACGGCTGCCTGCAACTTTTCCATCGGTGCCAACAACAAAACCGCGCAGAGGCCGTACTTCTACCGCCTGCCCGATAAAAGCGCGGCCACGTTTCCATTCCCTGGAAGCATCGGCAACTTTGATGCGTTCGGTGATGGTGTCGTAGGTGGCGGGCACTTCGACCAGACGCTTGCTGGCTTCTTTGACCAGCACGCGCTCGCTGACGGTTCTGAAAACAGGCTGGCTGACCTGAAGCCGCGAGCTTGCAGCGGTCAGTTCCACCTTTTCGCGGATGGTTCGCAGCGGCAGTGGTATTGGCTCATAACGAACGCTTTCCGGGCGGCTGACCACCTGCTCGGTCACTGTTTTAAACGTTGCAGGAATGGTTTCGACGCGCGTGGTGGCCGGGCGATCTTCGACATCGTTTTCCTGCATTGTGTATTCGGCAGGAATAGCCTTCAGCGTTTTGCGCTCTGGTGTCACCAACACCTGCTCTGACATGGTCTTGTAGGTGGGCGGCGTGACCTCGATACGCTTGCTTTCGGCTTTGACCAGCACCCGTTCTGTCACGGTTTTATAGGTTGGCGGTATCGGCTCATCACGTGAACTGGCGGGCTGGATAACCACCTCTTCGCTGACCGTTTTGTAGGTCGCTGCAATAGGAATCTGGCGCTTCAGTTCAGGTGTCACCAGTACCTGCTCGGTCACTGTTTTAAAGGTGGCGGCAATCGGCTCATAGCGTTTGGTTGCGGGCACCTTGACGACCTGATCGGAGCGTGTTTCAAATTTGGCTGGAATCTGAACATTGGCAAAGCACTCGCTGGCCTCAGCTTTGACAACTGCGCCGCCCACCGGTCGTGGCATGTTGCCGCTGAAGTTGTTGTCACACTGTTTCATGCTGGCCCGCAACGGCCGACCGGCAGCATCAAAATAAACATTGACCGCCATCTCCGGGCCAAAGGGGATGTACTTGCCAATCAACTGGTTGCTCACGCCATCACGGCCCTGCAATCGGCCAACGCCGATATCGCAAGCGCCACGGGCGTACTGACTGGCGTCATAACCCAGCGCGCTGGCGGCTTCTTTGGCTGACGTCAGGTCAGAGAGTTTTTGGACTTTTACGTCAGTCTCTCCAGCGCGTTTGAGCGCTTCGTGGGTTGTGTGCGGCTTGTAAAATTTGGCGGAGCCGGAAGCCACTGCGGCATCGCATTCAACGGCTGTGTCATAGCCCTCATTGCCATGGCTATCGGCATGTTTGGCTGCCAGTGCGGTGCTCATCATCAAAAACGAGCCGCTTAGCAGGGCGCACAGGCCGACGGCTTTAAAGCGCCGATTGTTGCCAGGGGTTTTGAAGGAGATGTTGGTACGCATGAGAAAGTCCTGCCGGTTAAAAGTGATAAATGGAAATCGTTAAAACTTAAGTATCTTTGCGAAGGCTCGGGTTATTCAATCTAATTGCAAAGTGCGCACAAATGTGTGTGAAAGTTCCATTGAATTGATAAAAAACATACGGATTTGGTGGTTTTCGCGCTCCGTACGTCGGTTGTATGTTTTTGCCTACGCATAAAGCAACAGCGGCACACCAGAATGCGCGGTTGGCAAATTGCCATCATTTGCGCTTTGGGAGCCTTTTCCAAATCTTTGCAACTGTTTTCAGTTGCATTTACAGTCGTGATCCGCTGCGGGCACGCAGGCAATCTCAACTCAGGCCAGCCTGCCAATTGCAAAGCCTTCTGCATCAATGTCTGTTGCATTACCCGCGATGAGATCTGCCAGCACCCGCGCACTGCCGCAACTGAGTGCCCAGCCGCTGGAGCCGTGGCTCGTATTGAGCCAAATCCCAGCAATCCCGCTATCGCCAATCAACGGCAGGCCATCCGGCAGCATGGGTCTGGCGCCTTTCCATACCTGCACGCTGGCTCCCGTGTTGGCGTTTGAACTGGTGTGTTTGGCTGCACCAGGAAACCAGTCGTGCAAAACTTTATAGAGCGTCTGAATGGACGATGCCCGGTGCTTGCCCAAAGTACCGCCAAGCTCGGCGCTGCCAGCCACCCGTACCCGGTTGCCCAGTCGGGAAATAGCCACTTTGTAGCGTTCATCCATCAGGGCGCTGCGCGGTGCATTGAGTGCCTCACGTATCGGCGCGCTGATGGAGTAACCGTACACCGCTGTCATGGGAATTTTTAAACCCAGCGGTTTCAAAAGCGCAGCTGACGCCAGGCCAGCGCACACCACGATCCGGTCAAATTGCCTGGGTGTACTTTCACCTGCTATAAATATGCTAGCTGCTTGCGCGCTGTTTATGTCGGCTACAGTCGTATTAAACTGAAAATCAACGCCCAAATGACGTGCTACGTCTTTTAGCAACAAGGCAAACTGGCGGCAGTTGGCCACTTCATCATTTGGCAGGTGAATACCACCCAAAAATGCAGTGTCAGGGTTGATGGCCGGCTCAATTTTGCGAACCTCCTCAGCATTGATTTCACTAAAAGCCACACCCGCATCCCGCAGCACCTGCAAACCCGGTTGCATCAGGGCACTGTCTTTTTCACCGCGCAGCAGTATCGTGTAGCCTTCTGCGCGGTCGTAGTCAAGCTGCAACTCGGCTGTCAGGTGGTGCAGGCGCTGCTGGCTGTAAAAAGCCAGGCGTTGCAAGTGCGCGCGGTTAGCCAGATACGTCTGAAGCTTGCAGGCGCGCCACCATTTCCACATCCAGGCCAGGTCGCCGCTTGAGATCGGCAAACTTAGCTTGACTGCCGCGTGGCGGCTGAGCAGATTGCCCAGCACCTTGCCTGGCATGCCGGGAGCCGCCCATGGCGTGACAGAGCCGGGCGCTATGACGCCTGCATTGGCAAAACTGGTTTCTTCAGCGGCGGCACTACAGCGTTCAAACACCGTGACCTCATGGCCGTCGACCGCCAACTCGTAGGAGGTGGTGATGCCGATGATGCCGGCGCCTATCACGGCAATCTTCATGCTTGGTGTTCGAAGTAAAGACAAATAGAGATGGAAAAACGCATGTTATTGGTTCAATTCAAGTGTCAAATAGGCCTCTAGCCCACATAAAATGCGCGCAAGCGGCTATAGTTTTTATAGTGTTTGGTGTAGCGCGGCTTCAACCTGCAGGGCTGCATCCAGCACCGTGTCATCGTGCAGCGCAGCGTGCCAGAGCATCAAGCCAACAGGAAGCTCGCCTGGCTGGTGACAAGGCATCGAGATTGCGCAGCCGTCCAGCATGTTGACCACTGCCGTATTGCGAAGCAACAAGGTGTTGACCCTGAAAAATTCGGTGTCGTCGCTCAAAACGCTGGCAATCGGCGGAGCCACGATAGGCACAGTGGGTGACAGCACTGCATCAAATCCGTGCAGGCGCATTTGCATCCGGGTGATCCAGTCGGCTCTGGCGGCCAGCAGGTCAATGTAGTCAAACGCTGTCATGGCGCTACCGCGCAAAATCCGCAGCGCCACGCGCGGGTCGTAGTCGGCCTGGTGCTTTGCTATCAATTTGCGGTGCCAGGCGTAGCTCTCGGCGGCGGACAAGCCACCTGTGGCATTGATGCTGGCAAGCTCGTTGATCTCCATCAGCTCAAGCTCTTCGATGTGTGCCCCTGCTTTACGCAACACCTGCAGGCTGCGCTCAAAAGCATTGGCGACTGTGCTGTCAAGGCTGTCCTGCATCTGGGTTTTGGCAATGGCAAAGCGGCGGTTTTTCAAAGGCTTGCCGTCGCGTTTGACAACCCGTGCAGCCAGTACCTCATGCACAGTGATGGCATCTTGCACCGACCGCGTGACGGCGCACACCGTGTCCAGGCTGGTCGACAACGGCAGGGCGCCAGACGCTGGCACCAGCCGCGCCGTACTTTTAAACCCGACCACACCGCACAGCGCAGCAGGAATGCGAATGGAGCCGCCCGTGTCAGAGCCCAAACCCACCAGCGCCGCGCCAGTTGCAACCGACACCGCAGCGCCAGACGACGAGCCACCCGGAATGCGTTCAACGGTGGAATCAGCCGGGTTGACTGGCGTGCCGTAATGCGGGTTGATGCCCACCGCTGAAAAAGCGAATTCCACCATGTTGGTGCGTCCGGCCAGCACCGCGCCAGCAGCGCGCAACCGGGCCACAGCCGGGCAATCTGCTGTAGCCGCCGGAGCATGTGCCAGTACTTTTGAGCCTGCTGAAGTCACTTGCCCCGCCACGTCAAACAAATCCTTGACGGAAACCGCAATATTGGCCAGTGGCCCAAAAGACGTTGCTGGCAGTGTTTGGGCAGGAGCCCCGGGCATATAAACATGACGGCAGGCCGCGCTTGCAGCAATGCCTTGAGACTGGGCCAACAGTTCAAAAACACTGGTATTGCCACCAGCCAGTGCCTGGTGGGCAGCATGAATGTCAGTGAGGGTTGTGATCATGAAGGTGGGTTTTGAACTGCTATAATCGACAGGCTTTGCAGATGGCGATACATGACGAATCGGTCATTTTGCAAGGTCAATCGCAAATCAGCCATTCAAGGTGTTGTCAAAAAATAGTTTTTGACGATAAGCGCTGATTTTAGACACAACCTTTGGAGTATTTACTATGTCAACCACCATGCGCGAAATGCTGGAAGCCGGTGTCCATTTTGGCCACCAAACCCGTTTCTGGGACCCAAAAATGGCTCCGTACATTTTTGGCCATCGCAACCGCATCCACATCATCAACCTCGAAAAATCGCTGCCGATGTACAACGAGGCGATGAAGTTCGCCCGCCAGTTGTCCGCCAATCGCGGCACCATTTTGATGGTCGGTACCAAGCGCCAGGCGCGCGAAACCGTTGCCATGGAAGCCAAACGCGCCGGTGTGCCGTTTGTTGACCAGCGCTGGCTGGGCGGCATGCTGACCAACTTTAAAACGGTCAAAACTTCCATCAAGCGCCTGAAGGAAATGAAAGCCCAGCAAGAAGCGGGTCTGGACACCATCAGCAAAAAAGAGCAGCTCACTTTCAAGCGTGAAATTGACAAACTCGAAAAAGACATCGGCGGCATTCAGGACATGGCAGCCCTGCCAGATGCCATCTTTGTGATTGACGTGGGTTTTCACAAAATCGCCATTCTGGAAGCCAAAAAACTCGGCATCCCTTTGATTGGTGTGGTCGATTCCAATCACTCGCCAATCGGTATCGATTACGTGATTCCGGGCAATGATGATTCGTCCAAAGCTGTGGCGCTGTACGCTCGCGGCATTGCAGACGCCATCATTGAAGGCCGTGCCAACGCAAGCAACGAAGTGGTCAAAATGGTCCAGCCTGAAAGCTCGGACGAATTTGTGGAAGTCGCAGCCGCTTAAATTCACAAGGCTTAGTGCCGTACACGAAAGAGGGGCTCGTGTAGCCCCTTTTTTACAAGTTAAAGATATACATAGAGAGATTTGAAAATGGCAATTACAGCAAGCATGGTCGCCGAGTTGCGCGCCAAAACCGATGCTCCCATGATGGAGTGCAAAAAAGCCCTGACCGAAGCTGACGGCAACTTTGAAAAAGCCGAAGAAATTTTGCGTGTCAAGCTGGGCAACAAGGCTGGCAAGGCGGCTTCACGCATCACCGCTGAAGGCGTGATTGCCTACCATGCTGAAGCTGGTGTAGGTGCACTGGTTGAGATCAACTGCGAAACCGATTTTGTTACCAAGAACGACAGCTTTTTGGCTTTCACCCATGCAATAGCTGTTGGCATTGTCAAGAATAATCCGGCTGATCTGGTGGCCATTGGCGGCATGCCGTTAACGCTGGACGGCTTTGGCCCGTCGGTCGAAGATGTGCGCAAAGGCCTGATCGGCAAAATCGGCGAGAACATGTCGGTACGACGCTTTCAACGCTTTGCTTCTGGCAAGCTGGCGTCATATCTGCACGGCACACGCATCGGCGTGGTGGTGGAGTTTAACGGCGACGAAGCAGCTGCCAAAGACGTTGCCATGCACGTTGCAGCAATGAAGCCGGTATCGCTGTCAAGTGACCAGGTGCCAGCCGAGCTGGTAGCGCGCGAGCGTTCAGTCGCTGCAGCCAAAGCTGCTGAAGATGCCAATGTGGCAACTGCTGCTGGCAAACCGGTTCAGTCTGCGGAAATCGTTGCCAAGCGCATTGAAGGTGGCGTGCAAAAGTACCTGAAAGAAGTCAGCCTCTTCAACCAGACCTTTGTTAAAAATGACAAGCAGACGGTTGAGCAAATGCTGAAAGAAAAAGCGACCAGCGTCAAGTCGTTCACCTTGTATGTGGTGGGTGAGGGCATTGAGAAAAAAGTCGACGACTTTGCCGCTGAAGTTGCTGCACAAATTGCAGCTGCCAAAGCTTCTTAATACTTTCATCCAGCCGGAAGGCCGCTAAACTCAAGCCCAACCCCAACTCCTGAAAGCGCCAAAGATGCCAGAACACAAGCCAGCCTACAAGCGAATCTTGTTAAAACTGTCAGGTGAGGCCTTGATGGGAGACGATGCATTTGGCATCAACCGCGCCACTATCGTTCGCATGGTCGAAGAAATCGCCGAAATTACCCGCATGGGAGTTGAAGTGGCGGTGGTGATTGGCGGCGGCAATATTTTCCGGGGTGTGGCTGGCGGCTCTGTAGGCATGGACCGCGCCACGGCCGACTATATGGGCATGCTGGCCACGGTGATGAACGCGCTTGCTTTGGGCGACACCATGAACAAAGCCGGGCTGACTGCCCGCGTCATGTCTGCCATTGCCATTGAACGTGTGGTCGAGCCGTATGTCAGGCCCAAAGCGCTGCAATACCTGGAAGAGGGCAAAGTGGTAATTTTTGCGGCGGGTACGGGCAATCCATTTTTCACGACCGACACCGCAGCGGCATTGCGCGGTGCTGAAATGGGTGCTGAAATAGTTTTAAAGGCAACCAAGGTTGATGGTGTGTATTCAGCCGACCCGAAAAAAGATCCGAACGCCACGCGGTACACCAGCATTACTTTCGATGAAGCCATGGGTAAAAATCTGGAAGTGATGGATGCAACTGCGTTTGCGCTGTGCCGTGACCAAAAGCTGCCGCTCAAGGTCTTCAGCATCTTCAAGCTTGGTGCACTCAAGCGTGTGGTGATGGGCGAAGACGAAGGCACCCTGGT
>JAYUVG010000249.1:0-25628 GCA_043754255.1 Polaromonas sp. | reverse complement strand
TTGACGACAAGTCCTACCAGGCCAGTGTTCAATTGGCAATGCAGAGCAAATACGTTTTTCCCAAAGATTCTTCCCTGAAAATTTTGACCAGTGGCTTGTTGGGTGAGCAATACATTGGCATCGAAGCAGGCGCGAGTGATAAAAACATGGCAGGCGGTGATGTTGTCAAACAAACGCAGTCCGCTGTGGTTCTTGAAAACCTGATCAGTCAGTTTTTATTCAGCAAGGCAGCCGATACCCCTCAGCCAACCACTCCCGCAGGAAGCGGCGATAAAAAATGAAACTTCTCAAAAATATAAAAAAAGTACTGTTCCTGGCGGCGGTGGGTTTGATGATGGTTGCCCTGCAAGGCTGTGCTACCGGCCCCAATGCCAACCCAGCCGACCCGATGGAGCCATTGAACCGGGCGGTTTTCGGTTTCAACGACAGCGTTGACCGCGCCTTGATTCGCCCCGTTGCTATGGCTTATGAGCAGGCCGTTCCTGCGGTTGTGCAAAAGGGTATCGGAAACTTTTTTGGCAATATCAGCGATGTCTGGTCTGTGGCCAACAACGTGCTTCAGTTCAAACCGCAGGCAGCTGCTGAAACTTTCTTGCGCGTCGGCTTTAACACCCTGTTTGGCTTTGCAGGCATTGTGGACATTGCCACTGAACTGGGGTTGCCCAGAAACCGGCGCGACTTTGGCCAAACGCTGGGTGTGTGGGGGGTCAACCCGGGCCCCTATGTTGTGTTGCCTATCCTGGGGCCATCGTCGGTGCGCGACGCGGTGGGCTCGGCAGTCGATACCAACGTTGACCTGGTGGGCAATTTGCGCGATGTACCGCTGCGTAACTCATTGCAAGCTATGCGCGCGGTAGACAAACGTGCTGAACTTCTTGACACCACCAATGCGCTAGACCAGGCGGCGCTGGACAGATACACCTTTGCCCGCGACGTGTACCTCAAGCGCAGGGCAGCTTCTATCGGCAATCAGGTCGAAGTCAAGGAAGAGCGTTTTGACTTGCCAGCGCCTGCTGCCAAATAAATTTGGTTGGATGTAGGCCTGTTTTGCACTGAAACGTTGTAAAGCCTCAAGCAACTTTTTTGAAAGTCCACCATGCTTCGTAGAACCCTTGTGCAATTGTCTGGCCTGCTTGCCAGTGCCATTTTGTTTGCTATTCCCGTTTATGCTGCTGATGAATCGCCAGATGCACTGATCAAGCGCGTCTCAGCTGAGGTTCTGGACAACATCAGAACCGACAAATCCGTGCAAGCCGGTGACATGACCAAGGTGATGTCGCTGGTTGACAGCCAGATCATGCCAAACGTCAACTTTGTCCGCATGACAGCATCTACAGTCGGCCGCAGCTGGCGTCAGGCAACGCCTGAGCAGCAGAAAAAACTGCAGGATGAATTTAAAACGCTTTTGATTCGTACCTATTCCGGTGCGCTGGCGCAGGTCAAGGATCAGACAATCAATGTCAAACCTCTGCGTGCAACAGCGGCTGACACAGAAGTTGTGGTGCGCACGGAAGTGCTGGGTCGGGGTGACCCGGTGCAGCTGGATTACCGGCTTGAAAAAGTCGGCAATGCCTGGAAAATTTACGATTTGAATGTGTTGGGCGTCTGGCTGGTAGAAACCTACCGCACCCAGTTCGCTCAGGAAATCAACGCCAAAGGCATTGATGGCCTGATTGCATCGCTGGCTGAGCGCAACAAATCCAACATTGTCAAAAAATCCTGAAGGCGTGCAGGTGCTGACTTTGCCCGCTACATTGACCTACCGGCAGGCACTCGCTGCCCGGCAGGCATTGAACGCACAAATCGCTGTTCAGAGCGCTGTCGTGGTGGACGCCAGCGCGTTGACTCAATTCGATTCATCGACGCTGGCCGTCCTGCTGGCTTGTCGGCGTCAGGCAGTTGCTGTGGGCAAGACTTTTGCCGTGCATGGTCTGCCTGAAAAATTGACCCAGCTGGCAGGGCTGTACGGCGTGACCGGGTTGCTTGTCGCTACGGCTTGAAGCGCTTTTCGCAGACTTTGTTTCTACTGGCCGCAATTTGATTATTTGACCCCGTAAAATAGCGGGTTCATGCCAGCAATTTCATTCCAGTCAGTTTCCAAAACCTATCCCACCAAACGCGGTCAGTCAGGCGCAGCAGTCACTGCGCTTGATGACGTCAGTTTTGACATCCAGCCGGGCGAATTTTTTGGCTTGCTTGGGCCCAACGGGGCAGGTAAAACATCCCTTATCAGCATTCTGGCCGGCTTGTCGCGCGCCAGCAGGGGCAGCGTGCTGGTTCACGGCAAAGATGTGCTGACAGACTACGCTGCAACTCGCCGCATGCTTGGCGTGGTGCCGCAAGAACTGGTGTTTGACCCGTTTTTCAGTGTGCGGGAAGCGTTGCGCATTCAGTCAGGTTACTTCGGCATCAAGAACAACGACGCATGGATTGATGAGCTGCTCGCCAGTCTGGGCTTGACTGACAAAGCAAATGCCAACATGCGCCAGCTCTCGGGCGGCATGAAGCGCCGCGTGCTGGTGGCGCAAGCACTGGTTCACAAGCCGCAAGTCATCGTGCTGGACGAACCCACCGCCGGAGTTGACGTAGAGCTTCGCCAAACGCTCTGGCAGTTCATCGCCAGGCTCAACAAGCAAGGCAGCACGGTGCTGCTGACAACGCATTACCTTGAAGAAGCCGAGGCATTGTGCAGCCGGATTGCCATGCTCAAGCAGGGCCGGGTCGTTGCGTTGGCACAAACCTCCGAGCTTTTGAAAGCTGCCTCGTCGAACGTGCTGCGCTTTAAAATTGATAGCGAGCTGCCCAGGGATTTGGCCGACAAGGCACGGATTACGGGACGCATTGTGCAGTTCCCAGCGCACAACGCGAATGAAATAGAGCAGTATCTGGCAGCCATTCGCCAGGCTGGGCTGGTAGCTGAAGATGTGGAGATTCGCAAGGCTGATCTGGAAGATGTGTTCCTTGATGTGATGTCTGGCAAGTCTGCATCTACAGGAGTGACAGCATGAGCGGGATGCAAACACTTTTATACAAGGAAATCCTGCGTTTCTGGAAAGTCGGTTTTCAGACGGTAGGCGCGCCGGTACTAACAGCTGTGATGTACATGCTGATTTTTGGGCATGTGCTGGAAGGCCAGGTCAAGGTCTACGGCACAGTCAACTACACCGCTTTTCTGGTACCCGGCCTGGTAATGATGAGTGTGCTGCAAAACGCTTTTGCCAACAGCTCGTCGTCGCTGATTCAAAGCAAAATCATGGGCAGCCTGGTGTTTGTGCTGCTCACGCCACTGTCGCACTGGCACTGGTTTTTTGCCTATGTGGGCGCATCGGTAGCGCGCGGTTTGCTGGTGGGTGCGGGTGTTTTTATCGTCACGGTTTATTTTGGCCGACCTGACTTTGCCTACCCGCTGTGGATTGTGCTGTTCGCCGTTTTGGGCGCGGCGATGCTGGGCGCCCTTGGCGTGATTGCCGGGTTGTGGTCAGACAAGTTCGACCAGATGGCGGCGTTTCAAAACTTTGTCATCATGCCGATGACATTCTTGAGTGGTGTGTTTTACTCAATTCATTCATTGCCGCCTTTCTGGCAAACCGTCAGCCACCTGAACCCGTTTTTCTACATGATTGACGGTTTCAGGTACGGGTTTTTTGGTGTGAGTGATGTGTCGCCCTGGTTGAGCCTGGGCATCGTCTCTTTTGCACTCATCGTCGTTAGCGCCATCGCCGTCAACATGCTGCGTATCGGCTACAAAATCAGAAGCTAAATATATGACCAGCGAAGAACTCCAATCCATCATCGCCGCAGGCTTGCCGTGCGAGCACATCGAGCTGTCGGGCGACGGCCAGCACTGGTACGCCACCATTGTGTCCCGCGCATTTGAGGGCCAGCGCCCGATTCAGCGGCATCAAAAGGTTTATGCAACGCTTGGTGGCCGCATCCAGACCAACGAAGTGCATGCTCTGTCGATGAAAACCTTCACGCCCGCCGAGTGGGCGGCAAATTCTTCAAATTAAATCATGGACAAGTTACTAATCAAAGGCGGTAAAACGCTGAGCGGCACCGTCACCATTTCAGGTGCTAAAAATGCAGCGTTGCCCGAGCTGTGCGCCGCATTGTTAACAGCCGACATCGTGACGCTGCAAAACGTGCCCGGTTTGCAAGACGTGTCCACCATGCTCAAGCTGATCCGCAATATGGGTGTTGACGCTGAGCGTCAAGTGGATGTTTCAAGCACTGTCATCATCAATGCGGGAAATTTGGCGTCACCCGAAGCACCCTATGAGCTGGTGAAAACCATGCGTGCTTCGGTATTGGCCTTGGGGCCGTTGTTGGCTCGATTTGGCGAGGCAACGGTGTCACTGCCTGGCGGCTGCGCCATCGGCTCGCGCCCGGTTGACCAGCACATCAAAGGCCTGCAGGCGATGGGTGCTGAGATTGTGGTGGAGCACGGCTACATGATTGCCAAGTTGCCCAAGGGCAGGACGCGCCTGAAGGGTTGCAGCATCACAACCGATATGGTCACAGTCACGGGCACTGAAAACTTTTTGATGGCGGCTACGTTGGCTGAGGGCGAAACGATTCTGGAAAATGCTGCCCAGGAGCCCGAGATTGGCGACCTGGCAGAAATGCTGATCAAAATGGGCGCAAAAATTGAAGGCCACGGTACGCGCCGCATCCGCATTCAGGGTGTTGAGCGCTTGCATGGCTGCACCCATCAGGTGGTGGCCGACCGTATTGAAGCTGGCACTTTTTTGTGTGCAGTTGCTGCTACTGGCGGCGACGTGACGCTATTGCACGCAAGAAGCGACCATCAGGATGCGCTGGTTGACAAGCTGCGTGAGGCAGGTGCAACCGTGACAGCGACTGAAGGCGGTATGCACATTGCCTCGTCTGGCAGATTGAAAGCCCAGTCATTTCGCACGACTGAATACCCCGGTTTTGCGACCGACATGCAAGCCCAGTTCATGGCGCTCAACGCGGTGTCGCATGGCGCTGCAACGGTCACAGAAACGATTTTTGAAAACCGTTTCATGCATGTCAATGAAATGGTGCGCCTGGGCGCCAAAATCCAGATTGAAGGCAAAGTTGCCATCATGGAGGGCGTTGAAAAATTGTCGGGTGCGACGGTTATGGCCACCGATTTGCGTGCGTCGGCCAGCCTGGTCATCGCTGGCCTGGTAGCCGATGGTGAAACGCTGATCGAACGCATCTACCACCTGGATCGCGGCTATGACCAGATGGAGGCGAAGTTGCGCGGGCTGGGCGCTGACATTGAAAGAGTCAAATGATTTGCATCGAAAAACAGGGCGCGCAATCGTGATAACAATTGCACTGTCAAAAGGCCGGATTTTTGACGACATCCAGCCACTGCTGAAAAGCGCAGGCATTGAGGTACTGGACGACCCGGAAAAATCACGCAAACTGATTCTGGACACCAACCAGCCCGATGTACGGGTACTGCTCGTGCGGTCTACTGATGTACCGACTTATGTGCAGTACGGCGGTGCGGACATGGGCGTGGTGGGCAAAGACACGCTGCTGGAATCAGGAACGCAAGGCTTGTATCAACCGCTCGATTTGCAAATCGCCAAATGCCGCATCAGCGTGGCGGTGCGCGCAGGTTTTGACTATGCGGCTGCCATGAAGCAAGGCTCACGCATGACGGTTGCCACCAAATATGTTGCCATTGCGCGCGACTTTTTCGCATCCAAAGGCGTTCACGTAGACCTGATCAAACTATACGGCAGCATGGAGCTGGCACCACTCACCGGATTGGCAGACGCGATTGTTGATTTGGTGTCAACTGGCAACACGCTTAAAGCCAATCATCTGATTGAAGTGGAACGCATCATGGACATCAGCTCGCATCTGGTGGTGAACCAGACCGCATTGAAATTAAAACAGGCGCCGATTCGCAAGATCATTGATGCGTTTTCGGCTGTTGTTCAAACTCGCTAAAACCGATTTCACAAGGAGATCAGGAGGTCAAGGAGGAAAGCCGAAGAATTAAAAGGGTTGTTTTTCTTCCTCCTTGGCCTCCTGATCTCCTTGTTCAAATTCTTCTGCATTAACTATGAATTTAATAGCTATTCCCGCTCGTATTTCAACCGCTTCCAGCACATTTGAAGTTGAATTTCAGGCGCGCCTGCATTGGTCGGCTGCAACCGACGCTGCCATTGAGCAGCGCGTGGCTGATATTCTGGTGGACGTGCAACAGCGTGGGGATGAGGCAGTGCTTGAGTACACCGCACGTTTTGACGGGCTTGAAGTTGCGGCGATGAGCACGCTTGAACTGACGCAGGCTGAACTCAAAGCCGCGTACGAAGCGATACCTGCCGCCCAGCGCGACGCGCTACAAGCTGCTGCCCAACGCGTACGCACGTACCACGAGGCACAAAAAAAAGCCAACGGCCAAAGCTGGAGCTATCGTGATGAACACGGCTCGCTGCTCGGCCAAAAGGTCACGCCGCTTGACCGTGTCGGCATTTACGTGCCGGGTGGCAAAGCCGCCTATCCGTCGTCGGTATTGATGAATGCCATTCCTGCGCACGTTGCTGGAGTGGGTGAAATCATCATGGTGGTGCCTACCCCAAAGGGTGAAAAGAACGCATTGGTTCTAGCCGCCGCTTACGTGGCAGGTGTGACTCGCGCCTTTACCATCGGCGGCGCGCAGGCTGTGGCTGCACTGGCCTACGGCACAGCAACCGTGCCCAAGGTTGACAAGATTACCGGCCCTGGCAATGCCTATGTGGCCAGCGCCAAGAGGCGTGTGTTTGGCACGGTCGGTATCGACATGATTGCCGGGCCATCCGAGATTTTGATCATCGCTGACGGTACAACGCCTGCTGATTGGGTAGCAATGGATTTGTTCAGCCAGGCCGAGCATGACGAGCTGGCACAAAGCATTTTGCTGTGCCCTGATGCAGCCTACATTGATGCAGTGCAAGAAGCTATCAACCGCCTGTTGCCCACCATGCCGCGCGCCACCATCATCGCCAAGTCATTGACTGACCGGGGTGCTTTGATCTTGACCCGCAGCATGGAAGAAGCATGCGACATCAGCAACCGCATCGCCCCCGAACATCTGGAAGTCTCAAGCCGCGACCCGCACCAGTGGGAGCCACTGCTTAAACACGCAGGTGCAATTTTTCTTGGCGCCTACACCAGCGAATCACTGGGCGACTACTGCGCCGGCCCAAATCACGTGCTGCCTACCAGCGGCACGGCACGCTTTTCAAGCCCGCTGGGCGTGTACGACTTTCAAAAGCGCAGCAGCATCATTGAAGTCAGCGAGCAGGGCGCACAGGTGCTCGGCAAGATTGCGGCTGAGCTGGCGTATGGTGAAGGTTTGCAGGCACATGCCCGCGCAGCAGAGCTGCGCTCACAGTCAGGAAACTATTAATGAACACTACCGCTTCCCCAATCCAGCTTGTTCGCCCCATTCGCATCGGCCAGATGGTGCCCAGCTCCAACACCACCATGGAAACTGAAATACCCGCCATGCTCCGGCTGCGCGAAATGGTTGCGCCTGAGCGTTTTACCTTTCACTCCAGCCGCATGCGCATGCACAAGGTCACGCCGGAAGAACTCAAGGCCATGAACAGCCAGACCCAGCGCTGTGCAGCCGAACTGGCCGATGCCCGCATGGATGTGATTTCCACGGCCTGTCTGGTCGCCATCATGGCCCAAGGGCCAGGTTTTCACCGCGAGGTGGAGCGCGACATGGCCGCCGCCGTGGCCGAGGCGGGTGCAACATCGAAGGTGATGACATCGGCTGGTGCGCTTATTCATGGCCTCAAAGCCATGGGCGCAAAAAGGATTTCACTGATGGCGCCTTACATGTTGCCGTTGACACAGATGGTGGTTGATTACATCGAGCACGAAGGCATTGAAGTAATTGACCGCATTTGTTTTGAGATTCCCGACAACCTGGAAGTGGGTCGGCGCAATCCGATGCAGTTGCTTGAAGATGTGAAGCGCCTGAACATTGCCAACGCAGATGTGGTGGTGCTGTCTGCCTGCGTGCAGATGCCCTCTTTGCCAGCACTGCAAGCGGCTCAGAACATGCTGGGCATGCCGGTCACGTCAACCGCGGCATGCACGGTACGCAATATGCTGGATTTACTGGGGCTTCCCGCCCATTTTCAGGGAGCGGGTGCTGTGTTCCAGTGATCCTGCGGGGCAGAATACTGGCCAATCCGACAGCCCAGTGATAGGTTCACTGAGTTTTCAGCCCTTTACTTTTCCACTTGCTGATTTGGCTGCGATTTTTGTAACTGTTTTGGCGACAGCCTTGGGTTGCTTTTTTGGCCGAACTTTGTTCTTCCCGATCCGCGCCCGTAGTCCACAATCCAGCGCCAGCGCTGCCCATGGCCGCATGGCATCAGGTGAGTCCATTGCTTCCTCCGGGCTGCTGAAATAATTCATTGAACGCGGCACGCCTTTGCCTGTGTAAGTGAAAATTTTGCAGCCCGCTGCCTCGTATCGGCTGCGAGTGCTGTCATCGCCTTTCAGCCACAGCATTTCACCACCGCCCAAATTCGCAATAACCGCAATCGTCAGCCCGTCAGTGCTGATGCCAAAACCACCAAACATTCGCTTGGGTATGCATCGGCCAACGCTTGCCAGCAGGTCGCAGCAGTAGTTGGCGAAGTCGGTGTTGGTGGGCATAAATTTCTGATTAAACCAGGATGCATGCCGACATGCATCGCTGCGATCTCTAACTTGTAGCTTAAGTTGTCAGGAGCAGGCTTTCATGTAACGCGCGAGCTGGACCAACCAGCCAAACGCAGTAACCCATAAATCTTCGCAAGCCCTTAAAACACTTTGCCGCTAACTAAGGTTTACACTTGACTATCTTAATAGTCAAGTTTGGGGGCTGTCATTATGCAAGTCAGCGTTGCGGATATCAAAGCCAAATTTACTGCCATTGCCCGTCAGGCAGATGCAGGGCAAGAAGTCATCATTACCAACCGGGGTAAACCTGCCTACAGGTTGCTGCCCATAACGCCAGTTCCCCTTCGCGCGCCTTTTCCTGATATTACGTTGCTGGCCATGCGGTCCAAACCCAGCCAGACGCTGGAACACGGCAGTTTCGTCGCAGATTGGCGTGCGCAAAATGAGCGGTTTTAACCAGCCATGGCCAGCACTGTCTACGTAGATACCAGTCTTTTGATGGCCGCCTTCAGCAATGAGCCCTGCCAGCCCATTGCGCTTTCATTACTTCAGGCTCCGCAATGGACGCAGGTGTGTGTCAGCGACTGGACTCTGGCTGAGTTTGCCTGTGCCCTGCACGCAAAAGTCCTGCGTGGTGAGACATCAACAGACGTGGCTCACACTATTGACCAAACTATCAAACACCTGCTTGAAAGCGGTGCCTTGCAGCGCCTGGCCGTGCTACGTGACGATTACAGCGCCGTACAGCGTGTAACCCCAGGCATCGGTTGCATGGTGCGTGGTGCGGATGCTTTGCACCTGGCGGTTGCAACCAGATACGGCATGACCCACTTCGCCAGCCTGGACAAAACACAACGTCTGGCAGCGCATCAGTGGCTGCCGCAGGCTCAATGCGTGCCTGAGTTGGTATCTGACAATACGTTTTGATGCGATATATTTACAAACAACTCCATGGTTGACGAAAAATTGAAATCAGGCTTCCCCCTCAACCGTATCCGCCAGGACATCCAGGCCATACAGGCCTACCCGGTGCAAGACGCCACTGGCATGGTCAAGCTCGACGCGATGGAAAACCCATACCGATTGCCGGCTGCATTGCAGGCGCATTTGGGTCAGCGTTTGGGCGCATTGGCCATTAACCGCTACCCGGATGGGCGGGTCAACGTTTTGCGCGATGCGCTGGCTGACTATGCGCACATGCCCGAAGGTTTTGACATCATGCTGGGTAATGGGTCTGACGAGTTGATCACGCTGCTGGCGCTGGCTTGTGATACTTCTGGTGCGGTCATGCTGGCGCCGCTCCCCGGCTTTGTGATGTATGCCCTGAGCGCGCAGTTGCAGGGCTTGCAATTTGTGGGTGTGCCTTTAACGCCTGCCTTTGAGCTGGACGAAGCGGCAATGCTGGCAGCGATTGCCCAACATAAACCAGCCATTACTTATCTGGCCTACCCCAACAACCCAACCGCTAATTTGTGGGACGACACCGCAATAGAAAACATCATCAATGCCGTCGGCGAGCAAGGCGGTCTGGTGGTGATAGACGAGGCCTACCAGCCGTTTGCCAGCAAAAGTTATATCAACCGCGTCGCCCAACACAGCCATGTACTGCTGATGCGCACACTCAGCAAATTTGGCCTGGCAGGCGTGCGGCTGGGTTACATGATGGGGCCGAAGGCGCTCATTGCAGAAATTGACAAGGTGCGCCCGCCGTACAACATCAGTGTGCTGAACTGCGAATGCGCGCTCTTTGCGCTTGAAAACAAGGATGTATTTGCGGCTCAAGCGCTTGATTTGATTGCGCAACGTGCTATTGTTTTTGAAGCACTGCAAGCGATGCCCGGCGTCAAGTGCTACAAGAGCGATGCCAACATGATTCTTGCCCGCGTGGCGGATAGCACCAAAACCTTTGAGGCCATGAAAGCCCAGGGCGTGCTGGTTAAAAACGTTTCTAAAATGCATCCATTGCTTGTAAATTGTTTGCGCCTGACGGTTGGCACTGCGGATGAAAATCTGCTGATGCTTGCCGCGCTTGAAAAATCCTTATGACCACAACTCCAATATTAACTTTTGCACCTCGCATTGCCGAGGTCTCACGCAACACCGCTGAGACCAAAATCACCGTCAAGCTCAACCTTGACGGCACTGGACAAGCCAGCTTGTCTACCGGCATCGGTTTTTTTGACCACATGCTAGACCAGATCGCACGCCATGGTTTGATTGACCTGGACATCCAGTGCGTGGGCGACTTGCACATTGATGGCCATCACACTGTTGAAGACGTCGGAATTACGCTCGGCCAAGCGGTGGCCAAAGCTGTGGGCGACAAAAAGGGTTTGCGTCGCTACGGCCACGCTTATGTGCCGCTTGACGAAGCACTGAGCCGGGTGGTGATTGACTTTTCCGGCCGGCCGGGGCTTGACATGCATGTGCCGTTTAAAAGCGGCATGATCGGCACGTTCGACAGCCAGCTGGCGTTTGAGTTTTTTCAGGGCTTTGTGAACCATGCGTTTGTCACGCTGCATATTGACAACCTGCGCGGCGAGAACTCGCACCACCAGGCCGAAACGGTATTTAAAGCCTTTGCACGGGCGCTGCGCATGGCACTGGAGATTGACCCGCGTGCAGCCAATGTGATTCCATCGACCAAAGGCTCGCTTTAACCAAACAGACCTCGAAGGCCGAAAACAGCTGTATTTATGCATGTTTTAGGCCTCTAGCCGACGCAAAATGCGCGCAAGCAGCTCCTGATTTCATAGCAAACCAATTTTAATGACTCTCGCCAAAACTATCGCCGTCGTTGATTACGGCATGGGAAACCTGCGGTCTGTGTCCCAGGCAGTGCGGCATGTGGCGCAAGGCAGCGGCTTTGAGGTCGTTGTCACCTCCAGACCTGAAGACGTGATGGCAGCCGAGCGCATCGTGCTGCCGGGGCAGGGCGCTATTGCAGACTGCATGCACGAACTGGCAAGCTCTGGCTTGCTTGAATCGGTGCAACATGCCGCAGCCAACAAACCACTGTTTGGCGTGTGCGTGGGCATGCAAATGCTGCTCAGCCACAGCGCCGAGGGCAGGCCAGGAGACGGCGGCGCTGGCACACCAGGCCTTGATCTTGTTTCTGGTGAGGTGCTGAAGTTCGACCTGTCTAGGCAACTGCAGGCTGACGGCAGCCGCTTCAAGGTACCGCAAATGGGCTGGAATCAGGTTACGCAGACTTTGCCAGCTCACCCTGTCTGGCAAGGCGTTCCCGACCATTCGTACTTTTACTTCGTGCACAGTTTTTATGCCCGTCCGTCTGATGCACGCCACACTGCTGGCACCGCAAACTACGGCGAGCGCTTCTGTGCGGCCATTGCACGCGATAATATTTTTGCAACCCAGTTTCACCCGGAAAAAAGCGCTGCTCAGGGCCTGGCCCTTTATCGCAATTTCCTGAGCTGGAATCCTTAAACTTTTTTCGTTTCGTTTTAACCGCCACATGCTACTAATCCCCGCGATTGACCTGAAAGACGGTCACTGCGTACGCCTCAAACAAGGCGACATGGATCAATCTACCGTTTTTAGCGAAGACCCGGCCGCCATGGCGCGGAATTGGGTCAACAAAGGTGCAAGACGATTGCACCTGGTGGACTTGAATGGTGCATTCGCTGGCAAGCCCAAAAACGATGCGGCGATTAAAAAAATCCTTGCTGAGGTTGGTTTGGAAATTGACGTGCAGCTTGGCGGCGGCATACGCGACCTGGACACCATCGAGCGCTATCTTGATGCCGGCTTGCGCTACGTCATCATTGGCACTGCAGCGGTAAAAAACCCTGGTTTTCTGCAAGATGCCTGCACTGCATTTGGTGGCCACATCATCGTCGGGCTGGATGCCAAAGATGGCAAGGTCGCCACCGATGGCTGGAGCAAAATCACCTCCCACAACGTCATTGACCTGGCCAAAAAATTTCAGGACTTTGGTGTTGAATCTGTCATCTACACCGACATTGGCCGCGACGGCATGCTCAGTGGAATCAACATGGAAGCTACTGTCAAGCTGGCCCAGGCGCTGACAATACCTGTTATCGCATCAGGCGGCTTGTCAAACATGGCAGACATTGAAGCGCTTTGCGCGGTTGAAGATGACGGCGTTGAAGGCGTGATTTGTGGCCGCGCGATTTACAGCGGCGATCTGGATTTTGAGGCTGCGCAGGCGCGGGCTGATGAATTGAATGGTTGATTCGGTCACCTGATCATCAGCACCCGCACGCCTACAGCATCTGCAACATTTATCCACGGCCGGTCTGATGTGACAGCCGTTCCCTGCATCAGCTTGGCCAAACCTAGACAAGCGCGGTCTCCCAGCGACAAGCCTGCTGATTTTGTAAATGGTCTGAGTTCAGCGCAAGTCAAGGCCTGTTCTTGATTGAAGTCGATCACATCGACAACGAACTGCCCGATAGCCCGCTTTAATTCATGCAGCGGCAGCCCAAACTCCAGCATTTTGCTGGCTACTTCTGACATATTGACACTGCTGATCACGCAATCGTTTGTCTCAATCAACTCCATCACGAGGTCAGCACCCTTTTCACCTTGACTGACTGCGAGTAAAGCCGACGAATCCAGGACGTGAATCATTCTTGCCCTTCACGTTGCGCTTCCAGCCGGCGGTCGGCAATCAATTCATCAACGATGCTGCGCCCGGGCGTTGGCGGCAGCACCCTGTCAAAGTATTCACGTATCTTGGCTCGACGTTCAGCAGCAGACGTAAGCACCAGGCTGCCGTCTTTGACTTCTACGAAAATACGCGAGTTGGGCTTGAAGCCGAGTTGCTCACGCAGCGCGGCGGGTATCAGTACCCGACCGTTTTCAGACATGGCTAAAGAAGTCATAATGTTCACTTTCTGACAATAATATGCATTCTGTCAGATCCAAAGGTATTGTCAAATTTGTTTAACAGGTCAAATCAATGTTGAAAAACAGAATTTTTGGTTGCGAAGGTTCCACTCTTTTCAAGCAGGGGCCGCGGATCTGGCTTTGCCAGGCCGCAGGCGCAGCGGCCCCCACGGGGGGCAGGGCGCTACACGCAGTGAGCAACCGTGGGGGCATACGCTAGTGTTAGCCAAACGAATCATTCCATGCCTTGACGTGACGGGCGGCCGCGTCGTCAAGGGCGTTAATTTCACCCAATTGCGTGATGCGGGTGACCCGGTGGAAATTGCAGCGCGCTACAACGAACAGGGTGCAGATGAGCTGACATTCCTGGACATTACCGCCACCAGCGATGGCCGGGATTTGATTTTGCACATCATTGAAGCGGTAGCGTCGCAAGTGTTTATTCCATTGACGGTGGGTGGCGGTGTGCGCACCGTAGACGATGTTCGGCGCCTGCTCAACGCCGGGGCCGACAAAACAAGTTTCAACTCCGCTGCGATTGCCAACCCGCAGGTTATTGCTGACGCATCAGCCAGATATGGCGCGCAATGCATCGTGGTGGCCATTGATGCCAAACGCCGCAGCGAAGAAGACGCAAAAACACGTGGCCCTGGCTGGGACGTGTACAGCCACGGCGGCCGCAAAAACACCGGGCTCGACGCGGTTGCCTGGGCAGTTGAAATGGTTCAGCGCGGCGCAGGTGAAATTTTGCTGACCAGCATGGATCGCGATGGCACCAAGTCAGGCTTTGACCTGGCACTGACCCGGGCAGTGAGCGACGCTGTCAGCGTGCCCGTGATTGCATCTGGCGGTGTCGGCAATCTGGCGCACTTGGCCGACGGTATCCAGATCGGCGGCGCTGATGCCGTGCTGGCGGCAAGCATCTTTCACTATGGCGAGTACACAGTGCTGGAGGCCAAGCAGTTTATGGCTGGCCGCGGCATACCCATTCGGCTCTGAATTTCTATCCTTCACAATACGCTGATGAACTGGCTAGAAACTATCAAATGGGACGACAAAGGCCTGGTGCCCGTCATTGCACAGGAAGCATCCACTGGCGATGTGCTGATGTTTGCATGGATGAACCGCGAAGCCCTGCAAAAAACTGCTGAACTTGGCCGCGCTGTTTATTTCAGCCGCTCGCGCAACAAGCTGTGGTTTAAGGGTGAAGAGTCCGGCCACGTACAGACGGTGCATGAAATTCGCGTGGACTGCGACAGCGATGTGGTTCTGCTCAAGGTGACGCAATTGGGCCATGAGCCAGATCAACCTGGAATAGCCTGCCACACGGGTCGGCACAGCTGTTTTTTTAGCGTTTATCAAGATGGCCAGTGGATTGTTTCTGACCCGGTCTTGAAAGATCCTGAAACCATCTATAAATAATGGTCATGACATCAAACGATTCGCTGGCCCGACTGGCGCACATTATTGAAAGCCGCAAGGCTGCAAACGGCGGCGACCCTGACACCAGTTACGTTGCGCGTTTGCTGCATAAAGGGCCCGACGCGTTTTTGAAAAAAATTGGTGAAGAAGCCACTGAGGTTGTGATGGCTGCCAAAGATCTGGATTACAACGCCGCTACGCCTGAACGCAATGCCAGTTTTGTTGGCGAGGTTGCTGATTTGTGGTTTCATTCCATGATTGCGTTGGCGCACTATGGCTTGAGTCCATCTGATGTGATTGCCGAGCTGGAGCGCCGTGAAGGAGTCAGCGGCATGGAAGAAAAAGCTTTGCGCAAGGCAGTTCTGCGTGAAGCTGCAAAAGATTAACCGGAAACGAATCCATGAACAACGACATCACGACCATTGAACCCCACGAAGGCCTGAAAACCTGGGGCTGGATCAGCTATGTGCTGCACCTCATTGTTGCTGTGGCAGCCATCGTGCCGGGCGCGCAGGTGTCTGCCTTTTTGCTGATCGTCGCGTTGGTGATTGATCTGGTCAAACGCAGCGATGCCACCAACACCTGGCAAGCCTCGCACTTCAGCTGGCGTATTCGCACAGTATTGTGGGCGGGTCTTCTGTATCTGCTGACAGTGCCACTCTGGTTCTTGTTTTTGCTGCCCGGCTGGATTGCCTGGACACTGATTTCCATCTGGTTTCTATACCGCATTGTGCTGGGCATGGTGCGCATGAACGCGAACCGGGCAGTTGAGACATCATGAGCGCGGCTGATAACTGCATTTTCTGCAAAATTGCCGCTGGCATTATCCCCAGTCGCAAAGTGTATGAAGACGATGAAATTTTCGCTTTTCATGACATCAGCCCGTGGGCACCGGTGCATTTTTTACTGATTCCAAAGCTGCATATTCCGTCTATGGCGCACGTCGGAACTGAGCATGCCCCGTTGCTCGGACGCATGATGGCGCTGGCTCCCAGGCTTGCACTTGAGCAGGGCTGCAAGCCGTATCCCGAAGGCGGCTACCGCATTGTTGTCAACACTGGCGCTGTCGGTGGGCAGGAAGTGCACCATCTGCACGTTCATGTGCTGGGCGGGCCAAGACCATGGCTTAAAGGTTGATTTCGTCAAACCTTTAGAATCAGGCATTCACAGTTAACCTCAACCGAGGCATCAGGAGTTCATCATGGGTTCATTTTCTATCTGGCATTGGGCAATCGTTTTACTTATTGTGGTGATGGTGTTTGGCACCAAAAAACTGCGTAACATGGGCGGCGATTTGGGCGGCGCAGTCAAAGGCTTTAAAGACGGCATGAAAGATGGCGGCAGTGCTACTGCGGATGAAAAAACTGCATCCGTAACAAATGCACAAGCGGCTGAAAAACCTGTCGACAAAACTACCATTGATGTCGAAGCCAAGAAGCTGTAAGCGGTGATCGACCTCGGCGTTTCTAAAATCGCCCTGATCGGCGCAGTTGCGCTGATTGTGATTGGCCCTGAAAAGCTTCCGCGTCTGGCGCGTACGATCGGAACCTTGCTGGGCAAGGCGCAGCGGTATGTAGCCGACGTCAAGCAGGAAGTCAGCCGGTCGATGGAACTCGACGAGCTGAAGAAAATGAAAGACACCGTTGAAGGTGCTGCGCGGGACGTAGAAAACTCCATCCAGACCAATGCCAGCGATTTTGAAAAGTCGTGGTCTGAAACTACCGGCGAGGCAGGCGCTACTTCCAGCCTGCCGGGTATGGTGATTTTCCCGGAATACAAGCATCCGCAAAAAAAGTGGCGTCAAAAAACCACCGCCATGCCGCAGTGGTACAAAGCCCGTTCGGGCATGCGCACCCGGGCACAATCGGGTGCAGCACGTGTCGCGCGGTTTCGGCCGGCCAAATCCATTTAATTTTTATTGCCTTGCTGGATGTAACTGGCAATAGGTAATTTTTACTTTCATCCATGTCCGACCCAAAGCTAGACAAGCCCGACGAACTGGCAGGCACTGAGCAGCCTTTTGTGCAGCACCTGATGGAGCTGAGAAACCGCATGTTGTGGGCTGTGCTTGCTATTGGTATTGCAGCAGCGGGCTTGGCCATTTACCCGGGACCTGGCGCACTGTACGACATCATGGCCGCGCCGCTGGTAGCTACCCTGCCAAAAGGTGCCACGCTGATTGCCACCAACGTCATTTCACCGTTTGTGGTGCCGATCAAAATTTTGTTCATGGCAGCCTTCATGATTGCGCTGCCCGTGGTGCTGTACCAGGTGTGGGCGTTTATAGCGCCGGGCTTGTATTCGCATGAGAAAAAACTGGTCATGCCGCTGGTGATTTCCAGCACCTTGCTGTTTTTTATTGGCGTGGCGTTTTGTTATTTTGTGGTGTTTGGCCAGGTGTTTGCGTTTATCCAGAGCTTTGCGCCCAAGTCGATCACTGCTGCACCTGATATTGAAGAATATTTAAACTTTGTGCTGGGCATGTTCTTGGCGTTTGGTCTGGCTTTTGAAGTGCCGATTGCCGTTATTTTGCTGGTGCGTATGGGCGTGCTGACAGTGGCTCAACTGCGCGAATACCGTGGCTACTTTTGGGTGATTGCGGCTGTTGGTACAGCGCTTGTCACGCCGCCAGATGCTGGCTCCATGCTGATGCTGCTTGGCGTGGTGGGCGGGCTGTATGAGGTTGGCATTGTTGCTGCACAAATGTTTGTCAAAAGCACCAAAGGGCCTGAAGATAAAACAGACACGCAAGCAGCCAAGCCCTGAGGGGTATTTGACGTGGCCGGAGCAGCCAGCCTGAGTTATTTATAGTTGCTCCAGCCGCGCCACATGACCCATTGGCACACCGCGCTACCCAGCACCATCGCGGCATAGGTTGCCATCTTTCCATCGTTTTTAAACAGCACCAGGCCAGCAACAAGGATGGCTGTGTTTACTATGAAAATAATAGCTGCTTGCGCGTATATTGTGTGGGCTACAGGCACTTTTGGCTTTAAAAAACGGCCAAAGACCTGCGCCAGAAGCACCAGCGTCAAGGCTGCGAATGCGGCAGGTGCCAAGAAATTCAGGATGTGGTTTGTCAGCAGGTAGGCGGTCATGGCGGTCTGTATTTTTTATGGTTTGAAAACTGTTCTGATCCGCATGTTCATTTTGAAATCATTTTGGTCAGCCTAACCATGCATCCGCTACAAAATTTATAATCAGCGGATGTCTGTCTGGGCTCTCGGGCTAAACCATAACACTGCACCGCTGGACCTGCGCGGGCGCTTTGCATTTTCTATCGACCAGATGGCTGGCACGCTCAAGGCTTTGCGCCAAGCCCACACCAGGCATCCTGAAGCCACTATTTTGTCAACCTGCAACCGCACCGAGGTGTATTGTGCGAGCGATGCACCAGCGTTTGACCACACGCTGGCCTGGCTGGCTGGCAGCGGCGGCGTATCGAGTGACATGCTGCGGGCCCACACCTACACGCTGCAAGGCGACCAGGCGGCGCGCCATGTGTTCAGGGTGGCCAGCGGGCTTGATTCCATGGTGCTGGGTGAGCCGCAAATTCTGGGGCAAATGAAAGACGCTGTGCGCGCCGCTGAGGGCGCGGGCGCCATGGGCAGCACGCTGCACCAGTTGTTTCAGCGCAGTTTTGCCGTCGCCAAGGAGGTACGCAGTACCACCGAAATTGGTGCGCACAGTATCAGCATGGCGGCGGCCAGTGTGCGGCTGGCTGGCCAGTTGTTTGAAGACCTGGGAAAGATCAAAATTTTGTTTGTAGGCGCTGGTGAAATGATTGACTTGGCAGTCACGCATTTCGCAGCCAAAAACCCGGCGCTGATGGTGATTGCCAACCGCACCAGCGAGCGCGGTGAATTACTGGCCAAACGGTTCAATGCGCACACCATGCCGCTGGCTGATTTGCCAATGCGGTTGCATGAGTTTGATGCGGTGATCAGTTGCACCGCCAGCGTGCTGCCGATCATTGGCCTGGGCGCTGTTGAGCGGGCTGTCAAGCAGCGCAAAAGTCGCCCCATCTTCATGGTGGATCTGGCGGTACCGCGCGACATTGAGCCTGAAGTCAAAGACCTGCCAGACGTTTATTTATACACAGTTGACGACTTGGCCAAGGTGGTGCAAACCGGCAGACAAAACCGCCAGGCCGCAGTTGCTGAGGCTGAAATCATCATTGACGCTGGCGTGCAAAACTTCATGAGCTGGCTGAACCAGCGGGCAGCCGTTCCATTGATTCAACAACTCAACGCCCAGGCTGATGAATGGCGTGCTTTTGAAATCAACAGAGCCAAAAAGCTGCTGGCAAAAGGTGAATCAATCGATGCTGTACTGGAAGCCCTGGCACGCGGCATGAGCCAGAAAATGCTGCACGGCACACTGGCCGAGCTGCATGCCGGCGATGTCGGCCAGCGCGAGGCAACAGCGCAGACGGTTTCAAAACTGTTTTTGCGTGGACAAGGGCGCGGTCGGGTAGATGAGGCTGAGCGTTAGCTGGGGTCTTTGAAGACGGACTTCCTTCAACGCGGAGGAGAGGAGCTCGCGGAGGACGCGGAGAAAAACAAAATTTTTTATTTTCTGATTTCTTTTTTGCCTCCGCGTCCTCCGCGACCCTCCTCCCCTCCGCGTTAAATCTCCCGAATCCGAATCCGAATCCGACCATGAAACCCTTTCTAAGACAAACCCTCGACCGCCAACTCCTTCGCCTGCATGAACTCGATGCGCTGCTATCAGCCAGCGACGTGGTCAGCAACATGGAGCGCTTTCGCACCCTGAGCCGTGAGCATTCAGAAGTCAGCGTGGTGGCCGAGCAGTACCGCAAGCTGACCAGCCGTGAGGCCGATCTGGCAGGCGCTGAAGAACTGCTGGCAGCCAGTAAAGGTGATGTCGATATGACAGCCATGGCTGAAGAAGAAATTGACGCGGCCAAAGCCGACATCACGCAGATTGACGAAGCGCTGCAGCTGATGCTGATTCCCAAAGACCCGGACGATGTGCGGCCCGCGTTTGTTGAAATTCGGGCGGGGACGGGCGGCGATGAATCAGCATTGTTTGCAGCAGATTTGTTTCGCCTGTACACCCGCTATGCCGAGTGCAGCGGCTGGCGCACTGAGATCATCAGCGAGTCCAGCAGCGAGCTGGGCGGCTACAAGGAAGTGGTGCTGCGCATTGAAGGCAGTCTGGATGCGCAAGGCGTCGGCGTGTACGGCAAGCTGCGATTTGAGTCCGGTGGCCACCGCGTGCAACGCGTCCCCACCACCGAGACGCAAGGCCGCATTCACACCAGCGCCTGCACGGTTGCAGTGCTGCCTGAACCCGACGAGCTGGAAGCCATCAAAATCAACCCGTCTGATTTGCGGATTGACACCTACCGGGCCAGCGGCGCGGGCGGTCAGCACATCAACAAGACGGACTCAGCCGTGCGCATCACCCACCTGCCCACAGGCATCGTCGCTGAATGCCAGGACGGCCGCAGCCAGCATGGCAACAAGGCGCAGGCTCTGAAGGTATTGACGGCGCGCATCCATGAAAAAGACCGCTCCGAGCGCGCCGCTGTAGACGCTGCCATGCGCAAAGGATTGATCGGAAGCGGCGATAGAAGCGACCGCATTCGCACCTACAACTTTCCGCAGGGTCGCCTGACCGACCACCGCATCAATTTGACCCTGTACAAGCTGCTGACCATCATGGAGGGCGACCTGGAAGACGTGGTGTTGGCACTGCAGGTAGCGCGTGGTGCAGAACAGCTTGCAGAGCTGGAATCGGCTTCACAGGGATGAGAGCACCTGGGGGCATACTTTGAGCATCAAAACAACCTCTAGCCCGTGTATTATGCGCGCAAGCAGCTCCTGTTTTGATAGCAAATAAAAAGTGTTGACATGATCCAGTTGACTGTCGAGGCAGCACTCAAAGCAGCTCAGGCTCTTGGCTTGACCCGGCTTGATGCCCAGCTGTTGATGCTGCATGCCCTGAACAAACCTGACACCGACCGTGCCTGGCTTTTGGCGTATGACCGGGATGTGCTGGATGGCAAAGCGCTGGACGATTTTCGGGCTTTCTGTCGGCGCCGCGAAGACGGAGAACCGCTGGCGTACATCACAGGCTTCAAAGAATTTTTTGGGCTGCGTTTTAGCGTTGACAAGCGTGTGCTGGTGCCCCGGCCAGACACAGAAACACTGGTGCAGTGGGCGCTGGATGTTTTGCAAGGAAACGGCAGCGCGCAAGTTTTGGACTTGGGCACCGGCAGTGGCGCAGTAGCCATTGCAATTGCGCACCAGTTCCAGTGCACTGTCACGGCCACCGACTTCAGCGCTGAAGCGCTGGCAGTTGCAGCCGTCAACGCGCGGCAATTGGCTGTGGACATCACGTGTTTGCAAAGCAGCTGGTTTGACGATGTCGCCGGCCGTTTTCACCTGATTGCCAGCAATCCGCCGTACATTGCAGACGGCGACCCGCATCTGGCGGCTTTGACGCATGAGCCGATAAACGCTTTGACGTCCGGCGCCGACGGCCTGAAAGATATACGCCAGATCGTGCAACAGGCCCCGGGACATTTGCAACCGGGTGGCTGGCTGATTCTGGAACATGGTTATAACCAGGCAGCAGATGTGCGCGGGTTATTGCTCCAGCGAGGCTTTCAGCAGGTACAAAGCCGGATGGATTTGGCAGACATTGAGCGATGTTCAGGCGGCCAGTGGCCAGAATAGAAATCGCGGGATAATCGCATCATTGATATTTTTAAAGGACAGACCCATGGACGCTACCCAAACCCGCATTGACCAGATCGTTAAATCCAGCGACGTGGTGCTGTTTATGAAAGGCAATCCCAGCTTCCCGCAGTGCGGTTTTTCTGGCAAGGCGATTGCTGTGCTGAAAGCCTGCGGCGTGCCTAAACCGGTGACTGTCAATGTGCTGGAAGACGGCGAGATTCGCCAGGGCATCAAGGAATACAGCCAGTGGCCGACGATTCCACAGCTTTACGTCAAGGGTGAATTTGTTGGCGGCTCAGACATCATGATGGAGATGTATGAGAGTGGCGAGCTACAGCAAATGCTGAGTGCGCCAGCAGCTTGAGCTTTACAGGCTTAGCGTGTATAACCGGCGCACGCACCGGCATTGACCTGGCCTTTGCATTCGCGTTTCAGGCGCGAGTCGCGCTGTTTGTTGGTCTCTCCCGAGCCTGAATAGAATTTGGCATTAGAGCCTTGCGCTTTTTGTTTTTTGGCTTTTTTCTTCGCCGTGGACTTTGTCGGCGGGTTCAACACTTCAGGAGCCTGTGCCTGCGCGAAACCTGCCAAGCCGACGCTCAGCATGGCGGTTAACAGCAGGGCGTTGATGGTGCAGGTTTTCATTGGTGACTTTCTGATTTATTGAAGTTTTGGATCGCCATACGATGCGTCGTCTGGCGGCGTCTCTGTTGCCATCCGGAAGTCTTCACTGGCCCAGGCACCGAAGTCAATGTTTTTGCAACGCTGGCTACAAAAAGGGCGATAGACATTTTGGGGCGAATACACGCTATCGCCCTTGCAAGCTGGGCAAACTACTGTTTTTGGAATCGGCAGTTTTTCTGCGGTGTTTTTCATACTGTGCTGAGGTCAGGCGCAAAGCGTCAACTCAAACGAGGTGTCTACATTGGCCGCGTGCAGACGGTCATCGCTTTCATGGCGCATCAGCCGCACCGACACCATCAGGCGGTTGCCGCTGATTTCAGGAATCAGCCCCGGCGCCGGGTCAATGCGCAAGCGCAGCAATTGAAAAGCGCGGCCTTGCGGCAGGTTTTGCTGGTAGACACCGCCAGGAGCTGTCACCATTTGCGCAGCACCCGAATCACGTACCAGTTTGAGCAACAGGCCAATCGACTCTGCCAGCGGTACCAGTGTGGCAACCCAGCGCTGCAAATCCTGCTGGCGGGTCAGTGCCGGCAGGTGTTGCCACGCAAAATAGGCTGGCAGATCAAACTCGCAAGTGCCGCCCGGAATCCCGACCCGGCTGCGTATGCTCATCAGCCAATCGTTTTCAGTCAGGGATTGCCCAGCTTTGCCCGGCAACGAAGACAGACCGGCAAAGCAGCTGTCCAGCTGGCCAGTTACCTCGTCCAGCACACTCTCGGCGATTGCCGGATTGCCCCGGTAGCCGTTTAAAACATGCTTTTGTTTTTCAAGGTCTTTGAGGACATCGGTTTTCAAATCAGCTCTGGCAGCAACGTCCATCACCTCAAACATCGTGGCAATGGCGTAATGGTGATCCAGCGGATGTTCGCGCGCTACCAGTTCACCGAGGCGGCGAAACAGCTGCTCCAGGCGCAAATACGTGCGTATGCGTTCGTTGAAAGGGTATTCGTAAAGTATCACGGAGGGGTCTATGTTGTCAGGCAAGCTCAATGTGTAAACCAAATCATAGCGTGATGCGCTGCACAACATGCCTGACTTGTTCAGCCAGTTCTGCCAGCGTGATTCCCTGGTTGTAAATCACGATGTCGGCAGCGGCCCGGCGCTGGCTTCTCGTCGCTTGCTGGGCCATAACTTGTTCAACCGCTTCAGGCGTCCAGTTGCTGCGCAACACCACACGGCTGATTTGCAATGCTTCGTCGCAGTCAACCACCAGCACCCGGTGCAGTCGCTGACGCCAGCGCATGGACTCAACCAGCAAAGGAATATCAAACACCAGCAAACTGCAGCCGGACAGCAGCGCCTGCTCAGCCAGGCGTTCAGATTCGCGGCTCACCAGCGGGTGAATGATCGCTTCGAGTTGGCGGCGCGCCAGCGGGTTGGCAAATACAAGCTGGCGCATGGCGTCACGGTTTAAAGCACCTTGCCGGGTAACCAGTGTGCTGCCAAACTGCGCGGCGATGGCTGCCATGGCAGAACCGTCAGGCGCAGTAGTAGCACGGGAAATCGCGTCTGCATCGATCAGTGTTGCGCCGCTGCTCTCCAATAAATTTGCGACAGTGCTTTTGCCGCTGCCGATACCGCCGGTCAAGCCAAGACGTAACACTTAAAGTCCTATAAACCTGAGGATGGACTGTGGGCCAAACACAAGGGCGGTAAAGCCCGCTCCCGCCAAAAAAGGTCCGAAAGGAATGTAGCCGCCCTCACGCAGACCAGTGGTAAATTTCATGGCAATGCCCACTATCGCACCGATGATCGAGGCCATCAAGATAATCGGCACCAGCGCCGACCAGCCGAACCACGCGCCCAATGCCGCAAACAGCTTGAAGTCTCCGTAGCCCATACCCTCCTTGCCAGTCACCAGCTTGAATGCCCAGTACACGCCCCACAGTGATGTGTAGCCGAAAGCAGCGCCCCACACCGCATCTTGCAGTTTCAGATCAGGAATCAGGCCAATCGCTGACAGAACCAGCCCCGCCCAAAGCAACGGCAAAGTGATGTCGTCTGGCAGCAGTGTGGTGTCCCAGTCAATCAAAGCCAGAGCCAGCAAGGCGGCTGAAAATCCGCACCATGCCAGCGTTGTGAAGGTATTGCCCCAGCGCCATGCGCAAAAAGCAAACAGCAGCCCTGCTGTTACTTCAACGGCCGGGTAGCGCCAGCTGATAGGTGTGCTGCAGGACGAGCATTTGCCACGCAAAAAAAGATAGCTCACCACCGGTATGTTTTCATACGAGGCAATGGCGTGCCCGCAGGCCGGGCAACGCGAACGCGGCGACAGCAATGAAAATTTTTCAATGGCAGGTTCAGGATCTGTCTCGCCTTGAGCGGAGAGTTGCGCGCATTCCGCAGCCCATTGCTGCTCCATCATTTTGGGCAGGCGGTAAATCACCACATTCAAAAAGCTGCCGACCAGCAATCCCAAAAAAGCAGCCAACCCAGTCAAGGCTTCCCACGGCAAAGTGTCCAGCATCAAACGACTTGACCAAGCTTGAAAATCGGCAGGTACATCGACACCACAATGCCGCCAATCAGAGTGCCCAAAAACACAATGATGATGGGCTCCATCAGGCTGGACAAACCAGCCACCATTTCGTCAACTTCAGCCTCATAAAAGTCAGCCGCC
This sequence comes from Polaromonas sp., assembly GCA_043754255.1. Classification (GTDB taxonomy): domain Bacteria; phylum Pseudomonadota; class Gammaproteobacteria; order Burkholderiales; family Burkholderiaceae_C; genus Polaromonas. The sequence continues at coordinate 650 of JAYUVG010000249.1, read as the reverse complement.
TTGCCCAGCATGTGGTCAACCGATCCTGATTCTTCGCCAATTGCACACATCTGCAGCACCATCGATGGAAACAGGTTGGCATTGGTCATGGCCGTTGTCAGGCTGGTGCCGGTCGATACTTCCTGCTGGATTTTTTCAGTGGCGTCCGCATACAGCGAATTGCCTGATGCACCGCCCACCGAATCGAGTGCTTCAACCAGCGGCACGCCAGCTGCAAACATGGTTGACAAGGTTCGCGTCCAGCGCGCAATGCAGGATTTTTCAATCAACGCGCCGAACACCGGAACCTTCAGCAGCGCCCTGTCCATGAAGCGCTGGACTTTTGCATTGCGTTGCCAGGCCTGCATGAAAAAGTAAATGCCCCCGCCAATGCTGCTGAAAATAAGCCACCACCACTTGACGAAAAATTCGCTGATGGCCATCACGATCAACGTGGGCGCTGGCAGGTCAGCGCCGAAAGACGAAAACACCTCTTTGAATGCTGGAATCACAAATATCATGATCACTGCCACCACGACAAAAGCCACGATGACGACAGAAGCAGGGTACATCAGGGCCGACTTGATTTTCGACTTGATGGCTTCGGTTTTTTCCATGTAGACAGCCAGCCGATCCAGCAGCGCCTCCAAAATACCAGCGGCTTCACCGGC
>JAYUVG010000248.1:0-3477 GCA_043754255.1 Polaromonas sp. | reverse complement strand
CAAAATACCAGCGGCTTCACCGGCTTCAACCAGGTTGCAATACAGCGCATTGAAATACAGCGGGTATTTGCGAAAAGCAGAGGACAACGAGGTGCCGGTCTCAACGTCAGTGCGGATGTCGTTCAGCAGCTTGGTCACACTTGCGTTGGGGTTTCCGCGGCCCACAATGTCAAACGATTGCAACAGCGGCACGCCGGCTTTCATCATGGTGGCCAGCTGGCGGGTAAAGATGGCGATGTCTTTTGGCTTGATGGACTTGCCTGAGCGCATGCGGCGTTTTTTTATTTTGCCGGGCAAGACACCCTGACGCCGCAAGGCCGCCTTGACCTGGTTTTCACCAGCCGCACGGATTTCCCCTTTGACCTGCTTGCCGCCACGGTCCTTGCCTTCCCACTCAAATACAAATTCCTGAACAGATTTAAGAACTGCAGCCATGGTTTTTTCTCGTTGTTATTTGAAGGTTACGGTGTCGTGGGTCAGCTGCAGGTCACATGCAAATCAAATCCGTCATGTATTGGTACAGCCCAAAACTTCTTCCAGCGATGTCATCCCCATTTTAACTTTGTACAAACCTGATTGCCGCAGGCTGTTGACGCCTTCACTTTGCGCTTGTTCGGCAATCTCCAGGGCCGTACCGTCGCGCAAAATAATGCGCTGAATTTCTTCAGTGATCGGCATGACCTGGTAGATGCCAACCCGGCCCTTGTAGCCGTTGTTGCACATGGAACAACCGACCGGGCGAAAAGGGGTCCAGCTGCCATCAACATCTGCATCCTTGAAGCCAGCCTCCAGCAATGTTTCGCGCGGAATGTCGGCCGGTGCCTTGCAGTTGGGACACAAGCGCCGGGCCAGCCGCTGTGCTGTTATCAGGATCACACTTGACGCAATGTTAAAAGGCGCAATTCCCATGTTGCGCATGCGCGTTAATGTGGTCGGTGCGTCGTTGGTGTGCAAAGTTGACAGCACCAGGTGACCGGTCTGTGCTGCCTTGATGGAAATATCAGCCGTCTCCAGGTCGCGAATTTCACCGACCATGATGATGTCCGGGTCTTGCCGCAAAAAGGCTTTGAGAGCAACTGGAAACGTCATGCCAGCCTTCTCATTCATGCTGACCTGATTGACACCGGGCAAGGTAATTTCAGCCGGGTCTTCAGCTGTGGCAATGTTGATGCCGGGCGTATTCAAAATATTCAGGCAGGTGTAGAGCGACACGGTTTTGCCTGAGCCGGTTGGCCCTGTCACCAGCACCATGCCGTACGGTCTGCCAATCGCCGCCAGCAAGCGAGCCTTTTCAACTGGCTCATAGCCCAGCGCATCAATGCCAAGTTTGGCGCTGCTCGGATCCAGAATACGAATCACAATTTTTTCGCCAAACATGGTGGGCAGGGTGCTGACGCGAAAGTCAATCACACGGTCTGGCCCAATTTTCAGTTTCATTTTGCCGTCTTGCGGCACGCGCTTTTCTGAAATATCAAGTCTGGAAATCACCTTGATGCGGGCCGCCAGTTTTTCCTTGATCGCCACAGGTGGTGATGCAATTTCTCGCAGTTCTCCGTCTACCCGAAAGCGTACACGGTAGCTGTGTTCAAACGGTTCAAAATGCAGATCGGATGCGCGCATGCTGAAAGCGTCAAGCAGCATCTTTTGCAAAAACTTGACGACCGGCGCATCTTCGACCTCAGAGGCTCCCGTGTCTGGGGATTCTGAAACCATTTCAGTGGTAGATTCGTCAAATTCAAAGTCATTGCCAATCAGGCTTTCCATGGCCTCGGCAGCAGACGTGGTGGAAGCCTCCACCATTTTGGTCAGCTTGTCGTATTCCGCAATAACCCAGTCCACGCCCATCTGGGTTGAAAACTTGATTTTTTCTGCCGCTTCCTGATCAGACGGATCAGCTGTGGCAACCAGCAGGCGATTACTGCGTTTGCTGAGCACCACAATCCGGTAAGTCTGGCAAATTTTGGCGTCCAGCAAGCCTTTGGGAAGACGCTGAATGTCAATGGCATCCAGATCCAGCAAGGGAGCAGCAAACGACAAAGACATGGTGTGTGCCAGGTCCGAAGCAGAGACGACGCCAGAGCCAGTCAGCTCGGCAATAAAACTGCTGCGCCCGATTTTGGCTTTGTGAAAAAGATCTTCTGCGGCTTTTTGCCCGAGTTTGCCGGCAATGACCAATGCCCGTCCCAGCCCGGGCAGGGCCACAGTTGAAGTTTCTTTGCTCAGGGATTCGACAGCGGCCATGTAACTTTCATTGTTGGGAGAGTGTCAGGTTAACCATCTTCAGGCACGCCTGCCCAGCAATTGCGAGGCAAGCTGACGCAAGGCCTGACTGTAATTGTTTTGCGGCAGATTTTCCAGCGCATTCAATGCCCGTTGTGCCTCGCTGGCGGCAACTTCGCGGGTCGCCTCAAGCGCGCCAGTTTTTTCAATGATGCCGATGATCTGCGCCATATTCTCCAGGCCGCTGGTTTCAATAGCGAGCTTGATCGTTGCGCAATCACTCTTGCTGGCGCGTTGCATGGCAATGATCAGCGGAAGCGTTGCCTTGCCCTCGCGCAGGTCATCGCCCAGATTCTTGCCCATAACCTGTGCATCACCGTCATAGTCAAGGACATCGTCGATAACCTGAAAAGCCGTTCCCAGTGCCTGGCCATAGGTTGCGCAATATTGTTCAACCTCGGGGATGGACTGGGCCAGCAACGCTCCAAGCCGGGCACTGGCTTCAAACAATTTGGCTGTCTTGGAGCGGATCACCAACAGGTAATCGTCTTCATTCAGGCCCGCGTTGTGCATGTTCATCAACTGCAACACTTCGCCCTCTGCGATGACATTGGTGGCCTCAGACAATGTCTGCATGATCCGCATGTCGCCTGCCTCAACCATCATCTGGAATGCGCGCGAATACAGAAAATCTCCGACCAGCACGCTGGCGGGATTGCCAAACACCTCATTGGCAGTGGCTCTGCCGCGGCGCAACGTTGATTCATCCACAACGTCATCGTGCAACAGGGTTGCTGTGTGGATAAATTCAACCACTGCCGCCATGTTCAGGCGTTGCTCGCCTTTGTAGCCAAGCGCTGCACTCATCAACAGCAGCAAGGCAGGCCGCAGCCTTTTGCCGCCGGCAGCAATGATGTACCGGGAAACCTGGCTAACCAGTGGCACGCTGGACTTCAGGCGGCGTTCGATGACCCGATCCATGCCGCTCATGTCGTCAGCGATCAGGGTTAAAGCAGCAGCGGTGTGACTTGAATTGACAGACAAAGAAAAATTTTTGTTGGATGAATATTTTGATTATAAGAAGCTGAACCGCGGGCAAAGCCGGGCAGGAACGATAGTTTCCCCGATACAGCCATTTTCACGCAGCATGCTAGAATCTTGGGTTCTGCGAAAATCCTTTTGCAGTGAACATTATTTATTCGGTTTAGTCAATTGAATAGGTTTTAAGAGGTCTTACATGTACGCGGTCATAAAAAC
>JAYUVG010000247.1:0-12430 GCA_043754255.1 Polaromonas sp. | reverse complement strand
GTGGTATTGGGCCTGTGACAGCTTCTGACTGCCGCCGGCATCCAGCTCTACCGTGCCGTAGCAATTACAAACATAGGTACGGTTGCCCTGGTTGGGCATGACCTCGGCATACACACCTGTACCCCGGATCCCGACGGTCAGGGTAGGGGTGATGATGCCTTTGCTGCTGCCTTTGCTCCACACGCTGGCAACCGCGCCGGTGGCTATGCGCAGCAAGCTGGCTGTGTTCAAGGTTGCGCCGCGTTCCACGGTAATCAATGAGTTTTGCCGCACCAGAAAGGACGCGTTTCCCATCACAAAAATCAGGTTGGAGCCAGGCCCGGTTTGAACCTGATCGCCGGTTTGTATGGTCTGGTTGGGCATCAGGCGTTTGCCATTGAGCAAGGCATCACCTGTCAGCTGCACCACATTGCTGCGCTGCTGGGCAATAGCGGCTGGCAAGCCGCCCATGACCAGCCACGCCGCAGCGGCTTTCATCACCTCGCGGCGCTCGAACCAGGTGACTTCTTTTTCCTTGCGACCGTCAAGGCTGTGCTGTGTCATTGGGTGCTCCTTCAGTAGCTTCAAAACTGTCTTGAAACGTAAAGTAAATCGATGTGAAAAACATGGCGAAAAAAACCAGTGCAATCGGAAACATGGCCAGCGTGGCAAAAGCAGCATTGCCAAACAGTGCTGCCACCACCCCTACCGCCATCATGGCCAGCATAAACATGCCCAGCCAGACCAGGCCGTAGACAGTGAAGGCACCAAAGTTTTTGTAGCAGGCCATCAGGCTGAAAAACACACTTTTGACAGGCGCCACGCCGTGCCAGTGCACCAGCGCCGGCGCATGCCAAAACATCAATGACAGGGGCAGATACAGCGCCAGCGTGACCCACATGGCTGCCTGAAAATCGCTTTGCAACACCAACTCTTGCGTGATTTTCCCGCCCACCAGGTATAGCCTGGCAAACTGCCCGCCATCTATCAGGCTGGAGATGCCCATGATGAGCAAAAACCCGACGGCGTACATCGCCCCAAGCGCGATCATGGCTTTGAGCCGCTGCTGGCCAGCGCGAAAAGCGCTGATCAAAATCAGCGGCATCGGAAACTTGCCCTTGGTTGCTTCTTTGGTAGCAGCCATCAGACCCAGCGTGGCTGCTGGCAACAAGGCAAGTGCCAGGGCAGAGCCGATAAAGGGCAACAGCGATGCAATCGACAGCAGCGCCATAAACATGAAAAACAGGCCAGACAGGGCCAATGGCTGCTGCAAAAAGGTTTTGACGCCCTGTTTGACCCAGGCCAAGCCAGTGCGGGCGGGAACAATGTTTAATTTCATGGTTAAGTAAGGAATGTATACGTCAGCAAATACAAACTGGATGCAAAACCCGCTGGCGCAGCACCCGTTCAAAGTGTGTCGGGTCATGCGCTTTGAGAATGCTGGCTTCGCGCGGCAAATAAAAGTCCCACAAACGCGACAGCCAAAACCGCAAAGCGCCAGCACGTGCCATTGCGGGGAGTAGCTGGCGCTCCTGCATTGTCAGGGCTCTCACAGTTTGATATGCGGTCAGAAAGGATTGGGCTTTTGCGCCATCATGCTGGCCGGTGGCCAGGTCAATGCACCAGTCGTTCAGGCAAACGCTGATGTCAAACAGAAAGGTGTCGCATCCGGCAAAGTAGAAATCAAAAAAACCGGTCAGTTCATCGCCTGCAAACATCACGTTGTCGCGAAACAGGTCTGCGTGAATAACACCCACGGGCAATGCCTTGTAGCCAGAAGATGCAGCCACATGGTTTTGATAAGCCAGCTCGCTGAGCAGCAGGCTTTGCTGACTTGAAGTGATGTGCGGCAACACGGCAGGCACGGTTGCGTTCCACCACGGCAGGCCGCGCAGATTTGGCTGGCTCAGATTAAAGTTCCGACCCGCAAGGTGCATGGTAGCCAGCATGGCGCCAACGCTGGCGCAGTGTGCCAGCGTTGGCTGCAATTGACTTTGGCCACTCAGCATGCTGACCACGGCTGCGGGCCTGTTTTTCAGTCGGTGCACAAGGTGGCCAGCCGCGTCAGGGGTTGGGTCAGGAACCGGAACGCCATGCCTGGCCAGATGCCGGGTCAGCTCCAGGTAAAACGGCAGTTGTTCAAACGTCAGGCGTTCAAACAGGGTCAGTACAAAACTGCCTTGATCGGTATCTACAAAGTAATTGGTGTTTTCAATGCCGCCACTGCAGGGCTTGATGCTTTGCAACGTCCCCAACTGCAGAGTTTGCAAAAAGTCAGCAGCCTCATCAAACGAGACTTCGGTGTAGACAGCCATGCCTCAGATCACAATGTGAGGCATTAAAACTTGAGCACGTTCCAGACACGCGGGCCGTTCGTGTCGCTTTTATTGGATAGAGGTGCTGCTCCCCGGGCCGTGTCTGATGGCTTGACTTCATAGGCCGGCAGGTCGGTGCCAGTTTTTGGCTGCACCACGATGCTCTGGGTAACCCCGCCAACCCGCACTTCATCAATGCGCGAGCCTGCGTCTTCTGTCCTAATCTGTTGGATCGTCTGCTCTGGCCTGCCTTTGGCGGCGGGTATTTGCAGGTCGGTTTGCGCGATGGCAGTTGCACCCAGCGTGGTCAGAAGCAGGCCAATTGCGCTGTTGCGAGAGAAGGAAAATGCGTTTTTCATGGGTTGATTGTAGGCTGGTGGCAGCGCCCGACGGGGGCAAAAAACACTGTGCCAGAGGCAGACACAAATACCCGACAATTCCGCCATGACACTTGACAACAAAACCCTTCTGCTGGTCGATGGTTCAAGCTACCTGTACCGCGCCTTTCACGCAATGCCTGACCTCAGAGCCGATCCTGCTGACCCTGCCAGCCCGGCCACAGGCGCGATTCGGGGCATGGTCAACATGCTGCAAAAGCTGCGCAAAGACTACCGCGCGGATTACGCCGTCTGCGTGTTTGACGCCAAGGGCTCCACTTTTCGCGACGCGCTGTACCCGGCCTACAAAGCCACCCGCTCGCCGATGCCGCCTGATTTGCGCAGTCAGATTGAGCCGGTGCATGAGGTGGTCAAACTGATGGGCTGGCCCATACTGTGCGTGCCAGGCGTTGAAGCCGACGACGTGATTGGCACGCTGGCCTGCATGGCCTCCAGCCAGGGCATTGAAGTCATCATTTCCAGCGGCGACAAGGACTTGAGCCAGCTGGTCGATCAGCACATCACCGTGATTGACACCATGAACAACAAGCGCCGCGACTTGGCTGGTGTAGAAGCTGAGTTTGGCGTGCCGCCGCACCTGATGGTGGACTACCAGGCATTGGTCGGCGACACGGTAGACAACGTGCCGGGCGTGCCCAAATGCGGGCCTAAAACCGCTGTGAAATGGCTGCTGGAATACGGCTCGCTTGACAACCTGGTGGCCCATGCAGCTGACATCAAAGGCGCTGTGGGTGACAACCTGCGTGCATCTCTGAGCTGGTTGCCACAGGGCAAGGCGCTTGTCACGATTAAAAAAGACTGCGATTTAAGTGAGTTTGTCGATGGCTTGCCTGCTATGAATTCCATAGCTTTTAGCGCGCTGAACACATCGGCTTTGGCCGTTTTTTATGAGAAGTATGGCTTTAAAAGCATGGCAAGGGCGCTGGTGGGCGACGAGCCAGCGGTAGCGACCGCAAAGCCTGTAGTCAAGTCAGCCCCGGGCTTGTTTGACGAGCCTGACGCAACGCCAGTTGTGCCTTTGAAACCCAGCACACTGGCTTTCGACACCATTTTTAGCTGGGAAGCTTTTGACGCCTGGCTGGTCAAACTGCAAGCTGCTGAGCTGGTAGCGCTGGACACCGAGACGACTTCGCTCGACGAAATGCGCGCCGAGATTGTGGGCATCAGCTTTTGTATCAAACCGGGTGAGGCGGTCTACATTCCGCTGACCCACGACTACCCCGACGCGCCAGCGCAACTGCCGCGTGATGAGGTGTTGGCCAGGCTTAAGCCGTGGCTTGAAAACCCGGCCAAACTCAAACTCGGCCAGCACATCAAATACGACCGGCATGTATTTGCCAATCACGGAATTGAGGTGCAAGGCTACGCGCACGACACCATGTTGCAAAGCTATGTACTGGAGGTGCACAAACCACATGGCCTCACAAGCCTTGCTGCACGGCACCTCGGGCGCGGCGGCATCACGTTTGAAGACCTGTGCGGCAAAGGTGCGCACCAGCTCAAATTCAACCAGGTAGATGTTGCAAAGGCAGCTGAATATTCGTGCGAAGACGCTGACCAGACCCTGGGCGTTCATCAATTGCTTTGGCCACAACTACAGGCCATTGAAAAGCTGCGTTTTGTTTATGAGCTGGAAATCGAAAGCAGCGAATCGCTGTACCGCATTGAAAGACAAGGCGTGCTGATTGACGGGCCGATGCTGGCCAGACAAAGTGGCGAATTGGGCCTGCGTCTGGTGCAGCTGGAGACGGAGGCGTACGAAATTGCAGGCCAGCCGTTTAACCTCGGTAGTCCCAAGCAGCTGGGTGAAATATTCTTCGACAAGCTGGGCATGCCGGTCATTAAAAAAACGCCAAGTGGCGCGCGCAGCACCGACGAAGAAGTACTCGAAAAGCTGGCTGAAGATTACCCGTTGCCAGCCAAGCTGCTGGAGCATCGCAGCCTGTCAAAACTGAAAGGCACTTACACCGACAAGCTGGCGCAATTGGCGTTGCCACGCACAGGCCGCGTGCATACCCACTACGCGCAGGCTGTGGCCGTGACGGGACGCTTGAGCAGCAACGATCCAAACCTGCAAAACATTCCCGTCAAAACCGCTGAAGGCCGCCGGGTGCGGGAAGCCTTTGTGGCGGCACCTGGAAACGTGATTGCCAGTGCTGACTATTCACAAATTGAGCTGCGCATCATGGCGCACATCAGTGAAGACGCTGCCTTGCTCAGCGCTTTTACCGAAGGCATTGATGTGCACCGCGCCACAGCGTCTGAGGTTTTTGGCGTAGCTGTTGATGAGGTCAGCAGTGAGCAGCGCCGCTATGCCAAGGTGATCAACTTTGGCCTGATTTACGGCATGAGCAGCTTTGGCCTGGCGCGCAACTTGGGCATTGAAACCAAAGCTGCGGCAGCCTACATCGACAAGTATTTTCAGCGTTACCCAGGCGTTAAAAACTATATGGATGTGACGCGTCTGTCTGCCAAAAGCAAAGGTTATGTAGAGACTGTTTTTGGCCGCCGGCTGTACCTGCCAGAGATCAACTCTCCCAATGGCCCGCGTCAAAAAGGTGCAGAACGCGCAGCAATCAACGCGCCCATGCAAGGCACAGCGGCTGACCTGATCAAACTCAGCATGAACAAGGTGCTGGAAGTGCTGGACAGCGAAAACCGCAAAACAAAAATGATCATGCAGGTGCATGACGAGCTGGTGTTTGAAGTGCCGCTTCAAGAAGTCGAGTGGGTGAGGGTGGAGATTCCGCGGCTGATGGCGGAAGTGGCTGAATTAAAAGTGCCGCTGTTGGCTGAGATTGGGGTGGGGGACAACTGGGAGAAAGCGCACTGATGTACGCGTCAGGTCTGCCTCAAAATATTCTGTGCCAGTCCATGCCCAGCTTGCGCCAAGCGGTCATCATTGGTCCACAATGCCGTGCAACCATGATGTTGCGCGCAAGCCAAGTGCAATGCATCTGGGGTTTTTAAACCGAAGCGGGCGCGTAGCATGGCCGCTTGCAGAAATACTGTCTCGCTCATAGGCAATTGAACAAGTTCGTTCATACCTGCTTCATATCGGCGCTGCATGGCAATGTCTCCGCTTTTCAGGGGCTTGACCAAGCATTCCATTTTGATAAGTGGCGATACCGCAAAGCGTGCGTCCGGCTCATTGCTTAAAGCAGTACGCACATCGCCTGCCCAAACCGGGTGCTCTTCAATCGCGTAAATCACAAGGCACGCATCAAGGTATATCAGGCCCATAAATCAACCTTATATGTCAGTCCCAAGAACTGCGTTCTTCAGCAATGCCTGCATCAATTTCTTGCGCGGTGCTTCTGGCGTGGCGAGGTAAAGGATTGGCTTCAAGCCAACGCAAAAAATCAGGGTTCGCCGCTTTGTTCGCAAAGTTCGCTTTTTCTGGCGCTACCTTTATAAGCTGTACCACGGGCGCCCCCCGATTGGCAATGACCACCTCATCACCAGCCTGGGCGTACTTGATGAGTTGAGACAGCTGGTTTTTGGCTTGCAAAATATTGACTTGCATGTCTGGAAGCTCCTGATAAAAACTTTGCACAAGTTTATCGCAACTAGCTAAAAATAGCCAACTTGGCCAAGTTTCCTAAGTCACCAGCATCCCCTTCCACCTCAACCGCAACTTCTGCTGATCCGGCGCTCCTAACGCGCCCGCCTTGCGAATCACCAATCTGTGGTCGAGGGTGAACAGTTTGAGCCGAATCACGCATTCAGTGGGTAAGCCAGCAGCATCAAAGTCTTCGATGAAATGGTCGTCTGGCCAGCTTGATTGCCCGGCGCTGGTGATCATGGCCAGCACACTGTGCTGGGCTGTTTGATTGAATTTGACGCTGCTCAATACCAGCGCTGGTCGGCGCTTGCTGGCGTTGCGGTCAGTGAAGGGGAAGGGCACAACCACCACGTCAAAAGGTGCAAGCCGCAAGTCCTGCATCACAAACCTTTGAACGCCAGGTCATCTTCCTTGCTGGCCCACTCGGGCAGCGTGGCTTCTAGCGCCCGGATAAATGCCAGATCAAGCGGCGTTGCGCGGCGCAGTTTGACTTCATCGCCGTTAATCTCAAAGCCCAGCATATCCCCCGCCTTGAGCTGCAACACTTTGCGCACGCTGGTGGGGACGGTGGCCTGGTATTTGGTTGTAAGTTTCGAAGTTTGGAGCATGGTATTACCTTATTACTTCATTGAAGTATAGACAATGCCACTGGATTTTTACGACAGCGCACAAAAACGCTGCCGAACGAATAAACTCCGCCTGTTTGCACACTATCTGATCATGACGAACCTCCGTACCGAAAGAAAAAACATGCTGACCCAAGACCAAAAATCAGAATTTGATGCCCTGTTGCCAGGCAAAAGCACTGATGCAGGCGCATCACGCCGCACCGCACTCAAGGCCGCACTGGGCGTTGGCTACGCCGCAACAGCCATGCCGATCATGGCGCAAACAGCTATCAAAACCTCATCCGATGGTCTGAAGACTGGTGAAACCACATTTGAAGTCAATGGCTTCAAAGTGCCTGCTTTCTACGCTGCACCCACAGGCAAAACCAACTTGCCTGTGATTCTGGTGATTCAGGAAATTTTTGGTGTGCATGAATACATTGCCGATACTGCGCGCCGCTTTGCCCAGGCCGGTTACCTTGCGATTGCGCCTGAGTTGTTTGCCCGCCAGGGTGACCCGACCCAGTATGGCGAGATGGCCAAGCTGATGGCTGAAGTTGTGTCGAAAGTGCCAGATGCGCAAGTGATGGCCGACCTGGACGGCGCGGTGAAATGGGCGGGTGCAAATGGTGGCGATTTAAAAAAGGTGGGCATCACCGGCTTTTGCTGGGGCGGCCGCATCACCTGGCTATACGCATCGCAAAGCAAAAACGTCAAAGCAGGTGTGGCCTGGTATGGCCGCCTGGTCGGCACTGCCAGCGCGCTGCAACCCAAGCATCCGCTTGACCTGGCAGCGCAAATCAACGCGCCTGTGCTGGGCTTGTATGGCGAAAAAGACGGCGGCATTCCGCTTGCCACGGTTGACCAGATGAAAGCTGCATTGCTTGACGCAGGCGGCAAAGGCAACGCAGCAGCCAAAGCTTCCGAGTTCGTGATTTACCCGGATGCCCCGCACGCTTTTCATGCCGATTACCGTCCGAGCTTTCGCAAGGAAGCGGCGGACGACGGGTTCAAGCGGGCTCTGGCCTGGTTCAAAACAAACGGTGTTGCATAGCCAGGTGTGGCTGGCCGTGGCTTAAACTCTAGCCTCACATTTGAAAGCCGCCCACGGTAACGTGAGGCGGCTTTTTTGCACATTTTAAGCATCAAATCGGGCTCTAGCCCACATAAAAAGCGCGCAAGCAGCTATGATTTTAATAGCAATCATTTTGGGTACGCTGATTGCCGGCATCGGCAGTGTCTGGCTCGCCGCAGCACTCAGCTTCGGCCTTTTTGCCCGTTACACGCAGCATATGCTGAGCCTGGCTGCGGGTGCGCTGCTGGCCACTGCCTTCATGCATCTGTTGCCCGAGGCGTTTGAAAGCCAGGCCAGTGCACATGACCTTTTTGCCACGTTATTGGCGGGGCTGGTGTTTTTCTTTTTGCTCGACAAGGCAGAGCTGTGGCACCACGGGCATGAGCATGGCCAGCATGACCATTCCCATCAGCATCATCATCCGCATAGCCACAGCGTCAAATCCGGCGGCTGGGCAGTGCTGGCTGGCGACAGCGTGCACTGCTTTGGCGACGGTATCTTGATCGCCTCCGCTTTTATGGCCGACATGCGGCTGGGCGTTGTGGCGTCGCTGGCTGTGCTGGCGCATGAAGTGCCGCACCACATGGGCGATCTGGTGGTGTTGCGTCAGTCTTCAAGCAACCAGCGAGTCGCACTTGTCAAGGTGTCCATGGCTGGCTCTGTGACGGCATTGGGCGGCTTGTTGGGGTATCTGCTGGTTGACCAGCTGTACAGCTATTTGCCATTCTTTTTGATTCTGGCGTCCAGCAGCTTTGTCTATGTGGCGCTGGCTGACCTGATTCCACAACTGCAAAAGCGTGCTGCCTTGCGTGAAACGGCAGCGCAAATTGCCTGGTTGCTGGCTGGCATTGGACTGGTGACGCTGATCAGCCGGTTTGCACACGCGCACTAAAAGCGTCGGCTTCTGGTGCGCTTTTCAGGCCAGATTTATTGCGGAACCAATCCAGCAGCTTTGACCAGTTCTGCATGCACTTTGATGTCGCGTGCAATCAGCTGATGCAGTGCTTCAGGTGTGCTGGTGGTGACTTCCATGCCACTTTCAGCAAGTTTGCCCTTTAGCTCAGCGTCCATCGCTGCTACAACAGCGCGATTCAGCTGGTCAATGATGGGTTTGGGGGTTTTCGCTGGAGCCAGCAGGCCAATCCAGGCCGACAGATTCATATCCGCAAAGCCGCTTTCGACCATTGTCGGCACATTGGGCAGCACGCCTGAACGCTGCGGGCTCATCACGCCGAGTGCTGTCAGCTTGCCTGACTTGATATGGGGCAGGGCTTCTGGCATCACGGCAAACATCGCGTCAACCGTGCCGGCCAGCGCGTCATTGACAGCCAGTGCGCCGCCTTTATAAGGCACGTGCAGCAGCTTGGCCTGAGTGCGGGTTTCAAACATCAGGCCCGCCAGGTGCTGCGGGCTGCCGTCGCCTGACGTGGCGTACGTGATGCTGCCGGGCGCGGCTTTGGCGGCTGCCAGCAGCGCAGCAACTGTCGGGTACTTGGCCTTGTTGGTCACGACCAGCACCATGGGCTAATTGACCAGCAGGGACACCGGGCTGAAGTCTGTTTCAGGGTCGTAAGGCAGCGACTTGAAGACGCTTTTGTTGGTGGTCAAAAACGATGCTGGTGAGACTGCCAGCGTGTAGCCGTCGGCTGGTGCCTGCTTGACCAGCGGCATGCCGATCTGACCCGATGCGCCGGCACGGTTGTCCACCACGAATGGCTGACCCATGGACGCGTTGAGTTTTTGACCCAATGTGCGCGCAATCATGTCAACGCTGCCGCCTGCTGCCAGCGCAACGATGAACTTGACTGGCCGATCCGGAAACTTGGCAGGCGTGCTTTGCGCGAAAGCCTGGCCCGACAGCCCGATGGCAAAAACTGCGCAACTGGCAGTGGCTAATTTCAATGCAGTTCGGCGGGTTTGAGTGTCTATTTGCATAGCAAGTCTCCTGGTTGTTGTGGTGATAACTTTCGTATTAGACACGCAAACTCTCAGGCCTTTCAGGCAGTGACAGCAGCCGGCACGTTTGCTGTCGTTGGCTGACCCAGACTGCGCAGCACATCGCGCACCATCTGCGCCCTGTCTTTGGCCTCGGGCAGTTCCTTTTCAATGCGCAGTTTTTCGTTCCCGGCCAGCTTGATGTGCCGGTTTTTTTGAATCAGTTGCATGATGGCCATTGAATCGATGGGCGGGTCTTTTTTAAACGTGATGTTGATCACGCCAGGTGCTGCATCAACCTTCACCACACCATACGGCTTGGCAATCACCCGCAGGCGATGCACATCAATCAGCGTCTGGCCTTGCGGCGGCAGCTTGCCAAAGCGGTCAACAATTTCTTCCAGCAGCGCATCGATCTGGTCTGTGTTTTTGGCAGTTGCCAGCTTTTTGTAAAAGCTCAAACGCAAGTGCACATCGCCGCAATAGTCGTCGGGCAGCAGGGCAGGCGCGTGCAGGTTGATCTCAGTCGTCGCCGTCATTGGGTTCAGCAAATCAGGCTCAATGCCAGCCTTCAGGCAACGCACCGCTTCGCCCAGCATTTCGTTGTAGAGCTGAAAGCCAATTTCCATCATGTTGCCAGACTGGCTTTCACCCAGCACCTCGCCTGTACCGCGTATTTCCAGGTCGTGCATAGCCAAGTAAAAGCCCGAGCCGAGTTCTTCCATCTGCTGAATCGCTTCCAGCCGCTGACTGGCCTGCCTGGTCAGGCCTTCAATGTCGGGCACCATCAAATACGCATACGCCTGGTGGTGGCTGCGGCCCACGCGGCCACGCAACTGGTGCAACTGCGCCAGGCCAAACCTGTCGGCCCGCGCCATCACGATGGTGTTGGCGGTCGGTACGTCAATGCCGGTTTCAATAATCGTGGAGCACAGCAACAGGTTGTAGCGCTGGGCGATGAAGTCTTTCATCACCCGCTCAAGCTCACGTTCGGGCATCTGACCGTGGGCGACAGCGATGCGCGCTTCAGGCAGCAGAGCCTCCAGCCGTTCTCGGCGATTTTGTATCGTGTCCACCTCATTGTGCAAAAAGTAAACCTGTCCGCCGCGTTTTAATTCGCGCAGGACGGCTTCCCGAATCACGCCATTGCTCTCGCTGCGCACAAAGGTTTTGATAGCAAGGCGGCGTTGCGGCGCAGTCGCTATCACGCTCAAGTCGCGCAAACCTTCAAGCGCCATGCCCAGTGTTCGCGGGATTGGCGTCGCGGTGAGGGTGAGTACATCGACTTCAGCGCGCATGGCTTTCATCATTTCCTTGTGACGAACGCCGAAGCGATGTTCTTCGTCAATGATGAGCAAGCCAAGGCGCTGGAAGTTGATGTCTTTGCTCAGCAGCTTGTGTGTGCCAACGACGATGTCAATCGTGCCGTCGGCAATGCCTTTAATCGCTGCTGTGATTTCTTTGGCAGACCGGAAGCGGCTCATCTCTGCAACTTTGACCGGCCATTTGGAAAAGCGGTCTGACAACGTTTGGAAATGTTGCTCCGCCAGCAGCGTAGTCGGAGCGAGCAGGGCGACTTGCTTGCCGCCAGTAATTGCTATGAAGGCTGCGCGCAACGCCACTTCAGTTTTACCAAAACCCACATCGCCGCAAATCAGCCGATCCATCGGGCGCGGGCTGATCATGTCCTGAATGACTGCGTGAATGGCCGCGCTCTGGTCGGCGGTTTCGTCAAAGCCAAAGTCGTTGGCAAAGCTCTCGTAGTCGTTCGGTGAATACCTGAAGGCGTGTCCTTCGCGTGCGGCTCGCCGGGCATAAATGTTCAGCAGCTCGGCAGCCGAGTCGCGCACCTGTTCGGCGGCTTTGCGTTTGGCTTTGTCCCACGCCGCGCCGCCCAGGCGGTGCAGCGGCGCTTCGTCGGCGCTGACGCCTGTGTAGCGGCTGATTTGCTGTAACTGGCTGACCGGTACATACAGCGTTGCTTCGTCGGCATATTGCAGGTGAAGGAATTCGCTTGGGCCTTGGCCTAAGTCCATGTTGATCAAACCTTTGTATCGGCCAATACCGTGCGCGCTGTGCACCACCGGGTCGCCGACGTTCAGCTCAGACAGGTCTTTGATCAGCGCTTCTACATCGCTGACTTTCTCCTGCTTTTTGTTGCGGCGGCGTACCGCCATGCCTGCGGCAAAAAGTTCGGTCTCGGTGATGAAGTCGATGTCGCCTTCAAGCCATGAGAAACCAACGTTTAAAGCTGCGGTGGCAATACCGAGTTTTTCAGGGCTGGTCTGGAAGTCTTCAAGCGAATCAAAGGCGGGTGGGCTGACACCGCTGGCACGCAAAAAGTCCAGCAGGCTTTCGCGCCGGCCATCGGATTCGGCCAGGATCAGCACGCGCTGGGGCGTGTTTTTGATGTGGGATTTGAGGAGGGTGAGGGGGTCTTCTACGCCTTTGATGACTGCCATAGGTTCAAGCGGCTGGAATTCTGAATACGCCGAGCCCTCACCCCCGCCCTCTCCCGCAGGCGGGAGAGGGAGTGAACCCGCATCAGCTCCCTC
>JAYUVG010000246.1:0-70414 GCA_043754255.1 Polaromonas sp. | reverse complement strand
CGGTGTTGCTCAAAGTCAGTTCAGCGGGGGCGACATTGGCACTCAGTGTTACTGCACCGCTTGACAGTTGTACAGTGCGCTGCATCAACTGGCCTGACCCAAGTGCTGTGACCAGCTCTTGCAAGGCCAACGCGTCCGGGTCATATTCCAGCAGCAATTCAAGTGTGCCGCCACAAGGCAAACCAAAGCGATGCGCTTCGTCGGCGGTGACGCCATATTTGACGAAACCGGGCGGGCCGCTGGGAATGGCTTTGTTTGAATCCTTGCCCGCATACGCCTGCGTGAACCGGTCAATCAGATCGTCTTCAATACAACCGCCCGATACAGAACCGACCACAGCGCCGGTTTCACACAGCGCCATGATGGAGCCCACCGGGCGGGGTGACGATCCCCAGGTGCGGACCACGGTTGCCAGCAGCGCACGCTTGCCTTCTGCCCGCCAGTTTGCCAGCGTACGCAGCACCATCACGTCAAGATTTTCCATGGCATCAGTTTAGATATAACCAGACTGCAAAAGCCAGCCCAAAAGCAAGCGCTGCCGCTAGCAACCATTTTCCGTTGGAGGCCTCTTTGATGTCACCCATGGCAGCCGGCTCGGTCGTGACAACACCCATCACCGTCTTGGCGGCATACGCATCCGGGTGCTGGCGCTGCATTTCATTGTCAAAGCGCTTGAAGAAATCTTCCGCCATCGACTTGGCAGCGCCATCAATCAGCCGCTGGCCCAGCTGGGCAATCTTGCCGCCAACCGAAGCGTGCACGGTGTAGGCCAGCGCGCAACCGTCATCGTTGGGCGTCAGGGTAACGGCTGAGTCGCCCTTGCCAAAACCAGCCGGGCCGCCCTGCCCTTCAAAGTTGATTTTGTAGCTGGTGGGCGGGTTGATGTCGCTCAAGATGATCTTGCCGCTGAACTTGGCCGAAACGGGGCCGATTTTCAGGCTCATGCCAATGGCGTACTGGTTGTCACCTGACGGCTCTACCTTGTCGCAGCCCGGAATACAGGTTTTAAGCACTGCCGGGTCGTTCAGTGCGTCCCAGGCTTGCTGCTGGGTGATGGCGAGTTGGCGTGAGCCTTGCATGTCCATGGTGTTTTCCTTTTGTCAATCTTCAAAAATATGTGTCATTGCGGGCTTGACCCGCAATCCATGAACCCGTCTTCTGACAAGGCTTGCAAAAGTCATGGATCCCCCCGGATCGTGGTCCGGGGCAGGCTCGTCTAGCCCGGGATGACAAAAAATACAATTCTCCATTGCGCTATTTCTTCATTAGAGCGGCCAGGCTGGCGGCAAGTTCTTCCAGTTTGCTTAAATTGTGAACCGCCAGCATGCCGTGGGCATGTTGATGCAGCACCGCAGCGCCCTGGGCCAGCGGGGCGTAGCCGTCAAAGCGCAGCAGCGGATTGAGCCACAGCACGCGGCCACTAGAGCGGCGCAGCCAGCAAAGCTCTTGTGCCAACTCAGCGGGCTCGCCAGTGTCCAGCCCGTCAGTGATCATCAGCACGATGGTACGCCTGCCCACCAGTCGGCGGGCGTGCTGGGTGCGCAGGCTTCGCAGCGAAGCGCCCAGTTGCGTGCCACCTGCAAAGTCTTCAATCGCCATGCTTGCATGGGCCAGCATGTTGTCGGTGTCGGCTTGCTTGAAGGCCTTGGTTAAATCTGTCAAACCCATGCCGAATGCAAACACATCCCGCTGCGGATGGCGGCGTGTGGCGGCGTGTAAAAAAGCCAGCAGCAGGCGTGCATAGCGCTCCATCGAGCCTGACACATCGACAAGTATCAGCAATGGCAAATGCTTTTGCTGGCGTTCAAGCCGTGGCAACCGCAGCAGCTCGCCGCCGGTACGCGCAGCGTGGCCCATCACGCCCGGCCAGTGCATGCGAGCACCCGTTGCAGCCGGGCGGGTACGGCGCGATGCAAATTGAGGCAGTGGCAACTTGATGTCACGCGCCAGGCGTTCGACCAGCCGGTATTCAGTGGCTGACAGGGCATTGAAATCTGCGTGCTGCAAACGCTGAATGTCGCTGGCGGTCATGGCCGCGTCAAAGTCTACTTTCTGGTCTTCAGAAGTCGGTTTGGCTTGTTGACCGAATTTTTTCTGTGGTGCCAAGGCTTCACGCACACGAGGCTTGCGCTTGCTGGGCTCGGCTTTTCCTTCAGCGCTGGGCAGCAGTTGGGAGAGCAATTTGTTGGCGACTTTCGGGTCTTGAAAATAGGCGTCGAAGAGTTCGCGGAACACGCCGCGGTCTTGCTCGCGGCTGATCATGACGGCTTCAAACGCAGCGAGGTCTTGTTTTTCTGTGATGCCGACGTGGCTTGCTGCGTCGTGCGCCAGAGCAATGCGGTGGCTATCGAGTTTGACGCCTGCGCGGCGCAGGGCACGGCCAAAGCCGGTGATGTTGTCGGCAAGTTTGCCTGCTCGGGAGTCGCCTAGCTGCATGGGGAGGCCCCCATCCCTGCCTTCCCCCAGTGGGGGAAGGAGTCAATCGGAAAGGCTGGGGTGTTAGCTCCTTCCCCTTCCGGGGGAAGGCTGGGATGGGGGCACGCGATCAAGCCACTTCCTCAGGCGCCAGCAGCAACGCCGCCATCTCACTCGTCAGCGCCGTCACATCCTCCCGCTGCTTGAACAAAATTCCCGCGGTGTCCATCACCACTTCCGGGTCAATCACCAGCGTATCGAGGGCAATCAACGCCTTGGCCCACTCCACACTTTCCGCAATGCCCGGCGCACGCGCAAACGCATTGCCAAACGGGGAGCGGCGCAGCTTGTCCACAAACATGGCGACCTGCGCCGACAGCTCCGCACTTGCCTCGGGCACCTGGGCCCTGACAATCGCCAGTTCACGCGCACGCTCCGGGTAGTCCAGCCAGTGGTACAGGCAGCGGCGCTTGACAGCGTCGTTCAGCTCGCGGGTGCGGTTGCTGGTCAAAATCGTTACTGGCGGGCAAATGGCTTTGATGGTGCCGATTTCAGGAATGCTGACCTGATATTCACCCAGGTACTCAAGCAGAAATGCTTCAAATGGTTCATCTGCCCGGTCTACCTCGTCAATCAGCAGCACACAACCAGGCGCTGGCGCTTGCAGGGCTTGCAGCAGTGGGCGGCGAATCAGATAACGGTCTTGGTAAACCTCACGCTCCACATCCGTAGCACCGCCCTTGCCCTCAGCAGCTCTCATATGCAGAAGTTGCGCGGCATAGTTCCACTCGTAAAGCGCTTCGCGCTGCTCCAGCCCGTCGTAGCATTGCAGGCGAATCAGTTGGCGTTGCAGCGCCTTGCCCAGTGCCTTGGCCAGCTCGGTTTTGCCCACACCCGGCTCGCCTTCGAGTAGCAAGGGGCGTTGGAGTTTGAGGGCTAAAAAGACAGCAGTTGCCAGGCGACGGTCTGCAAAATAGCCGGCTTCTTGCAGCGCAGCTGTCAGGGCATCAATGGTTTGGAAAAGAATCATTTGCTATTTATTTAGTAGCTGCTTGCGCCCGTATTGATTGGGCTGGAGCACTAAAACATGCTTGAAAAGAACTATGCAGGTAGAAATCGGGGTCATTTCAACGCGGAGGGGAGGAGTAACGCGGAGGACGCTGAGAAAACCCTGACAGACAGAGGATCGTCTGAATTTCTAAGTTAAATCTCCGCGTCCTCCGCGCTCTCCTCTTCTCCGCGTTGAAAATTCTTCAGCTGTCTAGGTAATTACAACAAAAACTACTATTCAGCACCAATCAACCCAGCGCCATCGCCACACCACGCTGCGTTTGCACGCTGATGATGTTGGCTCGGTAGGCTGCGGTTGCATGAATGTCGTGGTTTAAATCCGTCGCTTCTATCTTGACGGATGCTGCTGCTTCTGGCGTAAAGCTTTTGTTTAAAGCTGCCTCCAGCCCAGCATGGCGAAACACCCCGCCGCTTGATGCGCCCGTTACTGCAACCCGGACATCACCGTCAAACTGCGCAATAAACACACCGACCATCGCAAAGCGCGAAGCTTGCTGTTTGAACTTCATATATGCAGCGCGCTTGGGGATCGGAAAGCTGATGGATGTGATCAGCTCGCCTTCGTTCAGCGCCGTGGTGAACATGCCCTGAAAATAATCTTTTGCTTCAATTTTGCGAGCAGTGGTGTGAATGGTTGCGCCCAGTGCCAGCACGGCGCTGGGGTAGCAGGCAGAAGGGTCGTTATTGGCCACCGAGCCGCCCATCGTGCCCATCGCGCGCACCTGACGGTCACCGATGTTGCCAGCCAGATGTGCCAGCGCGGGGATGGCAAACAACACCTCAGCGTGGGTTGCCACATCGGCATGGCGGGCCATGGCGCCAATCACGATGTTGTTGCCGTCGCGCGTGATGCTGCTCATGTCCTTGATGCCGCTCAAGTCGGCCAATCTGTCCGGGCTGGACAGGCGCAGCTTCATCGATGCCAGCAGGGTTTGGCCGCCAGCGAGTGGTTTGGATCCGCTGGCTGCCAGCCTGGCAGCGTCTTGCACAGTTACCGGGCGTTCTAAAGTAAATGCGTACATGGTTTGCTCCTGAAGTTCTAAGAGTTATGGGTGTTTTGCAGACTGAATGGCTTCCCACACGCGGCCAGGCGTAGCGGGCATGTCAAAGTCAAGCACGCCAAGTGGTTTGAGCGCGTCGAGCACCGCGTTAATAACAGCGGGTGGTGAACCAATCGCGCCTGCTTCGCCGCAGCCCTTGGCTCCCAGTGGGTTGTGGCTGCACGGTGTGCAAAGCGTGTCCAGTGTGAAGTTGGGCATGTCGTCAGCGCGCGGCATGGTGTAGTCCATCATCGAGCCGGTCAAAAGCTGGCCGGTTTCTTCGTCGTACACGCAGTTCTCCAGCAACGCCTGGCCGATGCCCTGCACCAGCCCGCCATGCACCTGGCCTTCAACAATCATCGGGTTAATGATGTTGCCGAAGTCGTCAACCGCGGTGAAGCGCTCGACCTTGACTGTGCCTGTAGCCGGGTCAATTTCAACCTCGCAGATGTAAGTGCCAGACGGGAAGGTGAAGTTGGTCGGGTCATAAAACGCGGTTTCATTCAAACCCGGCTCCAGCTTGTCGAGCGGGTAGTTATGCGGCACATAAGCCGTCAATGCAACTTGGCCAAAAGTCACTTTTTTGTCTGTGCCCTTGATGGTGAATTCGCCGTTGGCAAACTCCACATCGGCGTCGCTGGCTTCCATCAGATGCGCTGCAATCTTTTTGGCCTTGGTCTCAATTTTGTCAAGTGCCTTCATGATGGCCGTGCCGCCCACTGACATGGAGCGTGAGCCGTAGGTGCCCATGCCGAATGGGACGCGGCCTGTGTCGCCGTGCACGATGTCCACTGCATCCACAGAGATGCCCAAGCGCGCCGCTACAACCTGTGCAAACGTGGTTTCATGCCCCTGGCCGTGGCTGTGCGAGCCGGTAAACACCGTCACGCTGCCAGTGGGGTGCACACGGACTTCACCGCATTCAAACAGCCCTGCCCGTGCGCCCAACGCGCCTGCAATGTTGCTGGGCGCCAGGCCGCAAGCTTCGATGTAGCTGGAGTAACCAATGCCGCGCAGCAAGCCCTTGGCTTTTGATGCCGCCTGACGTGCGGGGAGGCCTGCAATGTCGGCCAACTCGTTTGCACGAGCCAGCAGCGCCGGGAAGTTGCCCACGTCATATTGCAGTGCGACAGGCGTTTGGTACGGGAAAGTCGTGATGAAGTTGCGGCGGCGGATTTCGTCCTGGCTCAGCCCCAGCTCCCAGCCTGCACGGGTGACGATGCGCTCCAGCAAATAGGTGGCTTCCGGCCGACCCGCTCCCCGGTAAGCATCCACTGGCGCTGTGTTGGTAAACCAGGCATCAACTTCGCAATACACCAGTGGCGTGGCGTACTGGCCGGCCAATAAAGTCGCATACAAAATGGTCGGCACAGCTGGCGCAAAAGTTGACAGATACGCGCCCATGTTGGCATCGGTATGCACACGCAGGGCCAGGAATTTACCGTCTTTGTCCAGTGCCAATTCGGCGTGGCTTGAATGGTCACGGCCGTGCGCGTCGCTGACAAAAGCTTCACTGCGGTCAGCTGTCCATTTGATGTTGCGGTTGAGCTTTTTGGACGCCCAGACCAGACAGACATCTTCGGCGTACAGGTAAATTTTGGAGCCAAAACCGCCGCCGACGTCAGGCGCAATCACCCTCACCTTGTGCTCTGGCAACCCCATCACGAATGCAGTGAGCAGCAGGCGTTCGACGTGCGGGTTCTGGTTGGACACATACAGCGTGTAGTCGTCGTTTGCGCGGCTGTAGCTACCTATGGCCGCGCGCGGCTCCATCGCGTTGGGTACCAATCTGTTATTGGTCAAATCGATTTTGGTGACATGCGCGGCAGTCGTGAAAGCCGCGTCAACCGTTGCCTTGTCGCCAATCGCCCATTTGTAGCAATGGTTGTCAGGCGCTACCTCATGCAGCGCAGTGGCTGTTTTGGCTTTGGTCACGTTCACCACAGCGGTCAACACGTCGTAATCGACTTCGACCAATTCAGCGGCGTTTTTGGCCTGCTCCAGCGTTTCAGCCACCACCATTGCCACATGGTCGCCCACATAGCGCACCTTGCCTTGCGCCAGGATCGGGTGTGGTGGTTCCTTCATCGGGTTGCCGTCGGTACTGGTGATGCCCCAGCCGCATGGCAAACCGTTGATTTTGTCAGCGGCTACGTCGGTGCCGACAAAAATATCGAGCACGCCCGGCGCAGCTTTCGCTGCCGTCAAATCAATGCTTTTGATATTGGCATGTGCATGCGGCGAGCGCACAAAAACCGCATGGCTTTGGTTGGCCAGCGTGATGTCGTCGGTGTACTGGCCGCCGCCGGTTAAAAAGCGGTAGTCCTCTTTACGACGGACTGGAACGCCAATATTTGGCAAATTAACAAAGTCTGGTGCGCCCATGAGAATGCTCCTGAAAGAGATTAAGAAGTACAGTTGAACAAGGAGATCGGGAGGTCAAGGAGGAAGTCAAAAAGAAATAAAAAAACAAACTCTTCATTTGTCTTACTCCTTGACCTCCTTGACCTCCTTGTGAAAATTCCCCAGCGAGTTAGGCAGCCATCGCAGCAGCGCCAGTGCGAACTGCTTTGACAATGTTTTGGTACCCGGTGCAGCGGCAAATATTGCCTTCCAGGTGTTCACGTATTTCTATCTCGCTGGCCTTGGGGTGGTGCTTGCACAAGTCCACCGCGCTCATCACCATGCCGGTGGTGCAAAAGCCGCACTGCAAGCCGTGGCATTCTTTAAAAGCTGCCTGCATCGGGTGCATGGTGCCGTCTTTGGCGGCCAGCCCTTCAATGGTCGTGATGTCTGCACCGTGAGCCTGCGCGGCCAGCATGTTGCACGACTTCACCGCCCGGCCATTCATGATGACGGTGCACGCGCCGCACTGGGCGGTGTCGCAGCCTACGTGCGTGCCCGTGAGCAATAATTTTTCACGCAGGGCCTGCACCAGCAGCGTGTTGTCGGGCATGTCAATATTGGCGGCTTTGCCATTGACGGTGAACTGGACTTGCATGAATTTGTCTCCTGTTGACTGATGAATTGGCTACGGATTAACGGCTTTTAACGATGTTCATTATTTGGGTCAACGCCAACTCACCGACTAGGTTAAACCCTTGTCAGACAGTGCAAGCCAGAAGATATTCGCAAAATGCAACAGTCGAGACTGGCTGATACTGCAAATTAATTCAAACCACACGGCGCTGCGTGCAGTGTTGAAAACGCGCTGACGAATCACCAGCTCAAAGGCAATCACGACCTATTGGTTCGGCTGAACCAGCAGCCTGAAGCGGCGTAAACGATTCAGTGTCTTGGAGCCAAAGGACGGACTGGCACATTCAATTCAAGTTTGCTTTGCACGCCTTTGGCATCCTTGAATATCAGCGTTAGCGCAACCCTGCTGTCCCTGATCAAAGGCTGCTTCAAGTCCATCAGCATGATGTGGTAGCCACCGGACTTGAGCTCTACCGTTTTGCCTGCGGGCAAATCAAGCACTGGCACAGCCCGCATTTTCATGATGTCGCCATCCATTTTCATCTCATGCACCTCACCCACACCTGCCACCGGCGACGCCACGCCGACCAGCTGCGCGCCTGCTTTGGCGGTGATCTTCATGAAGGCGCCGGTGCCCATTTGCCCTGGCACGGTGCTGCGCACCCAGGCGTCCTTGACAACAATATTTGCCTGAGCGAAAGCCGAACTGCAAGCCAGAACATTGCAAGTTATTGCGGCACAAAAAGCCCTGAAAAATATCATGGTTCACTTTCAGAAAAAAATGGAGTGGTCAGCTTGTTGAGTTGAGCCGGAAAAGTTGAACCCGGCGAAGTCTTCATTGTCATGGACAAATGCATAGGCCATGGACGGCACTGACGTCAATGACCGTTCGCAATGCGGGCAACTGCTCACCTGCCCGCATTGGGAAAAAACAGCTGCTCACCGCTGATTTTGTAGCTTGCAATCACACCCTGCCCGGCTGGCGATGTGACCCAGTCGACAAACTTTTGCGCCTGGAATGCTCTGGTTTGCGGATGCCTCGCGGGGTTGACGACCAGCACGCCGTACTGGTTGAAAAGCCTGATGTCTTTTTCCACCAGCACCCTCAGGTCGGCGCGATTTTTAAAGGCCAGCCAGCTGCCCCTGTCAGCCAGCGTGTAGCCGCCTGTGCTGGCAGCCATGTTCAGCGCTGGCCCCATGGCGCAGCCGCAGGCTTTGTAGTTGGCAAAGCCGGGTTTTTCCATTGGCGTTGCAATGCCTGCGGCTTTCCAGTAGCGCAACTCTGCAGTGTGGGTGCCGCTTTTGTCGCCGCGTGAAATGAAATTTGCATTGGTAGCGCTGAGTTTTTTCAGTGCATCAGCCAGGCCCAGGCCTTTTACTTTTGCCGGGTCAGCTGCCGGGCCGACCAATACAAAGTCGTTGTACATCACGGCAAAGCGTTGGATGGCAAAGCCTTCAGCCACCAGTTTTTCTTCTGCCACCTGGTCGTGCACAAACAGCACATCGGCGTCGCCCCGGCGGCCCATGTCAATTGCCTGGCCGGTGCCAACAGCAACCACCTTGACATCAATACCCGAGGCTTTTTTAAATTCGGGCAACAACCTGGCGAACAGCCCGGATTGCTCGGTCGAGGTGGTTGATGCCATCACAATGGCGTTTGACTGTGCTATCGAAACAGTAGCTGCTTGCGCGCATAATACGGCGGCTAGAGCCTTAAATGACCATAAAAATAGCCGTTTTAAGGTCACCCGAGCTCCCCCTTGAGGAAATTTTCAGCAGCCTGCGGCAACGAGCCATTGAAAAATTCATGCACCGGCAAATCAGCCACTATCCGGCCCTGCTCAAGGTATATCACCCGGCTGGCCAGGCGCTTGACCTGGCCCAGGTTGTGGCTGCTGAAAATCAGCGTCATGCCGCTGGCTGCACACTCGGCCATCAGTCGCTCAACCTCATGCTTGGCACTCGGGTCCAGGCTGGCGGTGGGCTCGTCCAGCAGCAAGACCTGCGGCTTGAGCGCCCAGGCCCGTGC
Organism: Polaromonas sp.; assembly: GCA_043754255.1. Classification (GTDB taxonomy): domain Bacteria; phylum Pseudomonadota; class Gammaproteobacteria; order Burkholderiales; family Burkholderiaceae_C; genus Polaromonas. Next base: position 60,880 of record JAYUVG010000246.1, on the reverse strand, counting down.
CAGCGCCACGCGTTGCTGCTGGCCAATTGACAGCGCTTTGGCATTGCGCGTTGCCAGGTCTGCCAGACCGACACGCTCTAACGCGCCCACAGCCTGCGCTTTGGCCGCAGCCCAGGGCTGACCGCGCAGCCACAGGCCCAGAGCGACGTTGTGCAGCACACTGGCCCGGAGCATGTAGGGACGCTGAAACAGCATGGCCTGCCGCGCCGCCGGGTCAGCCGCCATCTGGCCGGTTGAAGGCTTGAGTAGACCATTCAACATGCGAAGCAGGCTGCTTTTGCCGCTGCCGTTGGAGCCAATCAGCGCCACCCGTTCGCCCGAGCTGATGCGCACATCGCAATCGGCAAGAGCGCAGACATTGCCAAACTTCACGCTGACAGTTTGAAGCTCAAAAAGCGTTGTCATGCCGTGACCACCACGCGCCTGACCACCACACGCTTGACCACACCGATCAAGCCATTGAGCAGCAGCACCACGCCCAGCAGCACCATGCCCAAAGCCAGCGCCATCGGCAAGTCGCCCTTGCTGGTTTCCAGTGCAATTGAGGTGGTCATGACCCGGGTAAATCCATCAATGTTGCCGCCCACCACCATCACCGCACCCACCTCGGATATCGCCCGGCCAAACGCTGCAATCAGCACCGTGAGCAACGCAAAACGCTCGTCCCACAGCAAAATCAGGCTGCGCATGAATGGCGTGGCACCGAGTGACGCAAACTGTTCGCCGTGGCTGCGATCCGCGTCTTCAATGGTCTGCCGAACCAGCGCCATCACCACCGGCAACACCAGCACACTTTGAGCCAGCACCATCGCATTGAACGAAAACAGCCAGCCCAAAAACCCCAGCGGCCCGCTGCGCGACAGCAGCAAGTACACCACCAGTCCCACCACCACCGACGGCAGCGCCAATGCGGTATTGAGCAGCGCCAGCACTACACCACGCCCCTTGAACCGTGAAACACCCAGCCAGGCTCCCAGCAGCAAGCCAAAAGCCGAGGCAATGGCACAGGCCAGGCCACTGACAGCGAGCGAGCGCAGAACCACGTCCAGCAGCAAGGCGTCCATGCTGGCGAGAAGTAAGAAAGCAGAGCTCAGGCTTGAGAAAATGTCCATGGCCGCAAAAGCGTTGACGGGTGGTAAAAAACCATTATTTTACCTATCAAATCGGGCTCTAGCCCACGTAAAAAGCGCGCGAGCAGCTATTAAATTTATAGTAAGCCATCAATGCTCGCAGATGCCGCAAATCGCGTCTGGCTTGCCTCACGCTTTACGCTGGCCGCGCAATGGTGAACTAAAAACAATAGATTTTCGATCAATTGGGGCTGAACTCCCCATTTGTTCCTGATTTACAGGCATATTCCGTTACATTTTGATATGAAAATACCCGATTCGGCACATATGAGTGTGGCACTTCGCCTTACCCGTTCATCTGTGGCTCGAAGAAATTTGAAATGCCATGTTGAAAAAACTCCTGCTTCTTGCTCTTGTCCTGGCTGGTTGCGCCGCACATGCCCAGATACCAACCCGCTGGCTTACCAACGGGAATTTTGACGACTTTGTCATTGGCGGTGTCTACACTGCTGGCGCCACTTTAGGGGCAGGTAATTGCGGCGCGCCATGGCCAACCAGTAATGGCTTTGTGGCTACAACCAACAACAACAGCAATCCGAATGTCACGGTTCCCGGCTGGCGTTCAACCGATGGCAATCAAATCAATGCGGGGCTTGGCATTTCAACGACGGGTGGCGCTTTTAACAATTGCGGCACGATTGGTATCGCCAGTGGCTGGACAGAAATTTTCACGACAGCAGTTGGCAATGGCAGTGCGCAATCGGGCAATTACTTCAACCACAACAACCCCAATAATCATGCGCGCACTTATCAAAATATGTGCATTTTGCCGAGCGATACGCCCTATTACGGCATTTCAGTAAGGGGGCGCAATGATGTCAATGAACGCATAGCCATAGGCATATGGAGTGCTGCCAACGTGGGGACTATCGTCAACTCAACTGCAGGAGCTGTCGCTGGCAACTCGGTTGGTGGTGGCAATGTCTGGGGCGTGGATTTGTCAGTAACCAGCACCACCGTCTGGTCAAATTACAACAAAACAACCAGCCCGTTTCCAGGCCTGGTGGGCGGGCAAATACCTGCGACCTGGGTGCCGGGTATTTATGGCGTGGGTATGCAATCTTCCAATGGGTCAGGTGGCGGGCCTGGTGCATTTGCTGGCAATCCGGTGGAAGGCGCCTTCAGCGACACAATCAACTGGGAAGTTTCGCCTTTTATAGATTTGGGAGGCTTTAACAACACAGCCACCACATCCATCGGTATTGAGGGAAGCAACATTAACCTGACAGTGCGTGTCAACGGCAGGCTGCGCAGCCCGGCATCGGTCATTATTCGCCAGGACAGGACGCAGGCCAGCCTGCCCAAGCCAGTGGTTGACTTTACAGTCGGCGCGCCAAACCGCGGCACCACCATCTTTTACAGCAGCACCCAGACGGTGACGTTTGGCACTGGCACTATCCAGGTTTTCCCGGGCGATGTGCAGCTAAACCTGCCAGCCGGTGACTATGACCCGAACTATTCAAACGGGGCTTCGCTGGGCTTGATCAACATTCCCTTTACCCTTACCAATGACGGTGTAGTAGAGGCATTGGAAGTTCTTCGGTACACGCTGGGCAACCCGGCTGCTACCACTGGCACCGACACCACCGACACCACCGGCGGCGGTGACGCCAGGCCAGACACGGGACTGGCCGTCAGCAAAGGCAACCAGAGCACACTGTGCAGTCTTGCCAATAAAACTGCGCAACTCGACATGGTTGACAACGACAAGCCAACGCTTACCAAGGCTTTTGCGCAGCCATCGGTCGCGCTGGGCGGCACCATGACGCTCACTTTCACGCTGACCAATCCCGCTGATGTGTCGCCCACATCGACCAGCCGGGTAACGGCCACCAGCATCAACTTTACCGACAACGCACCTGGAACGGGTGTTAATGGTCTGCAGTTTGTAGCCAGCTCACCCGTAACCACCAGTGCCGGGTGCGTGGGCGGTACGTTCAACACCACATCGACAGCCAGTTTTGTAGCCACCGGGGTTGGCATAGCCAGCTCTCCAAGTCCTGGGGCGGTGAGCTGCCAGATCACTGTGCAAATGCAAAACCGTATTGGCAGTGCGCCCAACACGGCTTGCACCTCGCCTACTACTGGGCCTGCCAATTTTCTCAATACCAGCATCACGGGAACCAACACAGCCAGTGTCGGTGGCACTACCACTGCAACGCTTTCACCCATTACGGTTGCTGCCTGCCTGAATGTCCTGACAGCGGTGGACATCAGCGCAGCCAAGACGATTTCAAAACCCACCATACCGCTGGGGGGCACGGCCAGCTTTTCCATCGTTTTTGTCAACAACGGCCCGAGCGCCATGCCGTTGAGCGGTTTTATTGACACACTTCCCAGCCAGCTGACCACTTCATTGGCGCTGGTTTCGTCTACCCAGCAAGGCGGGGCAACCACCAGCAATTTTGTTGTCAGCCCGTCAACATTTGCGGGCAGTATTACCATGCCCGCTGGCTCCACCATCACCATCGTGATGGGGGTAACGGCTACTGCGGTCGTCAGCAGCTTTACCAACACAGTAGGCATTCAGCTCAATGCAGCAGTGGCAGATTCCACACCGGGCAACACGACTGCGACTGCGGTAGGCACTGTCACACTGGCAGCTGATTTGCGTATTTTCAAAACCAATGGCAGCACTACTCTTTTGGCTGGCAGCACCACCTCATACACGGTCACGGTGTCAAATTTTGGCCCGTCTGCAGCTGACAACGCGGTGGTGACTGATCCCGTTGCCACAGGCCTTCAATGCATCACCCCAGCCAGTTGTACCGCAACCGGGGGAGCCAGCTGTGCCAGCCCCATACCCATTGCCACGCTTCAATCTGGCTATTCGATTCCTTCACTGCCCAATGGTGGTGAAATCAGGATCGTGGTGATTTGCGGGGTTACGGCAACCGGCTTGTAGCAACACGGCAGTGATCAGAAAGCCGGAACGCACAAGAACAGATATTTGCGTGATTTAAGGCTGTAGCCCGCATAAAATGCGCGCAAGCAGCTCCTGATTTCATAGCGAGCAGGATCTGAAACCGCAAAACATGTCGTCGCGCTCAGGCAGGTAAAAGTTGCGGTATTTCGGGCTTTTCAGGCGGGCCCGGGTGGCAAACGATGCGCCTTTAAGCACTTGGTGATTGCCAAACCAGGGCTGCGAGTAGTCAACGTAGGGGTCAGGCGCAAAGCCCTCAAAGCCTCGAAACGTGGTGCCCGTCCATTCCCATACATTGCCCCACTGAAACCCGCGCCTGGCAGCCGTGTGCGCTGCCACTTCCCATTCCACTTCAAACGGCAAACGCCGCCCTGCCCAGCGGCACCAGGCATCGGCTTCAAACCAGCTCATGTGCATGGCTGGCTGGTTGGCCAGCATGCGCCGTTCAGTGCCAAAACGGGTTTGCATCACTGCGCCGCTGGCAACGCCGATCCGCTCCACATAACGCGGGCCGCGCCGGCCTTCGGTTGTGGCCAGGGCCTGTAGCCATTGCCAGCCTTGTTGGCTCCACAGCTCCTCGCGGTCATAACCGTCGTCGTCTACAAATTCGACGAACTGTGACCAGGCGACGGGCTGCGCATCTATTTCAAATTCGGGAACCGCCACAGTGTGCTGCGGGCGTTCGTTGTCAAACGAAAATCCATCGTCTGCGCTGCAGCCCATCAGCCAGTTGCAGGCAGGAATCAGCATCGGCTCCCGCACGGTCATGGGCGCAGGCGTGAAGACTTGCCCAATGGCATCGTCGAGCTTCAGGCCCAGCGTTTGCGCCATGCACACCAGGGCTTCACTGTGCATGTCTTCATGAAACAGGCACAGGCGATAAAAGTACAGCGCATCGTCACTGTCATCGGCTTTTTCCAATAATTCGAGCGTGCTTTCCAGCGTGTCAAGCAGGTAAGCACGGATCGTGTTGGCACTTGGCAGATCAAGCTGCCAGCGGGTGTTATGAACCACGTGGGTGCTGTCCCACCAGCGGTCGGCATTGGGCTCAATACTGGCCAGGCGGGTATGAAAAGGTTCACAGTGCCTGCCTTTTGCGCGCTGCATGTTGCGGCCAATCCACCACTCCTGAAACCAGCCAATATGGCCCAGTTCCCACAGCGGCGGGTTCACCGTGCCAGCTTGCGGCACAACGTAGTTGATGCTCTCAAGCGCTTTTTGGTACTGCGCAAAAAGGTGCAGCGTATGATTGCGCGCATCCATCAGCGCCAGCGACAACAGCGCTTTGCCGCCGCTCCTCATCAGGGGCGAATCAATCTGGCTTGTTACGCTGGTAGCCATTGCAAAGTTGGCATTAAAAGGTGTTTTGCTTGAAGTCAAAAATAGTCCTGATCAGCCCGGCTGCAGCAAATGCCAACAATGGCAATTGGCACACTGCCCACCGATGGGCTAAATTTCTATCGGATCATTGTGACATTGAGGTCGCGCAACACTGGAACCGGGAAGATGCCGATGCGGCCCTGATGATTGCGCTGCATGCCCGGCGCTCTGCCCCATCGATTGCCGCATGGGCTGCGCAGTACCCTGACAGGCCGCTTGTCCTGGTGCTCACAGGCACTGATCTGTACCGTGATATTCAAAGCGACAGTGATGCCATTGCGTCATTGCAATCAGCCACCCATCTGGTGGTGCTGCAAGACGCTGGCCTGGCCGTGCTGCCTGCCGACCTGCAAGGCAAAACGCGCGTGATTTACCAATCTGCACCGCGTTTGAAACCCGCCTTGAAGTCAACCAAAAATTTTACGGCGGTGATGGTTGGCCATTTGCGGGATGAAAAAGACCCGCTTACTTTTATGAAGGCAGCCAGTTTGTGTAGTCTGAAAAACATCCGCTTCACCCAGATTGGCGACGGGCTTGATACCCAGCTGGCCGCTGCTGCCGGGCAGGCAGCGGCCGATCTTGCCAATTACCATTGGCTGGGCGGGTTGCCCCGAGCCGCTACGCGCCAGCGCATCAAGAAAGCCCATGTGCTGGTGAACTGCTCATGGATGGAAGGCGGAGCGCATGTGATTCTGGAAGCAGTCCAGTCCGGCACGCCGGTATTGGCCTCGCGTATCAGCGGCAATATTGGCATGCTGGGTACAGGCTATGCTGGCTACTTTGATGCAGGCGATGCAGCAGGGCTTGCTGCACTGGTCAGGCGCTGCGCAACTGAACCCGCGTTTTTGACCCACTTGCAAATCCAGTGCAGCCAGCGTGCCCAATTGTTTGATCCCGCTGTCGAAAAACGCCTTGTTTTAAACTTGGTCACATCTGTTTTAAAAAGGCCTTTATGAACGCACCAGACAAACCCAACGTACTCGCATCACCACGGCTGACCAGCCTGTCACACGGCGGCGGCTGCGGGTGCAAAATTGCACCCGGCGTGCTCAGTGAAATTTTAAAAAATTCCAGCAATTTGCCGATTCCTCCAGAGCTGCTGGTAGGCATTGAAACCGCAGACGATGCAGCGGTGTATTTGCTCAATGAAAACCAGGCACTGATTGCCACCACAGACTTTTTCATGCCCATCGTCGATGACCCGTATGACTTTGGCCGCATCGCCGCAACGAACGCCATCAGCGACGTGTACGCCATGGGCGGTACACCCATCATGGCGCTGGGCCTGGTTGGCATGCCGATTAACGTGCTGCCGCTGGAGGTCATTGGCGCGATTTTGCGCGGCGGCCAGGACGTTTGCCGCGATGCAGGCATACCGATTGCCGGTGGCCACACGATTGATTCAGTCGAGCCAATTTACGGCCTGGTGGTGCTGGGACTGGTGCACCCATCGCGGGTCAAGAAAAACTCTGGCGCCAAAGTCGGCGATGTGCTGGTGATGAGCAAACCACTTGGTGTCGGCATTTTGTCAGCCGCACTGAAAAAAGAAATGCTGCCGCCCGCAGGCTACGCCAAGATGATTGAAGTGACCACACAACTGAACAAGCCTGGCATTGCGCTGGCGGCACTGGATGGCGTACACGCACTGACTGACATTACCGGTTTTGGCCTGGCTGGACACACGCTTGAATTGGCACGCGGCGCAAAAGTTCAAATACAAATTGAGTGGGCAAGCATGCCGCTGATTGCAGGCGTACGCGAATTGGCAGCCCAAGGCTGCGTTACCGGCGCATCGGGTCGCAACTGGGAAAGTTATGGCAATGAAGTCACGCTACCCGATGCATTTGCAGAAGCAGACAAGGCATTGTTGAGTGATCCGCAAACCTCTGGCGGTCTGTTGGTGTCTTGCCGTGCGGATGTGGCTGCACAGGTGCTGGAAATTTTCCATTCGCAAGGATTTCCTGAAGCCGCTGTGGTGGGCAAAGTGGCTGAAGGCAATGGTGTCAGGATCTTTTAAAAAACCGAAACAGTGCATCTTTATTCAGGGTAAACCCGCGTGCCTTTCGTGTGCAGATGGCCGGTTTCCAGCGTAGCTGCAAGTTAATATCTGATGCCAGCGGCGAATGGTGGCTGCGGGAATTTTTCGATACTTTTGGAGACAGTTCTTTTGACTGCTTTAATAAAAATTGCGTTGGCATACGACTGGCTGGCTGCACAAATGGGCAAATTAGCGGCCTGGGCTGTTCTCTTTGCCGCTTTGATTTCATCAGGCAATGCAATTGTGCGCTACGGTTTTGACATCAGCTCCAATGGCTGGCTCGAAATTCAGTGGTATCTGTTTGCTGCGATGGTCATGCTGGGTGCACCACTGGTGCTCAAGCTCAATGAGCATGTTCGGGTTGACATTATTTACGGCAAGCTCAAAGGCAATGGCCCCGTCTATGTTGATATTTTTGGCCTGATTTTTTTCCTGCTGCCGGTCATGGCTTTGCTTGCCTACTTGAGCTGGCCATTGTTCGTTGGCATGTACAAATCAGGAGAAATGTCGCCTAACGCAGGAGGCTTGATTCGCTGGCCCGCCATGCTGCTGTTGCCGGTGGGTTTTGGCATGATGTTTTTGCAGGGGATTTCTGAAATTATCAAACGCGTTGGCTATCTGTCGGGCAAGTTTGAGATGGACACGCACTATGAAAAGCCTGTTCAATAGCCAGCCGCTGGCTTAACCAATGCCTTCTTCTTCAGTATTTTCAGGACAATAAAAAATGCAAATGGAAAATTTTGCCCCGATCATGTTTGCGGGCCTTGTACTGATCATGCTGATTGGTTTTCCAGTGGCTTTCTCGCTGGCCGCACTGGGTTTGGGATCCGGATTTTTTGCCATTGAAATGGGCTGGTTTCCGGCCAGTTTCATGTCCAATTTGCCTCTTAATATGTTTGGCATTTTGTCGAACGATCTGCTGCTGGCAATTCCGTTTTTCACCTTTATGGGCGCGATTCTGGAAAAGTGCGGCCTGGCTGAAGACATGCTTGATTCGATGGGCCAGCTGTTCGGACCCGCACGGGGAGGCTTGGGTTATTCAGTCATCATCGTCGGCTTTATTCTGGGCGCTATTACCGGTACGGTTGCAGGCCAGGTGATTGCCATGGCCATGATTTCGCTGCCAGTAATGATCCGCTACGGCTACAACATGCGCTACGCTACGGGCGTGCTGGCAGCATCTGGCACCATCACCCAACTGGTGCCACCGTCACTGGTGCTAATCGTGATGGCCGACCAGTTAGGCCAGTCCGTTGGCGACATGTACAAGGGCGCATGGGGGCCATCAATTTTGCAGGTGCTGATTTTTGCAGGCTACACCTATTTGCTCGGTGTTTTTAAACCGCACCATGTTCCAGGCGTGCCTAAAGAGGCACGCACCTTGCATGGCTGGGCGCTGTGGGGTAAGTGCCTGCGCGGCATTATTCCGTCGGCGATTTTAATTTTTGCTGTGCTGGGTTCAATGGGCGGCTTGCCAGGCATTAACACAGCCATTGCCACACCTACGGAAGCTGGTGCAATGGGTGTCATGGGCGCACTGGTGCTGGCCGCCATTCACAAGCGCCTGACGCTGCCGTTGATTTGGGAAGCCATGAGCGGCACGATGAGGCTAACGGCCATGGTGGTGTTTATCCTGATTGGTGCGCGCGTGTTTTCGATGGTGTTTCAGGGCGTGGACGGTGCCAAGTGGGTGGAGCATCTGCTGACAGGCTTGCCAGGCGGGCAAACAGGCTTTTTGATCGTCGTCAATATTTTCATATTTTTCCTGGCTTTCTTCCTGGACTTTTTTGAGATTGCTTTTATTATTTTGCCGATGCTTGGGCCTGTGGCTGTCAAGCTGGGTATTAACCCGATCTGGTTTGGCGTGCTGCTATGCGTGAACATGCAAACCAGTTTTATGCACCCGCCGTTTGGCTTTGCGCTGTTTTACTTGCGCGGTATAGCCGACACATTGTTCAAGGAAAAACGCATACCCGAGGCCATCAAGTCCAATGATATTTATCTGGGCGCCATTCCCTGGGTCGGCATGCAGATGATTCTGGTGGCCATCGTGATATTTTTCCCGCAAACCGTCACTGTGTTTTTGGACAAGGAAGTGAAAATTGACATCGACAAGGTGAAAATTGAAATGCCGGTGGAAATGCCTGATCCTGTCACCGCACCAGTCATGGGTGCCAGCAGTGCAACTGGCAGCAATCCACTCGCACCCAAAACCGATGCTCCCGGGTCTTCAGACGACGAGCAAAAGAAAATGGACGAATTGTTCAAAGGCAAATAAACCAGGTTTAGTGCCCGATCTGTCTTGAAAATACCCCTCAGCGAGGGGTATTTTTTTTCCCTTTTCACCATTACCCTCACCATCTTCAGCAAAGCTCCATGTTCAACAATACTCTGCCCGCCATGGGCCCACCACCATTCAGGTTCAAGCCCGCTCATCCAGACATGACAAGCCCGGCATATTCCCTTACTTTCAAGCTGCTGGCCACCGTGATCGTCTTTGGTTGCTCGGCTGCTTTTATGCAAAACTGGTGGACAGGCAGAGCTGTAGCCGGCGTGGCGGGTGGCGGCTGGTTTTTAGGTGCGGTGCTGCTGCTTTTGTACACCTGGGTCAATATTTTGCGCAGCACCACGCGCATTGACGAACAAGGGCTGCATCAGAGCTGGGTCTGGAACAAGCACATGGAGCTGCGTGAACTGGCATACGGCAAACTCATTCGTGTGCGCGGGCTGGAGTGGCTGATTGCACCGCGTTTGTATGTACGAACACTGATGGGCAAATTTGCAGTTTTTTATGCGACCTCGCCTGAGATGATTGCTGATTTTGAACGGTTGGTGAAAGAACTGAAGACTTTCCGGGAAATGCGCTGATTCAATTTAAGTAAAAACTTGATCGTAAAAAAGCCGCACCATGGTGCGGCTTTCTGCGTCAAGAGGACAAAACCGGATTACAGTTTTTGCTCCTGCATAAACTTGTCAAAGGACGCTTCCGAGAAACGGAACCACAGGTTTTGGTCAGCACGGAACTTGGAATAATCAGCATAGATTTTCCTCCAGTTTTCATTCTTGGCAGATATCTCCTGATACAGCTCTGATGCCGCTTTGAACGCAGCGCTCATCACGTCTTTAGGAAACGGACGCAGCTTTGTACCAGCGCCTACCAGTTGTTTCAGGGCATTTGGGTTGGCAGCATCGTATCTGGCTTGCATGACAACGTGTGCCTGAGACGCAGCAGCTTCAACAATTGCCTTGTACTCCGGGCTCAAAGCTTCAAATGCCTTGTTATTGATAAAGAAGTCCAGCTGAGGGCCGCCTTCCCACCAGCCTGGGTAATAATAAAACGGAGCTACTTTGTTAAAGCCCAGTTTTTGGTCATCGTACGGGCCCACCCACTCAGCTGCGTCAATCGTGCCTTTTTCCAGGGCCTGATAAATTTCACCGCCGGGGATGTTTTGCGGAACCGAACCCAAGCGCTCCAGCACTTTGCCGCCAAAGCCGCCGATACGCATTTTCATGCCTTTCATGTCAGCCAAAGTTTTGATTTCCTTGCGATACCAGCCGCCCATTTGCGCGCCAGTGTTTCCGCCCGGAAAATTGACAATGTTGTACTTGGCATAAAACTCACGCATCAGCTTCAAGCCGTTGCCCTCGTACATCCAGGCAGTCATTTGGCGGCTATTCAAGCCGAATGGAATGGCGCAGCCCAATGCAAAGGCTTCATCCTTGCCAAAGAAGTAATAGGGAGCGGTATGGGCGCACTCTACCGAGCCTTGCTGAATACCATCGACCACGCCAAAGGCGGGCATCAACTCACCAGCAGCGTGCACAGAGATTTCAAACTTGCCGCCTGACATGGCCTTGACGGCCTTGGAGAAAGTGTCTGCTGCACCAAAAATGGTGTCCAGCGACTTGGGAAAACTTGACGCCAGACGCCAGCGGACTGTTGCCTGCGCATGCACCGCGGGTGCGACACCAGCAGCCAGTACGCCGGCAATGCCGGCATTTTTAATAAGGGAACGACGATCCATTAAGAGCTCCTGATAGGTTGGTTAACTTGGGTTTTTCACTGTAATGATCTGCCGTGGTATCAGAAGAGTTCTTTTCAGAACCTGCGCGACGCCACGGCTGAAGCGCACATTTTGTCAGAATTGATTGCGGCCCTGACCCAGTTTTTACCCCTAGTAGGCTGAAATATGTTGCTGTCAGGTATCTCGCAACAAGCTGTCAGGCTACAGATTTCAAAATGACTTTAGCAGCCAATTGCAGTGTCAACACATCAGAAAACCGGGTTTTGATGGCCGTCTCAATGCCAGCAGCGTCCAGCCCCTGCATGGACAGCAACACTTGAGGGTCGCCGTGCTCTGTGAACTCATCAAACAATCCCAGATGCAGCACAGGCTTGACTGCACCGGCGGCATGCAAGGCCTCACTGACAGCACTTCCAGCACCGCCCATGATGGCCCCCTCCTCCACCGTGACGAGTGCATCGTGGTCAACAGCAATCTTCAAAAGCAATTCAGTATCAAGTGGCTTGGCCCAGCGCATGTTGACCACCGTTGCATTGAGTTTTTCGGCTGCTTGCAGGGCAGGATACAAAAGTGTGCCGAAAGCCAAAATAGCAACGCCTTTGCCCACACGGCGGACTTCTGCTTTGGCAAACGGCAACGACTGCAAATCAGTTTCAGGCAGAACGCCCGCACCAGCGCCACGCGGATAGCGAACCGCCACAGGATGGTTTTGCTCAAATGCGCTGCTCAGCAGCATCCGGCACTCGCGCTCATCGGCCGGACAGGCGATGCTTATGTTTGGGATGCACCGCAGAAACGCTATGTCGTACGCGCCTGCGTGGGTTGCGCCGTCAGCCCCCACCAAACCGGCACGGTCAAGTGCAAACACCACTGGCAGGTTTTGCAATGCCACGTCATGAACCAGCTGGTCATAGCCGCGTTGCAAAAAAGTAGAGTAAATGGCTACTACAGGCTTGAGACCTTCACAAGCCATACCTGCCGCAAACGTGATGGCATGCTGCTCGGCGATGCCTACGTCGTGGTAACGCTCGGGAAAGCGCTGATGAAATTCGACCATACCTGAGCCTTCACGCATTGCAGGCGTGATGCCTACAAGGCGTTTGTCATGCGCAGCCATGTCACATAGCCAGGTGCCAAACACCTGAGTAAAAGTTTGCCTGGCAGGCGTGGTAGCTTTTTGCAAACCCATTGCCGGGTCAAACTTGCCAGGGCCGTGGTAGGCAATCGGGTCAGCTTCGGCCAGCTTGGAGCCCTGGCCTTTTTTGGTCACCACATGCAAAAATTGTGGGCCTGAACCGTTTTTCATCAGCTGCCTGATGTTCTCCAGCGTGGGCACTAAAGATTCAAGATCATGTCCGTCGATCGGGCCAATGTAATTAAAGCCAAAATTTTCGAACAGTGTGGCTGGCACTACCATGCCTTTTGCATGGGTTTCCAGCCGCTTGGCCAGCTCAAGCAGTGGAGGTGCAACGCTTAGTAGCTGCCTGCCAACATTGCGAGCCGACGCATAAAAGCGTCCACTCATCAGTTGTGCAAGGTAGCGGTTCAACGCCCCGACAGGTGGGCTGATGCTCATGTCGTTGTCGTTTAAAACCACCAACATTTTGCAGTTGTCGTGTACGCCCGCATTATTGAGCGCTTCAAAAGCCATGCCCGCACTCATGGCGCCGTCGCCAATGATGGCCACCGAATACCGGTCTTCGCCTTTTTGTCTGGCAGCCAGTGCCATTCCCAAGGCAGCTGAAATGGAGGTCGATGAGTGTGCTGTGCCAAAGGTGTCAAAAGGACTTTCGTCACGCCTTGGAAAGCCCGACAATCCGCCAAATTGACGCAGGCTGCTCATCCTTTCACGTCTGCCCGTCAGAATTTTGTGCGGATACGTCTGGTGTCCGACATCCCATACCAGACGGTCTTCAGGCGTATTGAAAACATAGTGAAGCGCAACTGTCAGTTCAACCGTACCCAGGTTGGAGCTTAAATGTCCGCCAGTTTTGGAAACCGTGTCCAGCAGAAATGCACGCAATTCGTCACTGAGGATTTTTAGCTGATGGCGCGGCAGCTTGCGAAGATCGGCAGGGGAATTGATAGTGTCGAGCAACGGTGTCATCGTGGTTCTGAAAATTTATCTGGCTTTTGATCAATGTTGCCGGTTCACCAGCATATCAGCCAGCGCCCGTAAAGCGTGTGTGTTGGTCAGGCCGCTTTGATGTAAGGCAGCAAGACAGTCCAATGAACGATGCAGCAACTGCTGGGCATAGTCATTGGCCGCGTCAAGGCCCATCAGCGATACAAAGGTTGGCTTGTGTTGTGCTGCATCTTTGCCCACAGTTTTGCCCAAAGTAGCTGAGTTTGCAGTGACATCAAGAATATCGTCAACCACCTGAAACGCCAACCCTATCGCTGAACCGTAGTTCTGCAATGTTTGCAACACTGAAGGCGATGGGTGTCCACAACTTGCGCCCATCAGCACGCTGGCTTGAAGCAGCGCGCCTGTTTTTAGGTGGTGCATGGCATGCAGCTGCTGTGATGACAAAGGCTGACCCACACTGGCCAGGTCTATTGCCTGCCCACCGGCCATTCCACGACTGCCAGCTGCTTGGGCGAGCATCCGGCACAGCCGCGCCTGCATGGCAGCGTCCATTGTGATGTCGTCAGGCGTGAGCAATTCAAATGCGAGAGCTTGTAGCGCATCGCCTGCCAGCAGTGCCTGCGCTTGCCCAAACTTCACGTGTACTGTCGGCTTGCCGCGGCGCAGCACATCATTGTCCATGCACGGCATGTCGTCATGCACCAGCGAATAAGCGTGAATCAATTCAACAGCGCAGGCTGCCCGCATGGCAGCGTGCAAATCCCCGGCCACCGCTTCACAGGCTGCAATTGCCAACAAAGGGCGAAGGCGTTTGCCTCCGTCAAGCACCGCATACCGCATGGCATCCCCCAATCCGGCCGGCGCAGGCGATGTCGCTGGACAGGCAACCCACCGGCTCAGGGCTTGTTCAACCAACTTCAGCTGCAATGTGCTCCAGCTTGAATAATTGAAAACTGGCAATGACTGATTGTGCAAATGCATTTTTGGATGTGCTAGATCCATGGCTTGAGTTCAGCGCCCTCAAGCACCTTGATTTGTGTCTCTACAGATTCCAGCTTGCTCTTGCAAAATGCCAGCAGTTGCGCACCGCGCTGGTAGCCTGTCAGCAATTGTTCAAGAGGCAACTGACCCGACTCCAGGCCAGCGATCAGGGTTTCCAGCTCTTGCAGTGCAGCCTCGTAATTGACAGGCGGAGCCGGGGCAGGCAGAGCCGGGGTAGAAGATGTTGTTGATTTCGCCATGGCAGTTTGTTTTATAGCGATATTTTAGGCGCAGGAGAATCTGGCCCTACAACACTGCTTTATTCGCAAAGCTAAGATTGGCAACATTTACCCTGCGGCTTTGCCACCGCCAAGTCCTGATGACAGATTCAAGTCTTCGCCTGCTACAGGCCACCAGCCAGTTGCCCATTTCGAGTTATTTTGATACCGCGCTTTATCAGCGCGAGCAGCAAAAGCTGTTTGGCAAAGGCCCGCGTTATCTGGGCCATGAGCTGGCCGTGCCAAATCTGGGGGATTATTACGCTTTGCCCCACGAGGGCGAAGGCCGTGCACTGGTGCGCAATGGTTCTGGAATCGAACTGATTTCGAATGTTTGCCGGCATCGGCAAGCCACCATGCTGCAAGGCCGTGGCAACACGGGCAGCAACATTGTTTGCCCGCTGCACCGCTGGACATACAACACGTCTGGCGAGTTGATTGGTGCGCCCCACTTTGAAATCGATCCCTGCCTGAACCTGAACCGCTATCAAACCTGTAGCTGGAACGGCCTGGTATTTGAAGACATGGGCCGCGATATAGCCAAGGAAATGTCCCATTTGGGCGTTGCCAAAGACCTGGACTTTACGGGTTATCAACTGGACAAAGTGCATCTGCACATGTGCAATTACAACTGGAAAACCTTCATTGAGGTGTATCTGGAGGACTACCATGTCGGGCCGTTTCATCCTGGTCTTGGAAGTTTTGTTACCACGCATGACTTGACCTGGGAGTTGCAGCCGAACTACTCAGTACAAACTGTCGGAGTGTCTGACAAACTCGGCAAGCCCGGCACTGACACTTATAAAAAGTGGCATGACGTGGTACTGCAATACCGCAAGGGTGTAGCGCCCAAATACGGTGCCATCTGGCTCACCTGCTACCCGCATGTGATGCTGGAGTGGTATCCACATGTTCTGGTCGTCAGCACGCTGCACCCGCGCGGGCCTGACAAAACCCTCAACGTCGTGGAATTTTTCTATCCAGAAGAAATTTGCGCTTTTGAACGCGAATTTATTGAAGCCCAACAAGCGGCCTACATGGAAACCTGCGTGGAAGACGATGAAATTGCCTTGCGGATGGACGCTGGTCGCAAAGCATTGCAGGACAGAGGCGACAACGAATTTGGCCCCTACCAAAGCCCGATGGAAGACGGCATGCAGCACTTTCATGAATGGTACCGAAGGGAAATGGGTGCCAGCAAGACCACGCAAACTATTTGACGTCAGTGCATAAAAAAAGCCTGCTGTCAGATGACAGCAGGCTTTGAATTATTGGGGTGGCTGATGGGGCTCGAACCCACGACAACAGGAATCACAATCCTGGACTCTACCAACTGAGCTACAGCCACCGCTGCATGAATTATAACTGTTACTGAGTTGTCGCAGCCTCGGACGCTGACAATTGATCAGCCTTGACACCCACTGGTCTGGCTACTTTTATTTCGGTTTTAAAGCGCTCTTTCAGCGCGTTGTAATAGGCCAGATTTTCAGCAGACGTCCACCACTTGGCATACTGGCTTTGCTCCTGTTTGGCTGTGGCTTCAAGTGATTTGTCGCGGGGCAACACTTTGACTATTTTGACGATCGCATAACCCTGAGCACCCAGATCAATGCCTGCCAGCACTGGCAGCGCAGCAGCGTCGGCACGCAAGGCGGCGTCAACAACTTGCGCCGGCTGGTTTTGGGGCTGATCGCGTGAAACCACCAGCTTTTCCTGCAGGGCAGCAGCAGCTGGGTCAGCTTTCAACAAAGCCAGTTTCGCAATGCCATCCTTGCGGGCCTCTTCTGCACCGCGCTGGGCTATCCAGCGCTGGCGCACCTCTTCTTTGACCTCCAGCATTGGACGGGTGCGGGCAGCTGTGTACTGGGTGATACGGCCCGAGACCAGCTGATTGGAGCCAATTTCAACAGCTTCTGTGTTGCGCTTTTTTTCAATCGTGTCCGGAGCGAAAATTGCATTGAGAAACTTGGTGTTTGCCAACGCACCAGTCACGCCAGCGGCTGGTTTTCGGGTCACGCCAACGGCAGTTTTGACTTCGAGTTTCAAGCGATCTGCGGTTGGCTTCAAGCTGTCAGATTGTTCATACACTGCGTTGGTAAAACCTTCAGCAGACTCGGTGAACTTCTTTTGGGCAAGTTGCTTTTTAACTTCAAGTTCCAGCTCTGGTTTCATTTCTTCAAAGGTGCGCTGCTTGGGCTCTTTGATGTCCGTTAGTTTGATGATGTGAAAACCAAAATCAGACTCCACCACTTCGCTGATATCGCCTTTGGTCATGGAAAAAGCTGCATCTGAAAATGGTTTGACCATGGCTTCACGTGCAAAAAAGTCGAGGTCACCGCCCGCTGGTGCTGAGCCCGGATCCTGCGAATTTTTTCGTGCGACATCGGCAAAAGTGTCGGGCGCTTTTTTGACCTGTGCTGCCAGCTCAGTTGCTTTCAACCTGGCTTTTTGGCGTTCCGCGTCAGGTGCTGTTTTAGCGGCTGTTATCAAGATATGGCTAGCCCGGCGCTCTTGTTTGGCACCCAGACGCAAGGCATTCTGGTCGTAATAGGCTTTCAGTTCAGCAGGCTCTACAACGATATTTTTTTTGATGCTTTCAATGTCAAACAGCACATATTCAATGCTGGCTTGCTCGGGCGCCTGGAATAATTTGGCATTGGCCTGATAGAACTGTTCCAGATCAGCATCGGTAGGAGTCAATCTGGACGCGTAATCAGCTGCGGTAAAGCGGGTCAATTGAATCTCACGCTTTTCAAAAAAAGCATTCAATGCGGTTTCTGCAGCCGCCTTGCTGGCAAAGCCGCTGCTGGTCACACCGGCAAGAACCTGCCGGGTTGCCAGGTCACCTCGCACATTGGCTTCAAACATATCCGTGGTCATGCCCTGGCTGGCCAATAGCTGCCGGTATCTTTCCATGTCCAGGCTTCCGTCCGCTTTGCGAAGGGAGGCAATCTCGGAATTGTCCTGAAGTTCACGGGCCAGCTTTTGGTCGCTGATGCCCAGTTTGGACTTTGCCGCAGCCGCAACCAGCACGCGGTCTCGCACCAAGCGTTCCAGTGTGGCGTACCTGGCCTCAGCAGAGTCCAGCAGCTTCGCATCAATCGAAGGCATGGACGCCTTGATCCGGTCTACTTCACGCAGATGGGCTTTGTCCCACTCGCTTTGCAAGATTGCCTTGCCATCGACTTTGGCAACCGTCGGGCTGTTGTCTTTGGACTGCGAGTAGCCGTCCAGGCCAAACAATATGAATGACGGAACGATCAGCAAAAACAGCAATCCCATCGTGATTTTGGTGTGCCGGCGTATGAAATCGAACATCGAAAGATCCTGTGGAGGGTGAAAAGTCAACGCGCTGTGAAAACAAAAAAGGCGAACAGTCTGCTCGCCTTGGTGGGAGTATCAGGTTTGTAGCAGGTGGTGGGTGCTGACGGGCTCGAACCGCCGACCTACGCCGTGTAAGGGCGCTGCTCTACCAACTGAGCTAAGCACCCTGCAATAAACTTTGATAACTCCGAAAATCCTGTGATGCTTCAGTCAGCCATCAATTCAAAGCGTCTTTGAGCGCTTTGCCCGGACGAAACTTTGGCACTTTGGCAGCCTTGATTTTAATCGCATCTCCCGTTCTAGGGTTGCGACCAACTCGGGCGGCACGACGGGTCACGGCGAAAGTTCCAAATCCGACCAGAGCAACCGAGCCGCCCTTTTTCAAAGTTGTTTTGACCGCACTGATCGTGGATTCAAGCGCGCGCGTGGCAGCAGCTTTCGAAATATCAGCATTTTTGGCAATGTGCTCAATCAATTCAGTCTTGTTCACGGTAAGTCCCTTGTTGGTAGAAAAGTTGATGGGGTTGTCTTAAAAATCGCCTGGAAACATGTCGTCAAATTATTTTCTGGTGCAGCATGTGCAGTTTAAATGCCAAATGCAATGAGTGTCGCAAATGGCGGGTTATAAATGAAGCGTTCGGCATGCCTGCGACACAGCGCCGAATTCTAGTCGTTTTTAAAACTACATCCGTAAAAGCACAGAGCAGATGTAATCATTGCGCATTACTAAATACAAGCTGCGATGGCTTTGCCCACATCAGCTGTTTTGGCAGAGCCGCCCAGGTCGGGCGTGCGGGGAGCGCCGCTGCCGGATGCCAAGACTTTTTCAATCGCCGCCAGAACCGCATCATGTGCATCTTTGTGCCCCAAAAACTCCAGCATCATGGCGCCGCACCAGATTTGTCCAATCGGGTTGGCAATCTGCTGTCCAAAAATATCCGGTGCCGAACCATGCACGGGCTCAAACAGCGAAGGGAATTTGCGCTCAGGATTCAGATTGGCGCTGGGCGCAATGCCAATCGTGCCGGTGCATGCTGGCCCCAGGTCGCTCAAAATATCGCCAAACAAGTTGCTTGCCACCACCACATCAAAAAAGTCCGGCCGTTGCACAAAATGCGCTGTCAGGATGTCAATGTGAAATTTATCCAGGCGGATGTCGGTGTAGTTTTTGGCCATCTCGACCACGCGCTCGTCCCAGTACGGCATGGAAATGGAAATGCCATTGGACTTGGTGGCACTGGTCAAATGCTTTTTGGGGCGCGATTGCGCCAGCTCAAATGCAAATTTGAGGACGCGGTCAACCCCAATGCGGGTGAAGACCGATTGCTGCAACACAAACTCGCGCTCAGTGCCTGGGAAAGCCGTGCCGCCGATGCTGGAATATTCGCCTTCGGTGTTCTCACGCACGATGTAAAAATCAATCTCGCCAGGCGCACGGGCGCTGCCATCGCGGCGCACAACCGGCGCAATGATGCCGGGCATCAAGCGCGCGGGGCGCAGGTTGATGTACTGGTCAAACTCGCGGCGAAAAAGCAGCAGCGAACCCCACAGCGACACATGATCAGCAATTTTTTCAGGCCAGCCCACCGCGCCAAAGTAGATGGCATCATGCCCACCAATCTGCTCTTTCCAGTTGTCCGGCATCATCTGGCCATGCTTTTCAAAATAGTCCCAGCTTGAAAAATCGAAGTGGTCAAACTGCAGATCAATGCCGAATTTGCTGGCCGCAGCTTCCATCACCCGAATACCCTCGGGCATAACTTCTTTGCCAATACCGTCGCCTGCGATGACTGCAATACGTTTTTTACCCATGATTTGTTCCTTTGTTGATGAAAAATTCTAAAGCTTGTTGAATCAGCAGCTCAGGCGCTTCCTCGGCAATGTAATGGCCACAGGGCAAGCTGTTGCCAGTGACCTGCGTCGCCCGTTCGTGCCACAGCGCCAGCACGTCAAAGCACTGCCCCACCGCACCGTGCTCTCCCCACAAAATTTTGACGGGTTGCGTGAGGCTGCGCCCTGCCGCGATATCCACCCGATCATGCACCAGGTCAATCGTGCTGGACGCCCGGTAGTCTTCGCAAATGGCGTGTGCCGTGCCCGCAATTTGTATGCAGCGTTCATATTCAGCCAGCGCATCAGGCGCAAAAGCAGCCAGGCCCGCATGGCGCTTGCCCATCACACTGCGCACGTACTGCACCGGGTCAGAATCAATCAGCGCTTCAGGCAATGGCGGCGGCTGGATCAGAAAAAACCAGTGCCAATACGCTGTTGCAAAAGCCAGCGTGGTGTTCTCATACATGGCAAGCGTGGGTGCAATGTCCAGCAGCATCATTCGGTTGACTGCTGCCGGATGGTCAAGCGCCAGCCGGTGCGCCACCCGGGCTCCCCGGTCATGTGCAAGTACCCCGAAACGTTCAAAACCAAAATGCTGCATAACGGCCAGCGCATCCAGCGCCATTTCCCGTTTTGAATAAGCCGTGTGCTGTGCATCGCTGCCGGGTCGGGGCGAATCACCATAGCCGCGCAAATCCATCATCACCACGGTAAAGCTTTTGGCCAGCGCGGGCGCAACCCGATGCCACATGGCGTGCGTTTGCGGGTGACCGTGAAGCAGCAGCAAGGGCGGGCCACTGCCACCGATGCGGGTCTGAAACCGGCCGGCAGAAGTCAGAACCTGTTCAACGTGAAACGCACGCAAATCTTTCATGGCTGGTCTTTGATGGGCTGCGAAGGTTTTGCAGCCCGCACCACCAGGCTCACGCCCAAAGCGGTAATGGCGGTACCCACAACAGTAACAGCCGTGATCGGCTCAGCAAACAGCAACCAGGCCATCAGTGCTGTGCAGGGCGGCACCAGATACAACAGGCTGGTTACCGCAGTGGCCGCGCCGCGCTGGGTCAACATATAAAGCAGCGAAGAGCCGCCCAGTGACAGCGCCAGTACAGACCAGGTCAATGCCGCCACAAAGGGTGCAGTCCAGACCACTGCCTCTGTTTCAAACCAGGCCAGCGGCAATGTGACAACCAATGCCGCTGCAATCTGCACCGCATTGGCCCCGCGCACATCCGCCGGCTGCACATGGCGTTTTTGGTACAGCGTTCCGGCAGTGATGCTGAAAAGCGCAACCGTCACCGCAGACAAGGTGAACGCCGTCACTTCTTGCGTGCTGCCAAATTTGCGTGACACGACAATGATCAACCCAGCCAAACCAAGTACCAGGCCCAGCCACTGGCGGCGGGTGACTTTTTCACCACTGCCAGTGCTTGCTGACATGGCGGACAACCACAGCGCCGTCAACACCGGCTGCAAACCGACCATCAGCGATGTCAGGCCGGAGCCCATACCAGCCTTGATTGCCATCCACACACCGCCCAGGTAACCGGCATGAATCAAAACGCCGCTGACGGCCAGGTGCAGCCACTGTTGCCTGCCGCGCGGCCACGACACGCGCGCCAGTGCAATCCAGATCAAAAAGCAGAGCACCGACAGCGCATAGCGGATGGATAAGAAGGTCAGTGGTGGCGCGTAGGGCAAACCGTATTTGGCAACAATGAAGCCGGTGCTCCAGATCAGCACAAACACCACTGGCATGGCGCGCAGCAAATTGGGTTGAAAAGAATTGTTCAAGAAAAAAGGCCTGTCACCGGGCTTTTTTTCGAATTTCAGGTATCGCCTTGCGCAGGTAATACACCATCGACCACACCGTCAACACGGCAGAGATCCAGATCAGCCAGGTGCCCCAATAGTGCGTGTCAATGACACCCAGCAAAACACCGTCATAAAGTAAAAATGGAATCGCCGTCATTTGCACAAAGGTTTTGGCTTTGCCCAGCATGTGCACGGCCACGCTTTTGGTTGCGCCAATCACGGCCATCCACTCGCGCAGGGCTGAAATGGCAATCTCGCGGCCAATGATGATGAGTGCTACAAAGACATCGGCGCGCTGCAAATGCACCAAAACCAGGAGCGCTGCGCACACCAGAAATTTGTCGGCCACCGGATCCAGGAATGCGCCGAACGATGAGGTCTGGTTCAGTTTGCGAGCCAGGTATCCGTCGAGCCAGTCGGTAGCGGCAAACACCACAAACATCACCGACGCAATCAAATTGCGCTTTTCTTCAGGCAGATCCAGATAAAAAACACCAACGATCAGTGGAATCGCAATGATGCGCGTCCAGGTCATGATGGTGGGAATCGTCCAAAACTTCATGAAGTATTTTGGCATGCCAGACCGGGCAGATTGAATGCTATCATTTCAGGAGCTGCTTACGCGCATTTCATGTGGGCTACAGGCCGATTTAATGCATGAATGGCAGATTTTCAGCAGGCTGGCTTGTTCAGTGCAGTCTGCGGTAAATCTCTTCAGCCAGCTCTTTTGAAATGCCGTCAACTGTGGCAATGTCTTCTACGCTGGCTGAGGCAATGGCGCGAATGCCGCCAAAGCGCTGTAGCAGGCTGGCGCGCTTTTTCGGGCCGATGCCTTCAATGTCTTCCAGCTTGCTGGCGCCGGTTCTGACCGATGCCCTTTTCGCCCGCATGCCGGTGATGGCAAAGCGGTGCGCTTCGTCGCGGATTTGCGCAATCAGCATCAGCGCCGCCGAATCGCGGCCCAGGTAAATTTTGTCTCTGCCGTCTGCAAACACCAGCTCCTCCAGGCCGACTTTGCGGCCCTCGCCTTTTTCAACGCCTGCTATCAGCCCGAGGTCAAGCCCCAGCTCTGTGAACACTTCACGCGCCATTGAAACCTGGCCTTTGCCGCCGTCCACCAAAACCAGGTCGGGCATCCGTACACTGTCTGCGTTTTCGCTGTTTTTCACTGCCTCGGCCAGCTTGCTGTAGCGCCGCGTCAACACCTGGCGCATGGCGGCGTAATCGTCACCGGGCGTGATGCCCTCAATGTTGTAGCGGCGGTATTGGGCGCTTTGCATCTTGTGTTCAGCAAACACCACGCACGATGCCTGCGTGGCCTCACCCGCTGTGTGCGAAATGTCAAAACATTCAATGCGCAGCGCGGCCAGGTCGTCGATTTTGAGGTCCATGGCCTCAGCCAGTGCCCGGGTACGGGCAAGCTGGCTACCCTGCTCTGCCAGCAAGCGCGCCAGTTGCAGTTCAGCGTTTTTCATTGCCATGTCCAGCCAGATGCGGCGCTGCTCACGCGGCTGATGGATGGCGGCAAACTTCACGCCGCTCTGCGCAATCAGCGCGGCAATCAGTTCCTTGTCAACCGGCTCGCTGCACACCAGCATCGGCGGTACGGGCACGTCGATGTAATGCTGGGCAATGAAAGCCTCCAGCACCAGCGCTTCGAGCGACTTGGCCTGCACGGCAAGCGATTCTTCAGCGTCAAGTTCTGCATCCAGCTGAGCAACATCCACCGCGTTTTCAATGTGGGTGGGAAAGTATGGTCGGTCGCCCAGGTGCCGCCCACCGCGCACCATCGCCAGGTTCACGCAGGCCCGGCCGCCCTGCACTTTCACAGCCAAAATATCGACGTCCTTGTCGCCGCCAATTTCCATTGACTGCTGATGCAGCACTTTTGACAGCGCCGACATCTGGTTGCGCAGCTCGGCGGCTTGTTCAAACTGCAAGGCGTCTGCATACGTCAGCATTTGCTGCTCCAGCCCTAGCAATATGGTTTGGGTTTCGCCTTGCAAAAACTTCTCGGCATTGGCAACGTCCTGGGCGTAGGCGTCTGGTGTGATGTGCCCCACACACGGCGCTGAGCAGCGTTTGATCTGGTACAGCAAACAGGGCCTTGAGCGGTTGTTGAACACGGTGTCTTCACAGGTGCGCAGCTTGAAGACTTTTTGCAGCAGCAAAATGCTTTCCTTCACCGCCCAGGCACTCGGGTACGGGCCAAAGTATTTGTGCTTTTTTTCAACCGCGCCGCGGTAATAGGCAACGCGCGCAAACTGATGCGTGGCCAGCTTTAAATAAGGGTAGCTTTTGTCATCCCTGAACAAAATATTAAAACGCGGATTCAGCGTTTTGATCAGGTTGTTCTCAAGCAGCAGCGCCTCTGCCTCGCTGCGAACCACGGTGGTTTCCATGCGTGCAATTTTGGTCACCATGTGGCCAATACGCGAGCCGCCGTGGCTTTTCTGGAAGTAATTGGACACGCGCTTTTTCAGGTTGCGCGCCTTGCCCACATACAGCACGCCGCCTTCTGCATCAAAGTAGCGGTAAACGCCTGGCAATGCTGGCAACGTGGCAACTTCGGCCAGTAAAGCGGGGGCAAATTCAAAATCTTTGGTCATTGAGTCAATTTTTTCAAACTCCCTCCCCCGCTGGGGGAGGGCTGGGGTGGGGGCAGGTGCAGATAGGTTGTAGGCATCGCGCGTGCCCCCATCCCCGCCTTCCCCCAGGAGGGGAAGGAGTAAAACCGGGAGCGACACTGTAATCGGACATCCTGGCTATTGTGGACAATCTGCCGATGCGCGCGCTTCAATGGGACATTTTCTGCAAAGTCATCGACAACTTTGGCGACATCGGCGTGTGCTGGCGTCTGGCTGCTGACCTGGCCAGCAGAGGCCAGCGGGTACGGCTGTGGACGGGCGACAGCAGCGCGCTGGAGTGGATGGCGCCAGGTGGACAGGCTGGTGTGCAGGTGCTGCCTTGGGCTTCGCCGCTTGAACTGTCTGGCCTGCAAGCTGCGCAGTGCGACGTGCTGGTAGAGGCATTTGGATGTGAAGTTGCTCCTGATTTCATAGCTGCTTGCGCGCATAATACGCTGGCTAGAGGCCAAAATGATAATAAGAACCCGCTCTGGATCAACCTGGAGTACCTGTCGGCCGAGCCGTATGTTGCCAAATGCCACGGCTTGAGGAGCCTTGTTAGCAGCGGGCCAGGGCAAGGCTGGGCCAAGGTGTTTTATTACCCGGGCTTTACCCAAGCCACCGGCGGCTTGTTGCGAGAGCCTGACTTGTTGCGCAGGCAGGCAGCTTTTGATCGCGGGGCGTGGCTCAGCCAACAAGGAATCCACCAGACTGATGAGACGCTTGTGTCCCTGTTTTGCTATGAGCCGATTGCGTTAGGGCAGTTGCTCAACGACCTGGAGCACAACGGCATCAACGGCCAACCAGTCCGGTTGCTGATTGCAGCGGGGCGCGCTACTGAGGCAGTCAAAGCCGCTGAAATGCTCCAGAATACGCATCAAATTGGCCTGCAGCCCACGCAAATAGCGCGCAAGCAGCTATCAATTTCATACCTTGCGCCACTTACCCAATTCGACTTTGACCACCTCCTGTGGGCCAGCGACTTCAACTTTGTGCGTGGTGAAGATTCACTGGTGCGGGCCATTTGGGCAGGCAAGCCATTTGTCTGGCAGATTTACCCGCAGGACGATGGCGCACATGCGCAAAAGCTGGAGGCATTTTTAGACATGCTGGGCGCGCCGCCGGGTTTGCGGGTTTTTCACAGTGTCTGGAATGGTTTGTCGAAGCTGGCTTTGCCACCTCTTGCAGACTTTTATACGTGGCAACCCGCAGTGAGCAGCGCCTCTACCCAGCTGGCCACGCAGCGCGACCTGAGCACCGGTTTGATCGAATACGCACTAAAAAACCGCTAAAATCAAAGGCTTTGCTGATTTGGCAACTCCGCCTGAGATCGCATATTGCTCACCAAAATTACACGTTATGAAAATCGCTCAAGAAATTCGCGCCGGCAACGTCATCATGCACGGCAAAGACCCGATGGTGGTTCTCAAAACCGAATACAGCCGCGGCGGCCGCAACTCGGCCACGGTGCGCATGAAGCTGAAAAGCCTGATTGGCAGCTTCGGTACTGAAAACGTATTCAAGGCCGACGACAAGATTGACCAGGTGATTCTGGACAAAAAGGATTGCACCTATTCATACTTTGCTGAACCAATGTATATCTGCATGGATTCAGATTACAACCAGTACGAAGTTGAAGCCGAAAACATGGGCGATTCGCTCAATTATCTGCAAGACGGCATGGAACTGGAAGTCGTGTTTTATGAAGGCAAGGCCATTTCAGTTGAACTGCCAACCAACGTAGAGCGTGAAATCACCTGGACCGAGCCAGCTGTCAAAGGCGACACATCAGGCAAGGTTTTGAAACCCGCCAAAATCGCTACCGGGTTCGAGATTGGTGTGCCAATTTTTGTGGCGCAAGGCGATGTGGTGGAAATTGACACGCGTACTGGTGAATATAGAAAACGAGTCTGACCAGCCGCGTTGCCGCAAGAGGGTTTAATCGCATCACACAACAAAAAAGGGCTCTTAAAGAGCCCTTTTTTGTTTACCGTCTTACACCAGTCGCTCTACTTCGAGAACAATTACCCATGGACCAAACACAAGACTTATCGGCCAGCCGTCTGGCCAATGCCTGGGCAGAGCTGCAGGCGCATTCGCGCGACGGTTCGGCGCTGGAGCCAGCCGCTTACCGCCTGGCGTTTGCTGACCCGGAGTTTTTGTTGCGACGGGAGACGCGCGGCATTCGCTTTCAGCTGGAGATGCTCAAGCCCGATCTTGGTCAGGTTGAGCAAGGCATTGACAGTACGGTGGTGGTGTTTGGCAGTGCGCGTTTTGCGTCACCAGAAACTGCTCGCACCTCGTTGCTTGCAGCCCAAACCAATCTGGCAAAAGTCAATGCAGATGATGCCGACCCGGCGGCGCTGCAAGGCGCGCAAAACGCGTTGATGGTGGCCGAGCGCCAGACCCGCAACGCCCACTACTACGACCAGGCACGGCTGTTTGCGCGGCTGGTTGCGGCCTACAGTAACTCCTTGCCGCTGGCACAGCAACTGTTTATTTGCACCGGCGGCGGCCCCGGCATTATGGAAGCCGCCAACCGGGGCGCGCATGAACTGGGGGCGCCAACAGTGGGGTTGAACATCGTGTTGCCGCACGAGCAATCTGGCAACCAATACATCACGCCATCGCTGAACTTCAAGTTCCATTACTTCGCGCTGCGCAAAATGCACTTCATGATGCGGGCCAAGGCACTGGTGGCTTTTCCCGGTGGTTTTGGCACGCTGGACGAGCTGTTTGAAGTCGTGACACTGGTACAAACCGGCAAGGCTAAAGCACTGCCCATTATTTTGTTTGGATCAGATTACTGGAAGCGGCTGATCAACTTTGATGTGCTGATTGAAGAGGGCACGATATCGCCGCAGGACATGGAGTTGCTCCACTACGTAGACGAACCAGAGCAGGCCTGGGACATCATCCGTTCGTTTTACAAGCTGTGAGCTTTGAAGGCGCGAGCGGGCCGCTAAAAATTGGCCTGCGCATTTAAACAATTTAAAAGCCTGACTGCGTCAATCAACCTCTTTGTCCAGCGGTATCAACCGAGCCGACTCCATCTCAGGCAGCGCCTCCACATTTCTCAACGCTTTGCCCATCACGCGGCTGCGCTGCTCGGCGCTGCTGACGGTATTCAGCATGGTTTCTGCGTTGGACTTGATCTTGGCCAGCACATCGCCAAACTTGCCAAACTCGGTTTTGACAGCGCCCAGCACTTGCCAGACTTCACTGGAGCGTTTTTCCAGCGCCAGTGTTCTGAAACCCATCTGCAGCGAGTTCAACATTGCCAGCAACGTGGTGGGGCCTGCCAGTGTGATACGCCAGTCGCGGTGCAGGCTTTCCATCAGGCCCGGGCGGCGCAGCACCTCGGCATACAAGCCTTCAGTGGGTAAAAACAGGATGGCAAAGTCGGTGGTGTGAGGCGGCGCAATGTATTTTTCACTGATGGATCTGGCTTCGAGCCGGATGCGCGTCTCCAGCGCCTTGCCAGCAGCATCAGCACCCAGAATGTCGGCCCGGGCCTGGGCATCGAGCAGGCGTTCGTAGTCTTCATTGGGGAATTTCGAATCGATCGGCAGCCAGAGCGGTACGCCTGTGTCAGAGCGACCCGGCAGCTTGATGGCAAAGTCCACGGCGTTCTTGGCGCCTGGCTGAACCACCACCTGCGCAGCATACTGGTCTACAGTAAACACCTGCTCAAGCAGCGCCGCAAGCTGCGCTTCGCCAAAGATACCGCGCGTTTTAACGTTGGTCAGCAAGTGTTTTAAATCACCTACGCCTTGCGCCAGCGTCTGCATTTCACCCAGGCCTTTGTGGACCTGCTCGAGCCGTTCTGCCACTACCCTGAAGCTTTCGCCCAAACGGCTTTCCAGCGTTTTTTGCAGTTTTTCGTCCACTGTCTTGCGCATCTCTTCGAGCTTTTCTGAATTGGTTGACTGCAACTGGGTCAATTGCTTTTCAAGCGTTTCACGCACCTCACCCATGCGCCGGGCGTTTGATTCACTGACCGATTGCAGCTGCATGACAAGCGTGTCCGACAGTGTTTTTTGCAGCAGTGCAAGCTGCTGGCCAAACGCATCAATCTGCGCGTTCTGGGTGCGGATGGCCTCGGCGCTTTGCTGGGTCAGTGTTTGTTGAAAGGTGGCAAAAGTGCTGCCCAGTTCTTGCCGGTTGGCGCGGCCGTTGTCAACAATGTCACGGCGTACTTCGCGTTCGATTTTGTCGTTGCCTGCGCTGATCAGCGCCAGCAAAGGCGCTTGCGATGTGTCCGCCGGGTTCCTGAAAATCAACCACAAAACCAGCAGTGCATTGACAACCAGCAGCATCAGCAATGCATAAAACCCGGATTCTGTCATGCTATCATTTCAGGAGCTGCTCGCGCTCTATTTGTGTTGGCTAGAGGCACTTTTTATATTGAATTGAGGGGTGTCAGGGCTTTATTTCCCGTTAGCACAGCAATCAGGTTGTCAGCTGCCAGATTGGCCATGGCCATGCGGGTGGGCAGCGTTGCGCTGGCGATGTGCGGCGTCAGCACCACATTGGCAAGCTTGAGCAAATCCGGGTGAACTTTCGGCTCACCTTCAAACACATCCAGCCCGGCAGCGGCAATGCGTTTATCGCGCAGCGCCGCAGCCAGGGCAGCATCGTCCACAATGCCGCCGCGTGCAATATTGACCAGCGTGGCGGTCGGCTTCATCAGCGCCAGCTCTGCAGCGCCTATCGTGTGGTGGGATTCCGGTGAATACGGCACCACCAGCACGACATGGTCAGCGGTTTCCAACAAGGTTTGCTTGCTGACATAACTGGCTTTGCAAGACTGTTCAAGCTCACCATTCAAGCGCGAACGGTTGTGATAAATCACCTTCATGCCAAAGCCGTGCGCACCGCGCCTTGCAATGCCCTGCCCGATGCGACCCATGCCAATGATGCCCAGCGTGCTGCCATGAATATCTGAGCCTGCAAACATGTCATAGCTCCACTTCGTCCAGTGGCCAGCCCGCAGGTAATGCTCAGACTCGGTGATGCGCCGGGCCGTCGCCATCAGCAGCGCAAAGCCAAAATCAGCGGTGGTTTCGGTCAGCACATCTGGCGCGTTGGTTGCCAGCACGCCAGCGGCTGTCATGGCTGGCACATCAAAATTGTTATAGCCCACCGCCATGTTGGCGCATATTTTCAGGTCCAGGCACTGAGCCAGTACTTGCGCATCGATACGCTCCCCACCGGTGGTGAAAACGCCCTGCTTGCCCCGGAGTTTGCTGATGAACTGCGCTGGAGTCCAGATCTCGTCGTCAGGGTTTGCCGTAACGTCGAAATGCTGCGCAAGCTTGGCGATGATTTCAGGAAAAATGGCGCGTGCAATCAACACCGCAGGCTTGGAAATTTCAGGTTTGTTCATGGTGTTTATTTAAACCAGGTTATTTAAACCAAATTAAGGTCATGAGGATAAAAAGCGGAATCAAAACGCAGACCGACCAGGCCATGTAGCCAAAAAAGCTGGGCATTTTCACGCCCCGGTCTTCGGCCACTGCCTTGACCATCAAATTGGGCGCATTGCCAATGTAGGAATTGGCACCCATGAAGACGGCGCCGGCTGAAATGGCGGCCAGTGTGGGTGCAAGTGTGGTCATCAACACTTTTGGGTCGCCGCCTGCAGTGTTGAAAAACACCAGGTAGGTCGGTGCGTTGTCTAAAAATGAACTCAACAAGCCAGTCGCCCAAAAGTACATGGCGACATCGGGTGTGCCGTCGGGGCGGGTAATGGCCGAAACGATGGCGCTGAACGGGCCGTTCAAGCCCGCCTTGAGCATGGCAATCACCGGAATGATGGTCAGGAAAATGCCAATGAAAAGTTTGGCCACCTCCTGCATCGGTGCCCATGAAAACTGGTTGCTGTCGTGCACGCTTTTGGCGGTGATGCGAAGGGAAATAAAAGTGATGATGACCAACCCTACATCACGCACGATGCCGGGCAGGCCTACAACGGTTCCCGCCACATCAAAGGCAATGGATGATTTCCAGACACCGCTCATCAGCACCAGACTTGCAACAGCGCCCAGCAGCCAGAAGTTTGCGCCGCCGTCAAAGCCGATGCGCTCAGTGTCAGGCGTCGGGTCAACCGGCAACACGCCTTCTTTTTTGTAGTAGTGGCTGTCGATGATGTAGAAAATAACCAGCAGGCTGACCACCATGAACAGCGTTTCGGGAAAGATAAAACGTACTGTCCAGAAAAAATCAACGCCTTTTAAAAACCCGAGAAACAGCGGCGGGTCTCCCAGCGGCGTCAGCGATCCGCCCACGTTGCTGACCAGAAATATAAAAAACACCACCAGATGCGCTTTGTTCTCGCGGTTGTCGTTGGCACGAATCAGCGGGCGGATCATCAGCATCGACGCGCCGGTAGTACCCATGAAGCTGGCCAGCACCACACCAATGAGCAGCAAGCCGCAGTTCAGCGCCGGGCTGCCGTGCAGGTTGCCGCGAATGTAAATGCCGCCTGCCACGGTGTACAGGGCAGTCAGCAAAATAATGAAGGGAATGTATTCAGCCAACAGGGCATGCACCAGGCTTGCGCCTGCTGCGTTGACGCCAAAAAACCAGGCAAACGGCAAGAAAAAAGCCAGCGTCCAGGCAGCCGATACTTTGCCGAAATGGTGATGCCAAAAGCTGGGTGCCATCAACGGCATCAGCGCAATCGACAGCAAAATGCCTGCAAATGGAATAGCCCACATCAGATTCAGGCGGGAGCCGTCAAATTCGGCGGCAACTGCCAGGCCAGGCAACAAAGCCGCCAGCAACGCCAAACCGCACCGGAATAAAACTTTCATAAAAACCCGTTCACTGGATAGTTCTGCTTGAAAACTCAAGGCTGTTCAATTTCAAATACCTGGCGCAAATAAGCCAGGTATTTTTCGTCGTCGCACATGTTTTTTGACGGCGTGTCAGACAGCTTTGCCACCGGCTGGCCATTGCAGCGAATCATCTTGATCACAATTTGCAGCGGCTCGTAGCCGAGATCATTGGTCAGATTGGTGCCAATACCAAATGCCAGCTGGCAGCGGCCCCTGAACTGCTGGTACAGCTCAATGGTGCGCGGCACGGTCAAGCCGTCGCTGAAGATAAGTGTTTTGGTTTTTGGATCGACCCGGTTTTTGTTGTAGTGCGCAATCATCCGCTCGCCCCAATTAAACGGGTCACCGCTGTCATGCCGGGCGCCATCAAACAGCTTGCAAAAGAACATGTCAAAGTCACGCAGAAATGCACTCATGCCGTACACATCTGACAGCGCAATGCCCAGGTCGCCCCGGTATTCTTTGGCCCACGACTCAAAGCCAAACACCTGACTGTCGCGCAGCCGCGGGCCCAGCGCCTGGCAGGCTTGCAGGTATTCATGCGCCATCGTGCCCAGTGGCGTTAGGCCCAGTTTCATGGCGAAAAGTACATTGCTGGTGCCAGCAAACTGGCCTGATGCACCGGTTCCCAGTCTGGAGCTCAAGCAACGCAGCACCTCTTCATGCCATGCCTTGCCAAAGCGTCGGCGCGTGCCGTAATCAGCGATTTTCAGGGCCTGCAGGCCATCGGCTTGCAGCAACGCAACTTTGGTAGAAAGGCGGCTGCGGCCTTCAGTCAAATCGGGCTGCTTTTGCGTGTTTCGAAAGTAAATCTCATTGATGATGGCAAGCACCGGAATTTCAAACAGGATGGTGTGCAGCCAGGGTCCCTTGATTGACACTTCAACTTCGCCATTGGGCAAGGCCGTGACGCTCAGGTACTTTTCATTGAGCCTGAACAGACCCAGAAAATCAATGAAATCGCTTTTGATAAAGCGCATAGCCTTGAGATACGCGAGCTCGGCATCCTGAAACCGCAGGCTGCATAAACCGCGAATTTCTTCGCGTATCTCATTGACGTACGGCGCAAGATTTGCCTTGTTGCGGCATTTGAAGCGGTACTCCACCTCGGCTCCCGGAAACTGATGCAACACCACCTGCATCATGGTGAATTTGTACAGATCGGTATCAAGCAGGCTGGTAATGATCATGGGCACTTCTATAAATTCATTTTTCGGGCGAATTGCTGCGTTGGGCGGTGCTCGCAATCCTCACGTACCAAAGTACGTTCCGGTGTGCTGCGCTCCGTCCGCCTTGCACTTCATCCCGAAATTCTGAATTTCTAGAAGTGCCCATAGTGCTCGCATTCAAGTCTGGTCAGCCCAGAAAATCCACCTCAAAAAGCAGTGTTGCATTTGGCGGAATCACGCCGCCTGCACCGCGTGCGCCATACCCCAGCTCGGCCGGGATGATGAGCCGCCGCGTGCCGCCAACCGACATGCCCTGCACGCCTTCGTCCCAGCCTTTGATGACCTGGCCCGCGCCGAGGGAGAACTGAAACGGCTGGCCACGGTCTTTGCTGGTGTCAAATTTGGCGCCCTGCACGCCGTCGTTAAAAATCCAGCCAGTGTAATGAACGTCAACGTTTTGGCCCGCTTTGGCAATGGCGCCAGTGCCTAAAACGGTGTCTTCGTATTGCAGGCCGGAGTCGGTGGTGATGATGGTCATATAAAAGTTAAAAGTTGAGTTGGAGACTTGCTGACTTTACCTGCATAAAAAAGCGGTTAGCAACGTTCAGTGTGCCAGTGATTCAAAGCAGATACCCAGCAATGTCGCTGCCTTGCTCAAACGTTTGTCGCGGGTCCAGAAAAGGGTTCCCGGTCGCAGTACAGCTGCTGTCAACAGATGCGCGTCAACATAACCGACGCCCTGCCCGTACAGCATGTGCTTTTCGACAAGGCACATAACTTCCGAATGACCAGCCACCGTTAACGGCGGCAGCAGCGGCAATAGCGCCAAAGCCTTCGTTCTTTGTTCTCTGCTGCCCATAGCTATCTCGCCTTGCACCATGTCGTGCATCAAAACTTCGTTCAAACCGAGTAATTGAACAAGTTGCGGCTCTCCTCCAGACTGCAAAAAATTCACCCATACTGATGAATCGATCAGAACCATAAACGCGCGATGCTCAAGCATTTGGTTCTGTGAAAGAAACCAGGTCAGGCCGCCTGCGGGGCGTCAGAACGAGCTCAGGCATAGAGCCGCCCAACAATGCCAGCCGCCGCGCACTTTCGCGGGCGATGATGGCTTTGAGGCTTTCACGAATCAGTGGCGTGCGGTCGGTAATGCCAGTCAGCATGATTGCTGTAGCCAGCAGGTCGTCGTCCAGATTGATGGTGGTGCGCATGATCAACTCCAGATATGCAAAACACCATTTTACGGCATCATTTGATGCTGTAAATGGTGTCAGGACACGCCGGAGCTACCAGGCACCCGTCGCCCGCTTGCTGCGGGTCACTTTTTCTAGAATTTCGGTGGCATCAGGCCGCTGGCCGGTTTTGGCAAACTCCAGTGCTGTTAATCCTTGCTGATTTTTCAACAGCGGATCCGCCCCTTCTTCAAGCAGCAATTTGACCGCTTCCACACTGCCATACATGCCAGCCATCATCAGCGGCGTGCTGCCATTGGGCGATTCAGCATCAATGTAAGCGTGGTTTTCAAGCAGCAGTTTGATCACTGGGACATGGCCGTTGCTGGCAGCGTAATGCAGCGGCGTCCAGCCAGTTTTGTTGACATCTGCGCCTTTTTTAACCATTTTTTCACTAAGGTCTAGCTGACCATTCAACGCTGCCAGCATCAGTGGGCTTTCTCCACTGGCGTTCAGTTGGTTAAAGTCGATTTTGGGTGCGTTGACCAGCGCTTGCGCAGCCTTTAATGACTGCTCCTTGACGGCCAATAGCAAGCCATGCTGACCTTTGGAGTCCAGCGTATTGACATCAAAGCCACGGTTCAAAAGCTGGGCAATAGCAGATGCATTGTCGGCCCTGATGGCGGCAAAAAAATCTTCATACGAACCAGCGTAGGAATTATTTAATCCAATTAAAACATATAGATATAATGTTTTCTTAATGTATTTTATCAAGATTTTTGTCATGGTTTATGCTCCTGAAACACCAGCAAAAAGCTGCTCAAAGTTGTGACTTGTCGCCCGCGCGATGGTTTCCAGTTTTTCACCTTTTAACTCGGCAATCAGTTTGGCAACAAAGGGCACATAAGAAGGATTGTTGGTTTTGCCGCGGTATGGGACAGGTGCCAGATACGGGCTGTCGGTTTCAATCAGGATACGGTCAAGCGGCACAAACTGCGCGACTTCACGCAAATCCGCTGCTGTTTTAAAGGTCAAAATACCTGAAAAAGAGATGTAAAACCCCATGTCAAGTGCCGCTTTGGCAACCGCCATGGATTCAGTAAAGCAGTGGAAAACCCCGCCTGCGCCGCCGCCTTGCGCACCATTGTTGCCCTCGCCTTCTTCTCTCAAAATAGCGAGGGTGTCGGCTGAAGCGCTGCGGGTGTGAATCACCAGCGGTTTGCCCACCTGCTGCGCTGCCCGGATATGTACCCGAAAGCGGCTGCGCTGCCAGGCCATGTCAAGCACACTGCGCTCGCCCAGGCGAAAGTAGTCCAGCCCGGTTTCTCCAATGCCCACGACTTTTGGCAAGCAGGAACGCTGCACCAGGTCTTCAACCGTAGGCTCCTGCACGCCTTCGTTGTCTGGGTGCACACCAACCGTGGACCAAAAGTTGGGATAGGTCACAGCCAGTTCATGGACTTCATCGAATTCTTCCAGCGTGGTGCAGATACACAGCGCCCGGTCAACCTGTGCATCTCTCATCGCCTGGCGGATTTGCGGCAAATCAGCTTTGAGGCTGGGAAAGCTCAAGTGACAGTGGGAATCTGTAAACATGGGAAATGGGGAAATGAAGGGGGCTTTTGATAGTGAAAAACAGCCCTAGCCGTTATAAATAGCGCGCAAGCAGCTACTATTTTAATAGCAGACTAGATCGTTTGGGTAGGTCTGTCGGATGCCAGATGCGCGCCCAGAATCTCTTCAATCTTCAGCTTGAGCAAACGCGACTTTTCATCGTTTGGAAAGCGCACACCCACGCCTTGCGTGCGGTTGCCTGCTGCCCGGGCAGGCGTTACCCACGCTACCTTGCCGGCTATTGGGTATCGCTGGGTGTCTTCAGGCAGCGTCATCAACACGTATACATCAGCGCCAAGCTGATATTCGCGCGTAGTGGGGATAAACACGCCGCCTTCCTTGAACAGCGGAATAAAAGCCGCGTACAGCGCTGCTTTTTCCTTGATGGCCAACTGCACGACGCTGGGCCGTGCAGCTGATGAGGCTAGGGGTGCTAATGAAGACGGTGGAGGATTGGCGCTCATGACGGTAGTTTATCGGGTTAGCCGCAAATCATGCCTGGTTGCGGATTTATCTTGATGTCAGGGCTAATTTGGCTCGGCTGGCAAGGGCTTCGAGCATCAGGCCCGGGTTATACGGATGCTCTACCGTTCGTTTGGAGGCAGACAGCTCTTTGGCCCAGACAGACAACGCTGACATGCTGAATTTGGTGGCCCCGGCTGGCAAGTCGGCCAGACTGAAAAACCGTGGCTGACTGCCGACGGCCACTGCCCAGACATCATGGCAAAGCTTTTGCAGCGCATCCACTGCCTCTGATGGCAAAAAGTCACCCAGTGCTGCCACATTGCCAGCAGCCATTGCTTTTGGCAACGCCTGCCAGCTCTGCGCAGTGTTGGCAACCTGGCCAGCTTGCATCCAGGCCAGGGCGTCTTCCGGGCGGCCACCCGCAGCCCTGAGCAAAATCTTTAAATCATTGAGCGACGCTGGTTTTGCAGGCTTTTTATCGTCCCCGTGCCCCGTGCTGCTTGCCGCTTGCAGCCAGCCCAGCGCTTCGTCAAAACCGGGCCACACCATGCTGTGGCCCAGGCAGCGGCTGCGAATGGTGGGCAGCAGCTGATGGACAGCCTCAGTTGCCAACACAAATTTGACCGCACCGGGCGGCTCTTCCAGCGTTTTAAGCAGCGTGTTGGCGGTTATG
The DNA here is from genome assembly GCA_043754255.1 of Polaromonas sp. Lineage (GTDB taxonomy): Bacteria > Pseudomonadota > Gammaproteobacteria > Burkholderiales > Burkholderiaceae_C > Polaromonas. The sequence goes on along the minus strand of JAYUVG010000246.1, from coordinate 24,499 downwards.
GTGTTCATGCGTTCGGCCGGGAACACCAGCACCACCTTGGTCGAGCCGCGCGAGCGGGTGAACTGGGTAAATGACACCATGCCGCGCGCTGCTTCAACCTTGATTTCCTTGCTGGGTTTGCGCTTTTTCTCGTCAAGGTCGCGCTGCGTTTTCTCGTCGAGTGGCCAATCGAGCTCGAGCGACAACACTTCAGGCACCAGCACCGACAGGTCGGCATGGGTATGCACTTCAAATGCATGGCAACTGCCGCAAATGTTGCAAGCACCGTTTGGCGTGGCGGCCTCACAAAGCCAGGCTTTGGCCAGCGCGAGCGCCAGCTGGAATTGCCCCAGACCCGACGGGCCTGCCAGCAGCCAGGCATGCCCGCGCTGCATTAGAAGGCTTTGCAGCTGGGTTTGCAGCCACGGCGCAAGCGACGGTTGAGGTCGAGTTGGAGGTGGGAGTGTCACAGCCAGCCTTTGGCTTTAAAAACTTGCAGAGCGCTTTTATAAACGTCCTCGCGGCTCAGTGCCGCATCAATCCGGGCAAAGCGACCAGGCTCGGCCAATTGCCTGTTTTTATAGCCCTGCGCCACACGGCTGAAAAATTCAACTGGCTGGGCTTCAAATTTGTCGGGCACACGCGCGCCAGCCAAGCGCCGGGCGGCTTCAACCGGATGCAAGTCAAACCACAACGTCAGGTCGGGTTGCACAAAGGCGCCATCACTACTTGTTTGCACCCACTGCTCCAGGGTTTGCAAAACCTGCTGGTCAAAGCCGCGCCCGCCGCCCTGGTAGGCAAATGTGGCGTCGGTGAAGCGGTCACACAGCACAACGTCGCCTCGGGCAAGTGCGGGCAGAATAACGCGGGCCAAATGGTCACGCCGCGCAGCAAATATCAGCAGCGATTCGGTGAGCGAGTCCATTGCGTCGTTGAGCACCATGGCCCGCAGTTGCTCTGCCAGCGGCGTGCCGCCGGGCTCACGGGTCAGCGTAACGCTGCGGCCAGCGGCTTTGAATGCATCGGCCAATGCGTTGATGTGGGTGGACTTGCCAGCGCCGTCAATGCCTTCAAAGCTGATGAAACGACCTGTTTTTCCCATTTACTGCCCGCGAATGTATTTGTTGACGGCTTTGTTGTGGTCGGCCAGATTGGCGCTGAACTGGCTGGTGCCGTCGCCCCGCGCCACAAAATAAATTGCCCGGGTAGGTGCAGGCTGCACCGCTGCCAGCAGCGCGGCTTTGCCCGGCATCGCAATCGGGGTGGGCGGCAAGCCACTGCGGGTGTAGGTGTTGTAGGGCGTATCAGCCTGCAAATCACGCTTTCGGATGTTGCCGTCAAAGGCATCACCCATGCCGTAAATCACGGTCGGGTCAGTTTGCAGGCGCATGTTGATGCGCAACCGGTTGCTGAAAACCCCCGCAATTTGCGCCCGGTCAGACGGTTTGCCGGTTTCCTTTTCAACAATGCTGGCGAGGATCAGCGCTTCATCTAGCGACTTCAAAGGCGTATCAGGGTTGCGCAGAGCCCATGCTGCGTCCAGGCGCTTGTCCATCGCCCGTGCAGCACGTTTTAAAACCGCCAGGTCGCTGGAGCCTTTGGCATAGGTGTAGGTGTCGGGGAAAAACCGTCCTTCCGGATGAACCCCTGGTTTGCCAATTTTTTGCATGATGGTTTCAGCAGGCAACCCTGATGAATCGGGCGCAAGCAGCTCTGCTTTTTGTAGCGCCGCACGCACTTGTTTAAAGCTCCAGCCCTCAACCAGCGTGATGCTTTTCAGGCTCTGGTCGCCGCGCACCAGCATCGACAGCAGGCTGCGCGGAGTGGTGCCTGGCGTTATTTCGTAGCTGCCAGCCTTGATCTGGCGAGCTTGACCTGACACCCGAAACCACAGCTGCAGCAACTGGGAATGGGTTTGCGCACCGCTGGTCACCACGGTTTGCGCAACTTGTGCGGCACTGGAACCAGGTTCAATCTCAAGATCCAGCGCGGCGCTTTGAGGTTGCAGGTTTAGAACCATCGGGCTGTGCAGCCACCAAAGCCCAGCGCCCAGCACCAAAATTGCCAGCAGGCCTGCAAACATCAAAATACGGGTTACAAAACGCACCACAAACCGCCTATTTTCTGATCAACACATTGCGCACCTTGGCATGATAATTCACGACATGACCACATCCCCATCCGACTTGATGTCCGACCCATTGCTTCAATCTATGTCAGGCGTTGCCGAACTGAGGCATCTGGGCGTGATTCTCGCTGAAGGCCCAGATGCCGCGACATTTTTGCAGGGTCAGTTGACGCAAGATGTTGCAACCCTGGGGTCTGGCAATGCCTGTCTGGCTGCTTTTTGCAATGCCAAAGGGCGCATGCAAGCCAGTTTTGTGGTGTTCAAGCGCCACAATGTCGATGCAAGCGATGGGTTTTTGATGGTTTGTAGCGCAGATATTCTGGCGCAAACCCTCAAACGATTGAGCATGTTTGTGATGCGCGCGAAAGTCAAACTGACCGACGCCTCGGCTGATTTCAGGCTCTGCGGGCTGGCTAGGACTGCTATAGATTCAGGAGCTGCTTGCGCGCATAATACGTGGGCTAGGCACACTTTTGAAGCTCAAAACACAATATTTTTGTATCCAGCAGCCGGAATTGCCCGGGCTTTATGGTGCGCACCGGTTGGCACGCCGCTGCCAGCAGGCAAGGCACTTGCACTGCCAGACTGGAACTGGCTGGAGGTGCAGTCCGGCATTGCGATGATCACCCAGCCGATATTTGAAGCTTTTGTGCCGCAAATGCTGAACTATGAGTCTGTTGGCGGTGTGAGCTTTAAAAAAGGCTGTTATCCCGGTCAGGAAGTAGTGGCGCGCAGCCAGTTCAGGGGCACCTTGAAGCGTCGCGCCTACCTGGTGCGTAGTCTGGTGCGTGATTTGGCTAGGCCCCTTGTGGGGCAGGAGGTTTTCCATTCATCGGACGCAGACCAACCGTGTGGCCTGGTGGCTGCCAGTGCTGCAAATCCTGCGGGCGGTTTTGATGCCATCGTGTCCATGCAAACGTCAGCTGCGTTGAGCGGCACATTGACTTTGGGCAGTTCGCAAGGAGCCACTATCACAGTGTTGCCGCTGCCCTACCCTTTGTTGCAAGACATTTGAAGACTACCTGAAACAAAGGCAAACCAGTCTCTACAGGCTGGCCTGAAATTGCGCAGGTATTTGTTTGCGCAACGCCTCGCGGTCTTTTTCTGGCGCAAATTCCAGCATGCTTTTGTAAGCGGCAATGGCTTTTGCATCGTCTTTTTTGTAGCTGGTGTAAATTTGCGCCAATTTTTGGTAGCCATCGACGCGGCTGGCTGGCCAGTCCTTGTTTCGGGTTTCCAGGCCCTTGATGGCCATATCGAAGTCGCTTCTGCGCATGCCCAAAACATGGGCGGCACTGAGCAAATCGAAGTCATAAATTCCCTCGTCCAGTGACTTTTTGGCAAGCGCAGCGGCCTCCGCCTCCTTGTTGCTCCGGCTCATCAAAATAACCTTGAGCGAGCGTACCGACACTGCTTTGGGTTGCAGTTTTTCGCACCGGGCTAAATATTCCAGGGCTTTTTCATTGTTGCCAATCTGCGAATAACCCCTGGCAATATTGCTCATCAAGGCCACAACATAAGGCCGCGACACGACGACAGACTCCCACACCCAGACCGCGTTTTTCCAGTCACCCCACTTGGCCAGTTCATCGGCAATCATCGGCGTGACCTTGCGGTAATGGGTATTGATCGCGATGCCGTCTTTGGCTAGCACCAGCATTTCACGCTTGGTTTTGTCCCACTTGGGATTGTTGACATCGCCTGATTGCGAAATGGACAGCGCCATTTTGACGGCGGTGACAATTTTGCTTTCTGTGGCTGCTGCTTGCTGGCTGATGTAGGCAGTCAGTGCCAGGCTCACCATCATCACCACAGCCAACGCTTGCGAATAAGCAGGCCGCCATGACAAGCGCGAGGCAGCCGCCGGGCCGCGAATGGACAAGCGGGCGTCTGATGCAGCAAGCAAAGCCAGACACAGGGCAAACATGCAGCCGGTAGCAGCGAGGCGCCACGGAAAGCCGATGTTGCTGACAGTCAAAAATGCCAGCATGCTGGCCAGCACAATGGCGCGCAGTGGTGCTTCAGCAAGCCCTTCTGGGGTTCGATTTCTGAAGGTCTTCCAGGCTGCTGTCAGTAAATAACCAGACAGGAAAAGCAGGAAAAACAAGCCTGTCAATCCGTATTCAGCCAGCAGCTGCAAGACCTCGTTGTGAACGTAATAGTCGGTTTCCAGCTGGGAGCCGGCAGTCTGGTACAGCGGTTGCATGACTTCCCAGGCACCTGCGCCCACACCCGTGACGGGATTGGCCTTGATCATTTGGCCAGTTGCCTTCCACATGATCAAGCGAATGCTCAATGAATAGTCACCTGCGCCTTCACCAATGGAAGCGGTTCGTTTGAACGCCCGGTCAAAAGCACTGGAACCCAGATACTGCGAATCCGCCAAAATTCTTGCATTGCCAGAATTGAACATGCCCAGCCCAATGACAGAAGCCAGCAAGACACCCACAGCCAAAATGCGTTTTCCGGAATCCCAGCGGTAAAAATTAAACTGCTTGCGGTACACGATCAACAGGATCGGCAACACCAGGCCTAAAAACATCCAGAAAGCCGTCAAAGCGCCACGGGTTCCCGTCATCAGCAAGGCAACCACATTAAAACCCAGCGTAAACGCCATCAGTGTGATGCGGGCTGAGCCTTTGGCCTGAGCCAAAAGATAGACAGAAAATGGAATGGTGATGACGACAAATTCAGCAAAAAAATTGCGGTTGACGAATGTCGAAGCTGGGTTGGGTCCCTGTGGGAAAAAAGCAAAGTCGACCCAGAACTGCAATGCCGCCCAAAGTGACGCCACAAAAGCGCCCCAGTGAATACCTTCCACCAGATAGTCAACCCGGTCACGCGAGAAGGTATTGATACCCAGCCACAAGATCAAACTGAAGATAAACCAGCGGATGGCCTCCACACCGCCCAGAAACGTGTGCGACCAGACCATGCTGCCCAAGGCATAAAACATCAATGCCAATGGCAGCCACATCAAGCCGTGCCAGCGCAAGCCCGCCGTGCGATTGCGCTGCTGCCAGAAAAACACCAGCCCGGCAATAACGGCCGCAAAAGACACCACAATTGATTTCAGTGTGTCTTGCAGCATGAGCTCGTTTGGAACACCGACCGCCGGGGTCAGAAACATCATCAAGGCAAGAATGACAACGGTCCAGTCGCCACGTACCACTTCTGGCGGGATAGAAACCGTAGCCGCAGAGGCGGCAGCGCGACTGCGCTGGCTTTCGCTGGAACCTGCGGGTTTTAAAGTGCGATTGGATTCAGCGGTTGCCTGAGCGTTACCAGCAGATGATGCCGATGGATCGGATGGGACGCCCGAGGCACTGGCAGGACTGTTTTGGGAATTGGAAAGACGTTTTTTTTTGGCCATGAAAAAAGCAATACGGGTAACTGAACAACTGAATAGGGCTTGATTGTCGCTGCTAACAGCGGCAACTAAAGTGCGGCAAACATTTCCACGTGCGGGATATCAACTTCGGTAAAAGGATCGCCCCGCACCGAAAAGCCTGCATGAGCGTAAAACGGTTGCGCACTGCACTGGGCATGCAGAACTATTTCAATATCTTCACGCTGCCGCGCAACAGCTGTCAAAACCTGCAGCAACTCACTACCAATCCGGCTGCCGCGCAAAACCCGTTTGACTGCCATGCGGCCAACTTTGGCAATGCGGGCCTTGGCAGGCAGCAGGCGAGCCGTGCCAATTGGCTGGCCCAGGGTGTTGTAGGCAACTGCATGCAGCGCTGTCAGGTCAGCCTCATCCCATTCCATGTCAACAGGAACTTTTTGTTCATGAACGAATACTTCAGTGCGCACATGCGCTGCGTGCTTGCCCAACTCAGCCCAGTTGCCAGTCTTGACATGGAACGTTGGCTGCCCCGCTTCGTAACCCAACAAAAGATTACGCAGAGCGTCTGGTACTGGCTTGGACTTTTGCGACACCGGGTTTGCAAATACATAAATCAGCTCGCAGGTAATCAACAATTTTTCTGCCCTGAATATTGCGCCTGAAAAGACGATCGAGGATTTGCCAACACGCTCGCAGCGCAAAGCCACATCCAGTCTGTCGTCAAATTGAGCTGAACCATGGTACTCAATGCTGGCTTTTTTGACGTACAAATCACCTTCAAGCAACTGCATCGCTTCTTCGTACGGCATCGAAAGCGCCCGCCAATAGTCGGCCATTGCTGTGTCGAAGTACATCAAATAATGCGCATTAAAGACAATTTTTTGCATGTCCACTTCAACCCAGCGCACACGCAGTGGGTGAAAAAATCTGAAGTCTTGACGATTCATAAGCTGCTCTTGAAAATATCGGGATTTTGCCGTGGCAAGATGGTACAACGCTCATATTTAAAATCGGACTCACATTCATGGCCTTTATTTACTACGTCACGCAAGTCCAGTTTGATTTTGGCGCCATCAAATTGCTTAAACAGGAATGCCAGCGAACAGGCATTACCAGGCCGTTGATCGTGACGGATGCTGGTGTGAAAGCTGCCGGCTTATTGCAGAAAACGCTTGATCAGTTGCCCGGCATGACCGTCGTTGTGTTTGACCAGACGCCTTCCAACCCGACCGAGGCAGCAGTGCGTGCTGCCACCGCCCTGTACAAAAGCAGCGGCTGTGATGGGCTGATTGCTGTTGGAGGCGGCTCCGCAATTGACTGCGCCAAAGGTGTAGCGATTGCAGCCACGCATGAAGGGCCCCTCACCACGTATGCCACGATTGAAGGCGGCTCTCTGAAAATAACCGAACGCGCAGCCCCGCTGATTGCTGTGCCCACCACCAGCGGTACCGGCAGCGAAGTCGCACGCGGAGCCCTCATCATTGTTGATGACGGCAGAAAACTTGGCTTTCATTCCTGGCACATCGTACCCAAAGCAGCCATTTGCGATCCCGAATTGACATTCAGTTTGCCGGCCAAACTGACCGCAGCCACCGGCATGGACGCTATTGCGCATTGCATGGAGACTTTCATGTCGGCCGCTTTCAATCCGCCGGCCGATGGCATCGCTTTGGACGGTCTGGAGCGTGGCTGGGCGCATATTGAACGCGCAGTGCTAAACCCGGGCGACCGTGAGGCGCGGCTTAACCTGATGAGCGCGTCCATGCAAGGCGCAATGGCGTTCCAGAAAGGCTTGGGGTGTGTGCATTCTCTTAGCCACAGTCTGGGCGGTGTTGACCCGCGACTGCACCACGGCACACTGAACGCAATGCTTTTGCCTGCAGTAGTCGAATTCAATGCCAGCGCCAAGTCCATGCTGGATGAAAACCGCCTGGAGCGCATGGCCAGAGCCATGGGTCTGACGGTTGGGAGTGATGTGGCTGATGCCTTGAGGGACATGAATCGGAGATTAGGTCTGCCCGCCGGATTGACTGGTATGGGGGTAGAACACACCAGCTTTGAGCGCATAATTCAGGGCGCATTGGCAGACCATTGCCACCTGACCAATCCAAAAACTGCCAGCGCGGATGATTATCACCAACTGCTGGATAAATCAATTTGATAATTTATCGTTTCATGCATTTCCTTTGTTGCGCGCAACCTGTAAAAAAACAGATACTACTGGAACAAAATAATTAAAATGAAAAAATGATTTCGCCAAAATTTGCACGTTTCCTGCTGGTTGGTTTGTTAAATACCGCTTTTTCTTACGGTCTGTTCGCAATATTGATCAATTTTGAAGTTCCCTATCCAGTGGCTATCGGAATAGCAACAGTGTTGGGAGTAATATTTAATTTTCAAACCACCGGAAGAATCGTGTTTGGCAGTGCCCAGTTGTCGAAAATGAGACGTTTTGCCTTGGTGTATGCAGTTATTTATTGTCTGAACATTTTGGGTGTGGCTTTACTGCTACTACTCGAACTGAATATTTACACCGCCAATGCATTGCTGATACTGCCACTGGCGCTGCTGACTTACACGCTTCAACAAAAACTGGTTTTTCAAACAACATGAAACTTATCACTGTCGTTACGCCTTGCTACAATGAAGAAGGTAATGTTGAAGAGGTTTATGCGCAAGTAAAAGCTGTATTTGGGCAAATTGAAGGTGTTGCCTACGAGCATTTATTTATCGATAACTGTTCGACAGATCGAACTCCATTGCTACTGCGTCAGCTCGCCACTGCCGACAAAAGTGTCAAGGTTATTCTGAATGCCAGAAACTTTGGACATATTCGTTCACCGTATCACGGCCTACTGCAAGCACAGGGCGATGCAGTGATTTTACTGGTGGCTGATTTACAGGATCCTCCTGAAATGATCAAACAATTTGTAAGCCACTGGAACGCGGGAGAAAAAGTTGTTGTTGGAGTTAAGTCAGGCTCCGAAGAGTCCAGTTTGATGTTCAGCATCAGAAAACTTTATTACCGCACAATTGCCAAAATTTCTGAGGTCGAACTGATCAATAATTTTACGGGTTTTGGTCTATATGACAAGAAAGTAATAGATATTCTGCGGAAAATAGATGACCCGTACCCCTATTTTCGTGGACTGATATCTGAAATTGGGTTTCCAGTCATCAAAATCCCCTATTTACAGCCCAGGCGAAAACGCAATATCACCAAAAACAATTTTTATACCCTTTATGACATCGCAATGCTTGGCATCACGTCGCACTCACGCCTTCCCCTGCGCCTTGCTACGATGTTTGGGTTTGTATTGTCAGGAACCAGTTTGCTGATATCGCTGGCGTATCTTTTGTTAAAACTCTTGTTTTGGGATTATTTTTCTTTTGGAACTGCGCCTATCCTGATCGGGATTTTCTTTTTTGCGTCAGTCCAATTGTTTTTCATCGGATTACTTGGGGAGTATGTCGGCACGATTTTGTTGCACGTTATGAAGCGCCCGCTAGTCGTAGAGAGCGACCGTATTAATTTTAATTAAAAAATCAAAGACATGAAAGCTGTTATTTTTGCCGGTGGACTAGGGACTCGCATCTCAGAGGAAACATCTGCCAGACCGAAACCCATGATTGAAATTGGCGGCAAACCCATGCTTTGGCATATTTTGAAAACGTATTCGCACCATGGGATCAATGATTTTGTCATTTGCTGTGGATACAAGGGTTATGTCATCAAGGAATATTTCGCAAATTATTTTTTGCACATGTCTGATGTCACGTTTGACATGAGTAAAAACGCCATGGAAGTACACCAGCGCCACGCTGAACCCTGGAAAGTTACTTTGGTGGACACGGGCGAACACACCATGACCGGTGGGCGACTTAAACGCGTAGCCGAGTATGTCAATGACCAGGAAGCTTTTTGTTTAACCTACGGAGACGGTGTTGGTGACATCGACATCACAGCATTACTGGCGTTTCACAAAGCACAAAAAGTCAAAGCAACCCTGACCTGCGCTGTTCCTCCGGGACGATTTGGAGCGCTGGATATCAGCCAGAACAAAGTCACCACATTTATTGAAAAACCCAAAGGCGATGGAGGCATGATCAACGGCGGCTTTTTCGTTTTATCTCCGCAGGTTATTGACTACATAACCAACGATCAAACCATTTGGGAGCGTGACCCACTGGAAAGATTAGCCAGTGAAGGCGAATTGGCAGCGTTTCAACACCATGGGTTTTGGCAACCGATGGATACGCTCAGAGACAAAAATCATCTGGAAGAATTGTGGCAATCGGGCACGGCACCCTGGAAGGTATGGGCATGACTCCCGCTTTCTGGTCTGGCAAGCGTGTCTTGGTCACTGGACATACCGGTTTTAAAGGCAGCTGGCTTTCGTTATGGCTGCAGGCATTAGGCTCTGATGTTGTGGGTTACGCATTGGCTCCGGCTACCCACCCAAACCTGTTTGATGAAGCAAAAGTCGCCAACAACATGGTCAGCATCCTGGCCGATATCCGGGATCTTGAAAAACTGAAATCTGTCGTGGCATCCCACAAGCCCGAAATAGTTTTGCACATGGCAGCCCAACCACTGGTGCGCCGCTCTTACGTGGATCCCGTTGAAACTTACTCAACCAACATCATGGGCACAGTAAATTTGCTGGAAGCTGTTCGCTGCACGTCAGGCGTCAAGGCAGTGGTGAACGTTACGACTGACAAGTGTTATGAAAACCGGGAATGGGTATGGAGCTACCGCGAAAACGAACCGATGGGTGGTTTTGACCCCTACAGCAGCAGCAAAGGCTGTGCGGAGCTGGTTACTGCAGCGTATCGAACTTCTTTTTTTAATGCTGATAACTATGCGCATCATGGCGTTGCTGTGGCAACCGCAAGGGCTGGGAATGTTATAGGCGGCGGCGATTGGGCGCAAGATCGCCTCATTCCCGATGTGTTGCGCGCTTTTGACCAAAACATGCCTTGTGTCATTCGCAATCCGGACGCAATCCGGCCATGGCAGTATGTGCTGGAGCCGCTGCGCGGTTATTTGGCCCTGGCTGAAAATCTTTTTCAAAATGGCGTCAGCCATGCTGAAGCCTGGAACTTTGGTCCAAGTGAAGAGGATGCGAAACCGGTTGGCCAGATTGTTCAGCGCATGGCTGAACTGTGGGGTGAAAATGCCAGTTGGGTTGTGGAGAACACCGATCAAATACATGAGGCAAAAAACCTCAAGCTTGACATTTCCAAGGCGAGGAATCGCCTTGACTGGCACCCAGTACTGCGGCTTGATGAGACGCTAAAACTTGTTGTAGATTGGGCTAAACAACGCCGGGCAGGCACAAGTACAAGAGACTTGACGCTCGCCCAAATTGATGCATACCAATCGCTAACCCTTGACAGATAAAAACAGATGCAAAACACCGAAGCCCATCTTATTCGTGAACAGATTGCCGCACTGGTAGACAAGTACGCTGCTTTGACTTTAGCGCCGCAACCATTTTTTCCAGGTGTGACTTCAATACCCCCTTCAGGTAAAGTTTTAGGTGCTGACGAGCTTAAAAATATGGTGGATGCCAGTCTGGACGGCTGGTTAACGACTGGGCGTTTCAATGCATCTTTTGAAAGCAAACTGGCTTCGTTTATTGGTATCAAGCATCTGATTACTGTCAACTCAGGATCCTCCGCAAACCTCGTCGCTTTTAACACCCTCACTTCGCCTTTGCTTGGCGACCGGGCCATCAAAAAAGGGGACGAAGTTATTGGCGTTGCCGCCGGGTTTCCTACCACTGTGAACCCAATCATCCAGTTTGGCGCAGTTCCTGTTTTTGTCGATGTTGACATACGCACGCACAACATTGATCCCAACAAAATCGAAGCCGCCATCAGCGACAAAACCAAAGCCATCATGCTGGCCCATTCGCTGGGCAACCCTTTTAATCTGGATGTCGTTACCGCGCTGTGCAAGAAGTACAAGTTGTGGCTGGTTGAAGACTGCTGCGATGCGCTGGGCACTACTTATCGTGGCCAGATGGTAGGTACTTTCGGCGATATCGGTACTTTAAGTTTTTACCCTGCGCACCACATCACCATGGGTGAAGGCGGTGCGGTATTTACCAAACATGATGAACTGAAAACCATTGCTGAAAGTTTTCGGGATTGGGGCAGAGACTGTTATTGCCAGCCCGGTAAGGACAATACCTGCGGCAAGCGGTTTTGCCAGCAGTTGGGAGACTTGCCTTATGGCTACGATCACAAGTACACCTATAGCCACCTGGGCTACAACCTGAAAATTACAGACATGCAGGCAGCTTGTGGTTTGGCTCAACTGGAAAAGGCGCCAAAATTCATCCAGGCCCGAAAAGACAATTTTGCATTCCTGAAAAACCGCCTGAAAGCCTGTGAAGAGTTTTTATACCTGCCTGAGCCGACCGAGCATTCCGATCCGTCGTGGTTCGGATTTCCGATAACACTCAAAGACAACTGCCCGGTAACCCGCCTGGATCTGCTCACTTATCTTGATCAGAACAAAGTCGGCACCCGCTTGCTGTTTGCAGGAAATTTGACAAGGCAGCCGTATATGAAAGACCGCGAGTACCGCATCAGTGGTGATTTGACCAATACAGACCGCGTGATGAACCACACCTTCTGGATTGGCGTGCAACCCGCTTTAACCAATACCATGCTGGAATTTGCTGCCAGCAAAATCGAGGCTTATTTGGGCGTGAACTTCTGATACGTGGCAGAAATGACAACACCAACTATTTCATTTGCTTCCTGGAAACTCCGAAAAACGGTTCTTGAAATGGCCTATGCAGGTTCAACTGTTCACATAGGCTGCGCTTTTTCGATTGTTGAGTTGCTGGCAGTTTTGTACCGGAATCATCTGCGCTATCCGGCAAACGATCCTGTGGCTGAAGGGCGCGATTACTTTGTTCTCAGCAAAGGCCACGGCGTCATGGCGCAATACGCCTGCATGCGAGAGCTGGGTTGGCTGGGCGATGATGCATTTACAAAATATTTTGCGGATGGCAGCAAGCTCAAAGGACTGTCCGATTCACGCGTACCGGGCCTGGAGGTTACTTCTGGATCTTTGGGACATGGTTTTTCTGTAGCTGTTGGTCTGGCCTTGGGCTCAAAACTCAAAGCAACCGATCAGAAAACCTATGCGCTGGTTGGCGACGGCGAACTCAACGAAGGCGCTATCTGGGAAGGTGCATTGTTTGCGGCACATCATGACCTGAAAAATTTTATGGTCATCGTGGATGAAAATGGTTTTCAGGCTATGGGGCAAACCAAGGACGTTCTGAACCTAGGCTCCATTCAGAATAAATTTAAAAGCTTTGGATTTGAAGTTGTGACTGTGGATGGACACGATGAAAACGCCATTGATCATGCCATCCATCAGTTATGGGCCAGTGATTCAAGCTTGCCAAAAGCACTCATTGCCAAAACCATCAAAGGAAAAGGCGTCCCATTTATGGAAAACAACAATGAGTGGCACTACACCCGCTTAAATGACCAAACTTACACGCAAGCATTGGCCGCAGTGATGGGCAGTTCAACATGAGAGCTGCGTTTTCACAAACCCTTGTGCGTTTGGCAAAAGCCGATTCCAGCATTTTGTTGCTGACAGGCGACCATGGGTATGCGTTGTTTGACGAGTTCCGAAAGGAATGTCCGAAGCAATACATTAACGCCGGTATTGCCGAGCAAAATATGGTAGGAATGGCTGCAGGACTTGCGCGTGCAGGTTTCAGGCCATTTGTTTACGGTCTCAGTGCATTCATCCCGGTGCGGGTCGTTGAGCAAATTAAGCTGGACGTTGCACATGACAAGTTGCCAGTGGTATTCATCGGCGATGGCGCTGGTTTCGTCTACAGCCATCTTGGCACCAGCCACCAGTCAACTGAAGACATTGCATGCACACGCTCCATCCCTGATTTATCTGTTTACTCGCCTGCTGATCGTTTTGAAGTCACTGCCTGCATGGAGCATGCGTACCATTCGAAAGCGCCAGTTTATTTGCGCATGGGTAAATCGGATCGCGGAGATGTTCATGCTGGTGATCTTCAGCTAGAAGTTGGCAAACTCTTGAAAGTAAAAACCGGGCATGACAACGGTTTGGCATTCATTGCAACGGGCTCTCTTTTGCGATGTGCTCTGGATATTGCACATTCAAGCTTTACAAATGCAGCGGTCTGGAGCGCCCCATTCATCAAACCAATAGATGCAAACCAGATTGCATCAATCTGCAAAGAAAGCTCTGCTGTTGTTGTGTTTGAAGAGCACTCCGTTCTTGGTGGCCTGGGCTCGACCGTTGGTGAGATAGCTTCAGAAAAAATGCCCTCGCGCATATTACGAATCGGCGTACAAGACCGCTTTTCCCAGTACTGCGGCAGCTATGAATATTTATTGAAAGAACATGGTCTGGATCGCAAGACAATAGAAGATCGTATTGCGGATTTTCAGCGGACTTTGTAATAAATGCGCATAGCTATTTTCGGTGCCACCAGCCAAATTGCAAAAGATCTGGTGTTGTCCTTCACACTTGAGAGCAAGCACCAATTGGTTCTTTATGCACGGCGACCTGATGCAGTGCGCCATTGGTTGTTGGCCATCAACCAACCAGACCGACACCCGGTACACGACTTTGCCGGATTTCATGATAATGAAAAATTCGATGCAGTTATTAATTTTGTAGGAGTCGGAGATCCGGCTCGGGGACTTGCGATTGGCGCCGACATTTTTGACGCAACTTTTCAGTATGATAATTTGGCATTGAACTATCAAAAAAAACATGCCGATTGCCGGTATATTTTTTTAAGCAGCGGCGCTGCATACGGTTCAACTTTTGATGAGCCTGTAGATTTGGACACTAGAGCGTGTTTTGCGCTTAACGACCTGCAGCCAACGGATTGGTATGGAGTCGCAAAACTGCACGCTGAATGTCGCCACCGTTCACAACCTCACCTCTCAATTTTTGATATCCGGGTATTCAATTACTTCAGCCACACGCAGGACATGTCGGCCAGATTCCTGATGACCGATATCCTTCGGGCTATTGAAACAAATACAACTTTACAGACATCTTCTAGCAACATCTTTCGGGACTTCATTCATCCAGCCGATTTATATCAATTAGTTTCGCTGCTATTAGACGCTCCGAAAGCAAACACTGTAGTCGATTGTTACAGTCTTGCCCCAATTGATAAAAATGAATTGCTGACGGCCATGCAAGAAAAATTTGGCTTGAAATATGAAACGGCAAAATCCACGGTTTTGATCAATGCAACGGGTTTCAAGAAAATCTACTATTCTTTAAACAGACGGGCAGCTGATTATGGATATCGACCCTCATTTACATCGCTGGCAGGACTAATTCTTGAATCTGAAAAAACACTGGCCCTACCCAACTCCTGGGTGTAATTGAACCAAAATTTGATAAAGTATTAAATCTTGTCTGGCTTACGCATTTTGTTTCGGTCTGCCAAATTTTGGACTCCTTTGGCGTTTTTCTTGGGAGTGATGCCAATTTGGCTCACTTCAGTCGAAATGTGGGACGGCATTATTGGCATCTATGCCCTCGAATCAAATAATTGGATGATTATCAAGAACTGGTTACTGGACAGTAACTGGTATATCACTTATTTCATTTTCTATGTGGCAGACTCAATACATCGATTGATTGAAGTTCCCCATTGGATTTTATTTAAATCCTGGGTCACTTTGATGATCTTTGGTACCGGCTATGAAGTGTGCAGGCTTGCAAAAGCTGTGTTTAATATTGATAAAAAGATTGCGTTGTGGCTCCCGGCGCTTGTATTCAGCTTTCCAATCTGGTACGTTTATTTCAGCTCCACAGCAATGATTGGCCATTTGACGTGCGTCTGGCTGGCACTGGCCGGGTTTCGGTTACTGTATTCTGAAAAACGTTCTGCTAACCTCGCTGGAGTTGTAGCAATCGTTTTATCATTTCAGCTGGCTTCCAATTGCGCTTTTTTAATTGCATTGGAGTTGTCAAACTGGCTAATTAACAGGAACAGCAATCGGCATGTATGGAATTTGCGCAGGTCGCTTCTAATTCTCGGACTGGCAGTTTTGGTTTTTTGCCTGACGCGCATTGTGTGGCCACCGCTGGGCACCTATGCAGGTTATAACAAATTACTGAACCCATTTGAAATTAGCAGCTGGCTGACATACCTGCAACGAAGTTTTTATTGGGTTACTTGGCTGGTACTGCTTTTGCCACTGGCGTTCATGGTATCTGGTTTTAAAGAGCGTGCACAATTCAAAAGTAAATCCAGTTCAAGTCTGAATCCCCGTGTTATTACCATGTGGATATGTTTTATATTGTTGACCGTTGCAGCAACCGCACCTTATGTTGCCGTAGGGCTTGCCAGTCCTTTTTTCGTGGTTAATTTGCCGTCTGCAAGTTCTGTATCTGCTGTGCTTGCTGGTAATTCAACCATGATCTCAATCTGGTACGGTGGCTGGGGAGCCCGACACGCCATGTTGTTAATGGTTGTGTTTGCATTATTCGTTGGGTGGGCAATTCATAATCTAAAACCAGATTTAATTTCGGAAAAGAGAGGTTTTGTACTGACTAAAACGAATGTTTTGGCAGTCCTTGTTGTTTTTAATCTTGTTTTCTTGATACCTGGACACTTTGCAAAGTTAACACGCATTGCGCACGAACGCTCAATTGTTGAACTGCTAAAACGCACACCCGAAATTCCCCATGGACAGGTAGACTTTTTTCTTGACGCGAAAAATGACTATCTGGTGTCTTCCTATGAAGCCAACTATTTGCTCTACAAAGCTTACAAGGCAACAAATTGGCTCGCCTTCATGCTGCCAGACCAACCGGTTGTAAAAGCCTGGGTTGAAAAAAGCAGAGAGGCCATTTTTGAACACGCCAGCAGCTTTCCGGCTGTCACTGCCGGTCAGCATGTCATGACAAATTACGATTGGCAGAACAGGTGTAAAACTGTCGTGCGGCTTGCTCTGCCAACGCTTGGGTTCAAGGATATTTTGTGGCGGGCTGAACATGCACCGCTTAAACTTCCGGCAGCATCTTTGCAGCCCGTTTCATCCAACTGTATCGATGCCAGCGCATTTTGGAATGTTGGCAGTAATTCCAGAATTCCATAGCTGTGGTTTTTACTTTCGGCGACTGCACTGAATTTTTTTCTCGATAGGAACACCATGGCATCCATCAATTTCATAGGCGGCGAAAAAGGCGGCGTTGGCAAATCAGTCACTGCCCGTGCTTTGGCGCAATATTTCATCGACAAAGGCA
The DNA here is from genome assembly GCA_043754255.1 of Polaromonas sp. Lineage (GTDB taxonomy): Bacteria > Pseudomonadota > Gammaproteobacteria > Burkholderiales > Burkholderiaceae_C > Polaromonas. Next base: position 7,744 of record JAYUVG010000246.1, on the reverse strand, counting down.
CGCCTTTTACCGCCTTTGACACAGACCGCTCCCACCATTCATTCAATCGTTTTTATGCTGACTATGCTTCGCCGGTGGTGGTGGACAGCTTTGAAGGCCTGGATCTGATTGCGGGTGCGTTTGAAGACAATCCGCAGCAAAGCGTGATTGTTGACCTGGCGGCGCAAACCTCAGCGCCGCTGGCTAAATGGATAGCAGACGCCAGCCTGATGGAGCTGTTTGCCGAGATGGGTGTGACAGTCAACCTGTGGCATGTGATGGACGATGGTCGCGACGCTGTGGATCTGCTGGGGCGGCTGATCGACACTTACGGGAAGGGGCCCAACTATGTGGTGGTGCAAAACCACGGGCGCGGGTCTGATTTTGTATTGCTGCGCGAGTCCTATGCGCTGCAAAAAGCCCAGGCGCATGGCGCGCATGTCATTGAGCTGCCGCGCCTGCATGACACTTGCATGCGCAAGATTGACCAAAACAACACCAGCTTCTGGAAAGCCATTCACGACAAAGACAGCAGCGATGCGCTGGGGATGCTGGAGCGCCAGCGGGTCAAAACCTGGCTGAAAGGCTGTTACGCGGTGTTTGACAAGTTGCCTGTTTAAATTCAGGCCCGCAACGCGTCCTTCAACTGCTGGCCAATTGCCGGCTTGCCTTCAAACGGATCAGTTGGATTGCGGGTTTGCACAATGTCTTCCAGGCGCGTTTGCACTGACTTGATGGCCTTTGGATGGCTGTAAATGTAAAACTGATTGGCAGCTACTGCATCAAACACCATTTTCGCCACATCTGCTGCACTGACCTTGCCTGAACTGACTGCCTTGGTGCTCATGGCCTGGCCAATCAGCTGGCTTTGCGTGGGTTTGCTGCCGCGCAGGTCGAGCGGTCGATTTCGGTGGCTTTGGCTGATGCCGGTGGCGACAAAAAATGGGCATAGCACTGATGCACCAATCTGATCCGTAACCAGTGCCAAGTCCTGGTAAAGCGTCTCGCTCAGCGACACCACCGCGTGCTTGCTGACGTTGTAGACACCAATGTTGGGCGCGTTAAGCAAGCCTGCCATGCTGGCGGTGTTAACGATGTGGCCTTGCCAGGCAGCGTCTCTTTTGGCGGCCTCCAGCATCATTGGCGTAAAGACGCGAACGCCGTGCGCCACGCCCATCACGTTTACGCCCAGCACCCATTCCCAGTCCTTCACCGAGTTTTCCCAAATCAGGCCGCCTGAGCCAACGCCTGCATTGTTAAAGACCAGATGCGGCGCGCCAAAGCGCGCCAAAACGGCTGCGCCCATTGCCTCCATTTGGCTGGCGTTTGATACGTCGAGTTTGAATGGCAAGACTTGCGCTCCGGCGCCTTGCATTTCCGCCGTGACAGCATCCAGCGCATCTTGCTGCACATCTGCCAGCACCAGATTCATGCCGAGCCGGGCGCCAATACGGGCGCACTCCAGCCCAAAGCCTGAACCAGCACCGGTCAGTACTGCCGTTTTATTTTTGAAATCGGTGATCATGCGTCTACTTTCTTCAGGGCGTAACCAATGCGGGGGAAATGAACATGCACAAGCCCTGCCCGCTCGTCAGTCCGGCGCAGTGAGTAGTGCATTCGGGTGGCGGCCATCAGCTCGCCTTGCGTTGGCTCCAGGCCAAAATTTTCGCTTCTGATCGTGACCTGGGTGCCAAGGGCAATGCCGTGTTCATCCTGAAAAATATCATCATTAAGCGCTGCAGGGGTTGCCGCAGCGGCCACCGCAATGGCATCAAGCGCACTCAATTTTTCAACGGAGTCGTGGCCAATTGCCGCCATGCGATCCATCCACTCCAGCACCGCTGGCGTGGCATTCAAAATATCAGCCATCGCAGGCGTGCGGGTGCGCGTGAACCACAGCGGGTGGTAGGCTGCAAAGTCGGCAATGCTGGGCAGCCCTCCGAGCAAAAACGGCCACTCATCGAGCATGTCAGACAGGCGGCGAAGGTATGATTTGTAAGCTGCCGCTGCATCACCTGCAGGCATACGGGGCATGCCCTGGCGCATGACCTGGCGATCTTCCGCAAAAGCTTTGGCAGCGTCTGGCGGCGCACCGGCAAAAACCTGCGCCGCACCTGCAGGCTGAAAGTTATACGCCATAGCCGTCCAGAACAGCGTGGTGTCTGCCCACTGCGCCAATGTGCGGCCCATGCCCTTGCTGGGTTCCGGATACAAGGTTGGCTCCGGCTGCAAATGCTCCAGCACATCGGCAATCAACGCTGTGTCGCAATAAATGTCAGCGCCAATTTGCAAAATGGGAGTTTTGCGGTAGCCACCCGTCAGAGCCAGCACATCAGGCTTGGGCATGACCATTGGAATCACCACCGACTTCCAGGCTAGCTTTTTGTAGCCCAGCATCAAGCGCACCTTTTCAGCAAACGGTGAAGTGGGGTAATGGTGCAGGATCAGATCGGCCATGTTGCTTGCCCTTGAAAGTTAGATGAGCTTGACAATCTGCTTGCCAAAATTTCTGCCCTTGAGCAGGCCCAAAAATGCCTCCGGCGCCGCTTCAAGACCCACAGCCACCGACTCGCGCGGCTTGAGTTTGCCGCTTGCTACCAGCGCGCCCAATTCTTTCAAGGCTTCAGGCCAGACTTCCATCTGTTCGCTGACGATGAAGCCCTGTATGCGCAAGCGGCTCATCAAGATCAGCGCCGGGTAGCTTAAAGGCACAGGTTTGCCGTCGTAGCCTGCAATCATCCCGCACAACGCGATGCGGCCAAAGGCGTTCATCAGTGGCATGACCGCGTCCAGCACCATGCCGCCGACGTTCTCGAAGTAACCATCAATGCCATTCGGGCATTCAGCCTTGATCGCTTTTCCAAGTGAGCTGGCGTTGGCATGCAGCTTGTAGTCAATGCATGCGTCAAATCCCAATTCATCAACAGCATATTTGCATTTGTCCGGCCCGCCAGCGATGCCTACCGCCCGGCAGCCACGCGCCTTGGCCAGCGCAGCAAAAGCGCTGCCGACTGCACCGGTAGCAGCGCTCACCACCACGGTTTGCCCTTCTTTGGGCTCAATGATTTTCACCAGACCGTAGTACGCCGTCACGCCGGGCATGCCGACTGCGCCCAAATAGTGCGACAACGGCACATGGGTGGTGTCTACCTTGCGTAGCGCACCGACCTGATTGCCATCCACCACGCTGTATTGCTGCCAGCCGCCCATGCCAACTACCTTGTCGCCCACGGCAAATTTGGCGCTGCGGCTTTCAATCACCTCACCGACTGTGCCGCCACCCATCACCTGGCCAAGGGCCTGCGGCACAGCGTAGCTTTTGCTGTCGTTCATGCGGCCGCGCATGTACGGGTCCAGGCTTAAAAAATGGTGACGCACCAGGACTTGGCCTTCAGACAACGCCGCAGTGTCTGTGGTTGTCAGCTTGAAGTTGCTGGCAACGGCTTCGCCAGTGGGGCGGTTGTCGAGAAGGATTTGGTGATTGCCTGGCATAACGAGTCTTTCTTTAACAGGATTTTTAATTGCTATTTATTTGATAGCTGTCTGCGCGCATTTCATGTGGGCTAGAGCATGATTTGATGCCTAAATATACCTAAATATCGCTCAATCGGTCGAAATAACAGCATGAAACGTTTGGCCCGTCTCTTTTGTCAATGGATTGCTTGTTTTGGGCCCAGTCACCAGCCGCTTGACGTACTTGAACGTTCCAGTGGCATGGGCGCAAGCCTTTCCTTGTGCATCAAACAGCGTTGCCTCGGTGAACGCCAGCGTTGCGGTGCGGTGCATCAGGCGGCCCTTGCCAGTCAGGCGGCTGCCGTCGCCCGGTGCGGGCTGCATGAAGCTGGTTTTCATCTCAATAGTGACCACGCCCATATCTGGTTGCACGCTGCGCGCAGCGGTGGCAAGTGTTACGTCCAAAAGCGTCATGATGGCGCCGCCATGAGTCACAGCAAACGAATTGAGGTGCTCGGGTTTGGGTGTGTAGCCAATCGCTGATTCACCGTTTTCAAATTTTTCAAGTTCAAAACCGAGGTGAGTAACGAACGGAATTTCAACGCCAAAACCGATAGCCATTTTCAGCCTCCCTTGACAATGCTGACGCCGCCATCGACTGCCAGGTATTGCCCGGTGATGTGCTTGCCCGCGTCAGAGGCGTACAGCACGCACAAACCCTTCAAGTCCTCGTCATCACCCAGCCGCTTGAGCGGTGCGTGCGACGCCAGCTTTTCTTCGCCCATGGTTTTGAGCGTGCCCATCGTCATTTTGCTGGGGAAAAAACCCGGGCAAATGGCGTTGACCGTGATGCCGTACACGCCCCACTCGCCCGCCAATGCCCGTGTGAAATTGATCGCTGCGCCTTTGGATGTGTTGTAGGCAATAGTCTGCATACCGCTTGGGTTGCCGCCCAGTCCTGCAATGGATGCGATGTTGATGATGCGCCCATGTTTGCGCGCAATCATCGAATGTTTGGCAATGTGCTGCGACAAAATAAAGTAGCCGCGAATGTTCAGGTTCATCACCTTGTCCCAGGCTTCAACCGGATGGTCTTCAGCCGGCGCGCCCCAAGCCGCGCCAGCGTTGTTGACCAGAATATCAACATGCCCCATGCGCTTGATGGTCTCATCGCCCAACATGCGAATGTCGGCTTCTTTGGCGCAGTCAGCGGCAATCCAGTCGGCATCAATGCCAGCGGCTTTCAGCTCGGCAGCGGCTTCCATCAAATCATCAGCTTTACGTGAACTGAGCATGATTTTTGCACCCGCTTCACCAAGAGCGTGCGCCATTTGCAGCCCCAAGCCGCGCGAGCCGCCTGTGACGAGTGCGGTTTTGCCTGTCAGGTCAAACAGTTTTTGAATGGTTCTGGGGGTCATGTTGTCTCCATATTGATAGTGTTAGTGTTTTCAGGAATCAGTGGGTATTTTGGAGCGGACGTAAATCAAAACAGCCCCTGCAGTCGTCATTAATCCGCCAGCAACAATCATCATCCAGCCGATGCTGTCGCCAGCTTTGCCAACAAATGCACCCAGGATAATGATGAGCAGACCACCGAAAATCAGCGCCCAAATGATTTTGTGCAACCGAACCATCTTGGGGTCAGAGGTGTGATTGGCACCGGGTTTGTAAAAGCCCATTAAAAAGCCTCCTCAGGCAAATTGGCACACAGCAGATTGCGGCTTTCAACCACCGCCAGCCAGGCTGTTATTTTGGGCGATTCATAAGCATAAAAATAGGCTGTAGCCCCCGTAATACCCGCGCAAGCAGCTATTGATTTGGTAGCATTTCGATCAATGCAAGCAACCGCTACATCCAGCCAGATCCAGGCCAGTACGGTGTGGCCAAACGCTTGCATGTAGGGCACGGCATTAGCCAGGGCCTCTTGCGGGTTGCCGGTTGCCCAGGCTGCCTGAGTTGCGTGGCTAACCTGCTTCAGCGCCTGTTCAAGTGCTGTGGCGTATGTTTTTAGTTCTGAAAGTTGGTGGGCCTTATCACAGGTTGCCTGCATGCGCTCCTGCAGCAGTGCCAGCCCCCTGCCCCCTTCCATCAACACCTTGCGGCCCAGCAAGTCGGCGGCCTGAATGCCGTGCGTGCCCTCGTGAATCATGTTCAGGCGGTTGTCGCGCCAATACTGCTCGACAGGAAAATCGCGCGTATAGCCGTAGCCGCCCAACACTTGAATCGCCAGCGAATTCGCCTCCAGACACCATTCGCTGGGCCAGCTTTTAGCGATCGGCGTCAGCACTTCCAGCAACATGCGCGCGTCCTCGCTTGCTTGCGGCTCTGCAGTGTGCTGCTCATCGACCAGTCGGGCGCAATACAGCTCAAGCGCAAGAGCGCCTTCGCAATATGATTTTTGCGCCAGCAGCATTCGCCGCACATCGGCATGTTCAATGATGCGGACTTGCGGCGTGGAGGCATCTTTGCCTTTTTCACCTTGCAACCTGCCCTGCGGGCGGTTTTTGGCGTAATCAAGACTGGCGTGGTAGCCCGCCATCCCCAGCATCGTGGCAGCCATACCAACGCCAATGCGGGCTTCGTTCATCATGTGAAACATGCAGCGCAGGCCTTGATGCGGCTTGCCGATGAGGTAGCCGATGGCTCCGGGCTCGCCACCTACTGGGTACTTGCCCTCACCAAAATTTAACAGCGTGTTGGTCGTGCCGCGCCAGCCCAGTTTGTGGTTCAGGCCAGCCAGGGCAACATCGTTGCGTACACCCGTCAGTTCACCTTTTACATCGACCAATTTTTTAGGCACGATAAAAAGAGAAATACCTCGCGTGCCTGCAATCAACTTCCCATCCGGCCCCGGGATTTTTGCCAACACCAGGTGAATGATGTTTTCCGTCAGCTCATGCTCACCCGAGGAAATCCACATCTTGTTGCCCTTGAGGCGGTAGCGCGCGCCCAGCGGCTCAGCTTCGAAGTCAGCGCCATCTGGCACTGCCCGCGTCGTCACGTCGCTCAGGGACGACCCCGCCTGCGGCTCACTCAAACACATCGTGCCCGAAAAGCGGCCTGAAAATTCGTTTTTGGCAAACACTTCTTTTTGCAATGCAGTGCCGTGCACCATCAACAGGTTAGCGTTACCCGTGGTCAACATGCCGGAGCCAATGCTCACCGATGCCATCGCAAAAAAGGCATTGGCCGCCGCTTCAATCGTGTACGGCAACTGCATACCGCCCATGTCGTAATCCTGCGCAGCACTCAACATGCCTGATGCGGCATAAGCTTTTTGCGCGTCATGCGTGGCCTGCGGCAAGATGACTTTTTCACCATCAAAGTGTGGTTCTTGCGTGTCAACCAGGCGGTTAAACGGCGCATATTTTTCACGCGCGATGCGCTCGCAGGTGTCAAACACCGCATCAAAGGTTTCGCGCGAGTGATCCGCGAAGCGCGGGCGCTGAAACAACGCCTCGGCTTGCAACCAGTCGTAGATGAGAAAATCAAGCGTTTGGCGTAGCTTCATCTTGTGTACCCGATGTGTTGGCGGTTAAGGACAACAACATGGCAACCTTGCTACCGCCTTGTTTCGCGAGATGTGGATTTGCTCTCCACATTCCAATCATGAACTCTCGTGTCTCGTCGCAACGGTTTAACACAGCCAACATCACGTTTTGTGGAATAGAGTTTGGCAAAACAAAAGGCAAGCGTAAATCAGGCATTGGGGTCTTCTCCGCGCTTTATTTTTTCAAGAGCCGCAATATCAAGCTGATCTTTTGGACGATTTGCAATGCGCTTCATTTCAAGCAAATGGTCGATGGATGCGACTTTCACTTGCCCTCCGAACAATTCCCCGTTGACTGCATCAGCTGCAAGCCTTTCGTAACTGACATCTGGCCTGACTAAAACGTCGATAACGCTTCCAGTGATGCCCGGTTCGCGTAATGCAAATGCAAGCATTCCTTTTTCGCGATGCCATTTGTCAATCAGTTCAGCATTCTTAAGCGAATCAATGGAAACAGGGATGACAGGCGCGAGTCCAAATCCCTTGGCTGCATCAATGAACCGGGTGAGATTGTCATCGTTCATGGCCAATACAAGGTCAATGTCATACGTCATTCGCATGTAACCGTGCAATTGAACGGCCATCCCGCCCACTAGAACGAAGTCAACTGACTGTTGAACCAATTTGCTCAATAGTTCGACGGTCTTCAAGGCTTTGCTCGCTTCAGTTACAAAACCTCAAATATACCCGCCGCCCCCATCCCCCCACCCACACACATCGTCACGCAAACCCGTTTGGCACCCCGGCGTTTGCCTTCAATCA
>JAYUVG010000245.1:0-26991 GCA_043754255.1 Polaromonas sp. | reverse complement strand
AGTGTCTCGGTTATAGAACACCTCATGAGGTGTTCTATAACCTTCCAAGAGAGCCGATTACAATTAGAGTTGGCGCACTTTGTACTTGAATCTGCGCATGTTTTAGGCCTCTAGCCGACGTAATATGCGCGCAAACAGCTATACTTTTTATAGCACTGCCGTGTCTCGCTGGACATCACGGGCAGGTCGAATAAAATCTGGCACTTCAAACCAGCACATTCACGGCATCTGATGGATGCCGTTTTTTATTTCGCCATGACCACTGCACCTGATTCCAACCCTGCGCCCTTTGCAACACCCGCCACCCCCAGCCTTGACAGCCTGGCCAAGTCGTTTGAACCCGCTGCAATTGAGGCGCACTTTGGCCCGCTGTGGGAGCAAAGCGGCATGTACGAGCCGACACTTGACGCGAGCAAGCCTTCGTTTTCCATCCAGTTGCCGCCGCCCAATGTGACGGGCACGCTGCACATGGGCCATGCGTTTAACCAGACCATCATGGACAGCCTGACCCGCTACCACCGTATGCGCGGCCACAACACGCTGTGGGTGCCGGGCACGGATCACGCGGGCATTGCGACGCAAATTGTGGTGGAACGAAAATTGGCGGGTGAGGGTAAAACGCGCCACGACCTGGGGCGCAAGAACTTTGTCGCCAAGGTGTGGGAGTGGAAGGAAGAGTCTGGCGCGACGATTACCCAGCAGATGCGCCGCATGGGCGACTCGGTAGCGTGGAAGCATGAGTACTTCACGATGGACCCAAAAATGTCTACGGTGGTCACATCAACGTTCGTCAAGTTGTACGAACAAGGTCTGATTTACCGTGGAAAGCGCCTCGTTAATTGGGACCCGGTTTTAAAGTCAGCGGTCAGTGACCTCGAAGTTGAAAGCGAAGAGCGGGACAGCTTCATGTGGCACATTGAATATCCGTTCAGTGGTGGTCCGCAAAAAGATGCTGATGGCAACCCGATGCGCGGCATGCACATTGCTACGACCCGGCCAGAAACGATGCTGGCCGACGGCGCGCTGGCGGTGCACCCTGACGACGGTAGGTACCAGCACCTGATTGGCAAGATGGTTGACTTGCCGTTGTGCGACCGGGCGATTCCGGTGATTGCCGACGCCTATGTAGACCCGGCTTTTGGCAGCGGCTGCGTGAAGATCACTGGCGCGCATGACTTCAATGACTATCAGGTGGCGCAGCGACATAACCTGCCACTGATCACCATCTTTACGCTGGATGCGAAGATCAATGAAAACGGCCCGGCGCAGTACCAGGGCATGGACAGATATGTGTGCCGCAAGGCCGTGCTCAAGGATTTAGAAGCGCAAGGCTTTTTAGAAAAGGCTGTGCCGCATAAAAACATGGTGCCAGTGTGCGCGCGCACTGGTGCGGTGGTGGAGCCGATGCTGACGGATCAGTGGTTTGTAGCGCTGAGTAAGGTGAGCGATCAAGATCCGACGGGCAAATCCATCTCGCAAAAAGCCCGTGATGCAGTAGCCAATGGCGATGTGAAGTTTGTGCCTGAGCAATGGGTCAATACCTACAACCAGTGGATGAACAACATCCAGGACTGGTGCATTTCACGCCAGCTGTGGTGGGGCCATCAAATACCTGCCTGGTATGACGAAGACGGCAAAGTTTATGTGGCTGAAAACGAAGCAGCTGCACAGCTGCAGGCGCCGGGAAAGAAACTGACGCGTGATGAAGATGTGCTGGACACCTGGTATTCATCGGCACTCGTGCCATTTTCAGCGTTGGGCTGGCCTGAAAAAACCAAAGAGCTCGATTTGTTCTTGCCCTCCAGCGTGCTGGTCACTGGCTACGACATCATCTTCTTCTGGGTCGCCCGAATGATCATGATGACGACGCATTTAACGGGGAAGATACCGTTCAAACACGTCTACATTCACGGCCTGGTCAAAGACGCCCAAGGCAAAAAAATGAGCAAGTCTGAAGGCAATGTGCTCGACCCGGTTGACCTGATTGATGGCATTGAACTGGCGCCGCTGCTCGACAAGCGCTCGCAAGGGCTGCGCAAGCCCGAAACCGCGCCACAGGTGCGCAAGCTGACTGAAAAAGAATTCCCTGCTGGCATACCGGGCTATGGTGCAGACGCGCTGCGTTTTACCTTTGCGTCGCTCGCCAGCCTGGGCCGCAGCATCAACTTTGACAGCAAGCGGTGCGAGGGCTACCGCAACTTTTGCAACAAGCTCTGGAACGCCACACGCTTCACGCTGATGAACTGCGAAGGCCAGGACTGCGGCTTGGCTGAGCACACCAAAGAGCAGTGCCAGCCAGGCGGTGAATTTCACAACTACATGAGCTTTTCACAAGCCGACAGGTGGATTGCATCAACGCTGCAGCGTGTAGAAGCTGACGTTGCCAAAGGCTTTGAAGACTACCGCCTGGACAACGTCGCCAGCAGCATTTACCAGTTTGTCTGGAATGACTTTTGCGACTGGTATTTGGAGATTGCCAAGGTGCAAATCCAACATGGCGATGATGCGCAAAAACGCGCCACGCGCCGCACACTGATTCGTACATTGGAGGCCATTTTGCGGCTGGCGCATCCGGTGATCCCGTTCATTACTGAATCGCTGTGGCAACAGGTTGCAGTCGTTGCTGGCACCAAAAAAACCACCTACATCGGCCAGGCTGCATACCCGCAAAGCCAAGCCGACAAAATCGACGAAGTTGCTGAAGCGCACGTAGCCAAACTGAAAAAGTTGGTGGACGCCACGCGCGAACTTCGCGGCGAAATGAAGGTGTCTCCTGCAACGCGCCTGCCCCTGTTTGTGGTGGGCGACGCTGTGTTCATGACGCAATCAGGCGCAGTTATCAAAGCCCTTGCCAAGTTAAGCGAAGTCAAAGTGTTTGACGACGAAACGCAGTGGGCGGCAGCGGCTCAGGCTGCACCTGTGGCGGTGGTAGGCCACGCAAAGATTTGCCTGTTCATGGAAGTCGATGCAGCGTTCGAGAAACTGCGTCTGGCCAAAGAAATAACGCGGTTGGAAGGCGAACTGGTCAAGGTTCAAACCAAGTTGGCCAACGAGGCATTTGTCAGCAAGGTGCCGCCCGCCGTGCTGGCTCAGGAGCGCCAACGCCTGGCTGACTTCACAGCAAACCTGGACAAGCTGCGCGGGCAACTGGTTCGGCTGGATTGAGCAAGGCAATATCTGCGCATATCTTTCGACATGCGCAGGGTGCAGTAGCGAGTTGCTGCAAGGCGCGCATTGCCGGTCAAACCGCTGGTGCGACGCCGATTTGATGTCAGACGACATCCCGTTGCACGCCCATTTTACGAAATCCCCATCTGCTGTGCGATAAACCGCGTACGCTGTTGAGGTTATGACCTCGCAACTCAACACCGTGACTTTTAGTGCAGAAGGCGCGCCACTTACCGATCAAGCGTCAACCGCCGATCATCCACATAAGCCGACCAGCGTTTTCCTGCTGACGCTCAATGCGGGTTCGTCCAGCCTGAAGTTCGCGGTTTTCGATATTCGTTCACCGGTTGCGCAAATCGCTTTTGGCGCGATCAACGGCATTGGCTCGACGCTGGCAACTTTTACTTTGAAGGGCATGACCAGCGATTTGTCTGAGCACGCGACAATTCCGGCTCTAGACCAGGTTCGCGCGCTGGCCTATGTGCTGGACCGACTTGCGGGCACACTGGGTTGCGCCGGGTTTGCAGCGGTGGGCCACCGCGTGGTCAACGGCGGTTTGCGCTATCGCGACCCGCAGGGTATTGACAGCGCGATGCTTGCAGAACTCAAGCGCATCAGCGCATTTAATCCGGTGCATCTGCCGTGTGAAATTGCGCTGATTGAGATGATCACTGCCAGGTTTCCACAGGCCGCTCAGGTGGCCTGCTTTGACACCGCGTTTCACAACCACATGCCGCGTGTGGCAATGCAACTCACGATCCCGCGCCGCTATGAAGCGTTGGGCGTAGTGCGCTACGGGTTTCACGGGTTGTCTTACACCGGCCTGATGGGAGACCTACAGCGCCTGGCAGGTACGCAGGCTGCAAACGGCCGCGTGGTGTTGGCTCATTTGGGTCAGGGCTCCAGCATGGCGGCAGTGCGCGACGGTCAGGGCATTGACACGACGATGGGTTTCACACCGGCTGCTGGCTTGATGATGGGCACCCGCTCCGGCGACATCGATCCTGGGCTGATGTCATTTCTGGCGCATACCGAGCAGATGAGCCCCGCAGAGTTTGACCACATGATCAACCGCGAATCGGGGCTGCTTGGCGTGTCAGAAACCAGTGCTGACATGCGGCAACTTCTGGCCCGTGAAAGCACCGATGTTCGCGCTACAGAAGCTGTAGCCTTGTTTTGCTATCAGGCCAAAAAAACAATTGGCGCTTACACCGCTGCACTGGGCGGCCTGGACATGCTGGTTTTTGCGGGTGGCATTGGCGAGAACGCGCCAGTGGTTCGTGCTCGGATTTGTGAAGGGCTTGAGTTTTTGGGTGTGGAGCTTGATGCATCGCGCAACGAGGCAAACGAAGAACTCATTTCAAGCGCAGCCAGCCGGGTAGTTGTGCGGGTTATTCGCACCGATGAAGAGTGGGTCATTGCGCGATGTGTCTGCAGCATCCTTGGCCTTGATGCCGACGCAAAATACGCCGAAATCAAAGCATGACAGCAACTGTCAGCGCTTTAATGTTCAGCGGGCCAGCCCCCGACATCTTGCGTAAGATGGACGCTTACTGGCGGGCTGCCAACTACCTGTCGGTGGGGCAGATTTACCTTTTAGACAATCCGCTTTTAAAAAGCCCGCTAACGCTGGCGCACATCAAGCCACGCCTGGTGGGGCATTGGGGGACAGCACCGGGACTCAATTTTGTTTACGTTCATTTGAACCGCGTGATTAAAGAGCGTGACCTGAATGTGCTTTTCATCACCGGCCCGGGGCATGGCGGCCCGGCGATTGTGGCGAATGTTTATCTGGAACAAACCTACAGCGAGGTGTACCCGAGCATCGCGCAAGACGAGGCAGGACTCAAGCGGCTGTTCAGGCAGTTTTCGTTTCCGGGGGGTATTTCAAGCCACGTTGCGGCGGAGACGCCCGGCTCGATTCACGAAGGCGGCGAGCTGGGTTATTGCCTGGCGCATGCCTACGGAGCGGCGTTTGACAACCCCGACCTGCTGGTCGCGTGCGTTATTGGCGATGGGGAAGCCGAGACCGGCCCGCTGGCCACCAGCTGGCACTCGAACAAATTTTTGAACCCGGTGCATGACGGCGCGGTGCTGCCCATCCTGCACCTGAACGGCTACAAAATTGCCGGACTAACAGTGCTGGCGCGCATTCCGCATGACGAGCTGGATGCCCTGCTGCGCGGCTATGGATACGCGCCATATTTTGTGGAGGGCAACGACCCGCAGCAGATGCACCGCCTGATGGCGGCAACGCTCGATGTTGTGCTGGCCGAGATTGACAGCATTCAGCGTGACGCCCGCGCCAATGGGTTTAGCGGCAGGCCGCGTTGGCCGATGATTGTGCTGCGCTCACCCAAGGGCTGGACCGGGCCAAAAGAAGTTGACGGCAAGCAGACTGAGGGAACGTTTCGCTCGCACCAGGTGCCGATGGCAAGCATGAGCCAGGCCGGGCACGTCGAGATATTGGAACGCTGGCTGAAAAGCTACCGTCCACATGAGTTGTTTGATGAAAGTGGTCGATTGATCTCTGAGCTGGCAGCACTGGCTCCTGCTGGCAAGCGGCGCATGGGTGCCAACCCTCACGCCAACGGTGGCGCGCTGTTGCAAGATCTCAATTTGCCGGACTATCGCAACTACGCTGTGGCTGTAATGCAGCCGGGAGCCGTGGATGCGGAGGCCACTCGCATTCAAGGCGAGCTGATACGCGACGTCATCAAATTGAACCTTGATAATTTTCGCGTCTTCAGCCCCGACGAAGCGGCATCCAACCGGTGGGGAGCGATGTTTGAGGTTACCAGCCGATGCTCGACCGCCGAAATTTTGGCGACTGACGAGCATGTGGCGCCCGATGGCCGCGTGATGGAGATGCTGAGTGAACACCAGTGCGAAGGCTGGCTGGAAGGCTACCTGCTAACCGGCCGGCACGGATTTTTTTCCTGTTACGAGGCTTTTATTCACATCGTCGACTCAATGTTTAACCAGCACGCCAAGTGGCTGAAGGTGTCGCGTCAGATCCCGTGGCGCAGGCCGGTTGCATCGCTTAACTACCTGCTGACATCGCACGTCTGGCGGCAAGACCACAACGGCTTTAGCCACCAGGACCCGGGCTTTTTAGACCACGTTGCCAACAAAAAGGCCGACGTGATTCGAATTTACTTGCCGCCTGATGTGAACACGCTGCTTTCAGTCACCGACCACTGTTTGCGCAGCCGCAACTATGTCAATGTCATTGTTGCAGGCAAGCAGCCTGCGCCGCAGTGGCTGGACATGGATGCCGCCATCAAACACTGCGCCGCTGGGCTGGGTATTTGGCACTGGGCCAGCAATGAGCAGACGGGTGACCAAACCGGCTACCAGGCAGGTGAGCCAGGCAGCGAGCCAGACGTCGTCATGGCCTGCTGCGGCGATGTGCCGACACTTGAAACGCTTGCAGCGGCCCAATTGCTGCGTGGCTATTTTCCGGATTTGAAAGTGCGGGTCATCAACGTCGTCAACCTGATGAAGCTGCAGCCTGGCAGCGCACATCCGCACGGCTTGAGTGATGCCGAGTTTGACCTGCTTTTTACAAGCAACAAGCCCATCATATTTGCCTTTCACGGCTATCCACTGCTGATTCACCGCCTGACCTACAGCCGCACCAACCACCACAACCTGCACGTCCACGGCTACAGGGAAGAAGGCACAACGACCACGCCTTTTGACATGGCGGTGCTCAACGACCTGGACCGCTTTCACCTTGCAGCGGCAGTGATTGACCGCGTGCCCGCGCTTGGCGCGCGCGCCTTGCCTGTACAGCAAGAAATTCAGGCCAAGCTGCTGGCGCACAAGGCCTACATCTATCAACATGGCGAAGACATGCCTGAAGTCCGTGACTGGAAATGGGCGCGGTTTAGAACCTGATATCAGCGCATCACCATTTCTGCCTTGCCCCACTGCGATGGCGACTGGGCTCCCGGCAGTTTTAGATTCATCGGCGCGCTTTGCGGAAAATGGCATAAGCCGCTGGTGCCTTCCAGATTTGAAATCGTCTCATGCATGCGATGCGCCACATACCAGCTGGAGCGTAGCCGCGTCTCGCGTTTGGGTGAGCACGCGCGCGAGGCGTGACGAAAAAATTTTTAAGCCCATGCAATGGGGATTCAATATCTGCAAGGCCTGCCACCGCGCCGTCCAGAATGCAGGCCTCAATCCGCCCAATTATCAAAGCCGTAGCCAGCGCGCCTTCGTCAAATAACTGGCTGCGGCTGATGCTTACCCACGACTGATGCCGTTTGCAGGCCGCCAGCGATTTGCTGTTCACAAAGCCCATGTAACGTGCGCCATAAAGTATTTGTACCGATATCGCGTGGGACTGGCTTAGCAGCTCAGACAGCATCACGGGCTGAATACGCGGACTTGCAGGTCGGTGTTGTCTGTGCCCGCATGCAGGCGAACCAAGGCTTTACGCTTGGGAAAAATTCAAGGAAGTCCCGCGCCCCCGCCATGCCTTTGGTCTTGTAGCAGGCCCTGCGCAGCGCCACCAAGTCGTCCCCAAGCTCCGGCTGGTAATTCCCGCTGTGCCGGGTTTCTATCCAGTCAGTGGCTCTGGAACCAATGCGTCTAGAAGTAAGATGTCCTTCCTCGCGTCGTTCTTGTTTTGCTTGAAAATTAACAGCATGGTCGGCTTGTATGGCACTGATTAGTGCATTTGTCTGACGCCGAAGGACTGACAGGTTTGCCACAATTTGTGTCAGTTAAGCTACGAAATCTATGGAAAAATTCACATCTTTGAACAAAGCCGTCTTTCCGGTTGCAGGTTTGGGCACACGTTTTTTGCCCGCTACCAAAGCGCAGCCCAAAGAGATGCTGCCAGTGGTAGACAAGCCGTTGATTCAATACGCAGTAGAAGAGGCCTATGCTGCCGGCATCCGGCACATGATTTTTGTCACCGGCCGCAGCAAACGCGCGATAGAAGACCACTTCGACACCGCCTATGAGCTTGAAAACGAACTGGAGGTTGCCGGCAAGCATGAGCTGCTGGCACTGGTGCGTTCAGTGCAGCCCCCGGACATGGACTTTTCGTATGTGCGCCAGCCGCGCTCACTGGGCTTGGGGCATGCCGTGTTGTGCGCCGAGCATCTGGTGGGCAACGAGCCGTTTGCCGTGCTGCTGGCCGATGACTTGATGGTAGGCCCCGCTGGTGGAGCACCAGTCATGGCGCAAATGGCAGAGCAGTTTGCGGTGCTGGGACGTTCAGTGTTGGCAGTCCAAGATGTGCCGCCAGAGCACACGCGCCGCTACGGAATTGTGGCGGGCGAAAGAACCGGCGAGCGCTTGACGAAGGTCAGCACCATGGTGGAAAAGCCAGCGCCTGAAGTTGCGCCGTCTCGCATGGCTGTGGCGGGCCGCTACATTTTGACGCCCGCCGTTTTTGCGCACATTCGCAGCCAGAAGCCGGGCGTGGGAGGCGAGCTGCAATTGACCGATGGCATTGCCAGCCTGATGACCAAAGAGGCTGTTTACGCTTATGAATACCTGGGTAAGCGCTACGATTGTGGTAGCAAGCAAGGATTTCTGGAAGCCACTGTCGAGCTCGCCTTGCAGCACCAGGAGGTCGGACAGGCTTTTAAAAATTATTTAAAAGATCTCAAACTGGACTAACCTGCCGACTGTGCCTAACGCCGTTTAAGCACATGAATATAGTCATTGCCCAGAGTGGACTGGTCAACCAGATCATTGCCTGTCTGGCGGGCAAACGCCATGAAATCGCGGGTAGAACCCGCATCGGTTGACACCACTTTGAGCAGTTGACCACTGGTCATTTCAGCCAATGCTTTTTTTGCTTTCAAAATAGGCAGCGGGCAGTTCAGTCCGCGGGTGTCGAGTTCTTTGTCGATGTGCATGGTTATCCTTTTTGTGTCGAGATTTTAGAGCGTTTCAATTTTTTTCGGCCATTCAACAAACTCGGGTTGATAACCACGGGATTTCAGCCAATCGGCCAGCGCATAACCCGTACCTGCGGGCCAGCATTTGATGGCTTCATAGTCGTATAGCTTGTATTCCACCAGCTCCGGGGACAACACAACGTCTCCCGTGCACACAGCATGGTAGGCAATGATGATCTGATTCATGCGCTGAAAGTCGTATACACCAATCAGGTTGAGCGAGGTTGTGCTGAGGCTGGTTTCTTCCTTGATTTCGCGCTCAATTCCACCCTGCGGCGTCTCATCTGCCTCCATAAAACCAGTGATCAGAGCAAACATGCGGCCCTGCCACGCCGCATTGCGTGCCAGAAGAATTTGGCCGTTGTATTCAATCACCGCCGCCAACACAGGCGTCGGGTTGTTCCAGTGGGTGTAGCCGCAAGCCGGGCAGCGCAGGCGGTCTTTTTCGCCACCGTCTTCAAGTTGGGTGACCATGGCAAGTGGCGTGGCGCACTGGGGGCAAAATTTAAAGCTGTTGTTCATGTTTTAAATACTATTAAATTGATAGCTGCTTGCGCGCACTTTACGTGGGCTACAAGCTGATTTGATGCTTAAAAGCGTGCATTTTTGGTCTATGTCAGGCCGGGAACACGCCGGTCGACAAATACCTGTCGCCCCGGTCGCAGACGATAAAAACAATCACGGCGTTTGTGACGGTTAACGCGATTTGCTGTGCTACCCAGCAGGCGCCCGCCGCAGAAATACCCGCAAAAATTCCTTCTTCGCGCGCCAGGCGTCGGCACATGTCTTCAGCGTCTGGCTGGCTGACTTCAATCAACTGGTCTACACAACTGGCATCGTAAATTTTCGGCAAATAGGCTTCAGGCCATTTGCGGATGCCCGGAATGCGCGAGCCTTCAGAAGGTTGTGCGCCAATGATTTGAATCTGTGGATTTTTTTCTTTCAGGTATCGAGATGCTCCGGTGATGGTGCCTGTAGTGCCCATGGCACTGACAAAATGCGTGACCTTGCCCGCTGTATCTTTCCATATCTCCGGGCCGGTAGTCTCGTAGTGCACGCGCGGATTGTCCGGGTTGGCAAACTGATCCAGCACGCGTCCCTTGCCTTGGGCCTGCATGCGCTCGGCCAGGTCTCGGGCGCTTTCCATGCCGCCTGCTTTTGGGGTCAGCAGCAGCTCTGCGCCGAAGGCTTTCATGGTTTGGGCACGCTCGATGGACAAGTCTTCCGGCATGATCAAAATCATCCGGTAGCCCTTGATCGCTGCGGCCATCGCCAGTGCAATGCCGGTGTTGCCAGATGTCGCTTCGATCAGCGTGTCACCAGGCTTGATCTCGCCGCGCTCTTCTGCACGCTTGATCATGGCCAGAGCCGGGCGGTCTTTGACAGAGCCGGCCGGGTTATTGCCCTCCAGCTTGCCCAAAATAATATTGCTGCGCACGGCGTTGTCTGCAGCGCCAATTCGCTGCAAACGAACCAGCGGTGTGTTGCCAATTGAGTCTTCAAGGGTGGGGTAATTCATAGACGCTAATATGCCATAATCAGAAGCTGAAAACGCGTTGCCCGGGTGGTGGAATTGGTAGACGCACGGGACTCAAAATCCCGCGCCGCGAGGCGTGCCGGTTCGATTCCGGCCCCGGGCACCAGTCGCACTGGTAACAACACTTTTTCTGCATCCTCGAACCACACGCCTTTGGCTTGCCCTGACGAAGCGCATGAATGCGCGGGTTCGATTCCGGCAGCGGACACCAGTCGTACTGGTAACAACACTTTTTCTGCATCCTCGAACCACACGCCTTTGGCTTGTCCTGACCAAGCGCATGAATGGGCGGGTTCGATGTCGGCTCCGTGCACCAGCTGCCAATTTCCAAAGTCGCTGGCTACATCACAACCCGTATTTATTTAAAACATGGCGGGTTTTTAATGTGTCACACGGAATCTTGCGCCAGTACGAGACACCCTTAAAAAAAGCAGTGTTTGTGGCGGCAAGTCTGAATCCGTCAGCTTTCGAAAAGAAGATTCGCTTTGAACCAATTCCTGCGAATCTGCAATGTGGAGTTTAAAAATCTTTTCAAGGATATCCATGAACGGTACAAAACGCTGACTGTTACACCATTGGCGCTGAATGTATGAGCAAATGTTAAAAAAGTGGCAGTCAATGTAAGTAAAATCCTACGACGTGTGTACCTATCGAAAGAATTTATGACTGTTGCTGAAATTAAAGCTTTAGTGTTTTCCCGCTTTGTCGTGGTAACGGTTTTGGCCTTTACGGTCATAGGCGCAGCCTTGGCCTATGGGATGTTGATTTCTTACAAATCACGCTCAATAGTTGCGTTTAATGGCAGTATTACCGATTTCAGAATTCTGCAGGAGCAAGTCAACACGATGCATGTTTTTGACCGGTACGTGCGTGACGACAAAACCCTTTCGATAGGCGGCATTGCAGTTCGAAACCACATTGTCAAAGCTGATCACTGGATCGGCCCGGTTTTAAGGCTCAACAAAAGCGACGCCAAAGAATTAGTTGGCGCAACCCAATCCTCCCGACAGTCAGACCTTATCGGATACCAGATCAGTTCTTCGTCAACCAATGCTGAAAGCGCGCGCGACAAGGTCGAATTCCTGGTCAATTATGTCTACGATGCATCGTTAAAGCTTCAACTTGACAACTACATCGCTGATACTTTGGGGACGAAAAGACTGCTTTTGAATTCTGCGCTTTTGGAGCGCGACACTGAATCCTACAACCTGTCTCTTTTGGACAATCGCTTCAATGACCTCAAACGTCTTTCGCTCAGCTACCCAGCATCCGCTACTGCTTCAGACCGGCAAATTTTAAGCATCGAGAAGAACGGTGAACGCTACATGCCTTTGCCGATGCAGATGATTGCTGCTGAAAGGGAGCGTTTTGACATCAATGAAAAGCTGGCAAGAACCCAAAGACAGGTTGAAGGGCTTCCCATGGAGGAAGCCATGCTGATAGAGCATGGAAAAATCGCACGAAAAACCAACGGTGGAAAAGCTTTGGCTGAAGCATTGATCAAGGATGTTCAAGCGCGGATGCCGACTGCAAAAAAAGGTTATGAAACAGTCGCCTTGCTGGGATATGAAAATAAATATTCAACAATGATTGCAGGCGCGTTTTCGCCCAGTCGGTTCATTGTTTCGCCCACACTCGCTGTTCAGCCAGTCAAATCCCCCTTAATGGTCACTGTTTTGTTTGCTCTGTTGGGTGTTGTTCTCGCACTTTTGTGGCAATTTCAAGGATTGATCAGGGCGTTGATCAGTAACTCCAGCGACAAAGAGCCTGTGAGCAGTGCAAATGAATCCTTGCTGGAACCTAGAGGACTGCATCGTGCTTAAGACTAAAGTTTTTCGGCTGTCATCAGTTACCAAGTCATTTGCCGCGTCGGCAATGGTGCTGTTGGCCTGTGTTACTTCTGCCAGTGCGGCAACCATCTCAACGCAGTGGAACTACGAAATTTCCGTGGTTTCCGGAGCCCCAACGCCCGACGCAACGGCCAAACTGATTGTTGGCGCGGCAAGTTTGCTGGGCTCTGTTGGTGTGGGAACGGGGCAGGACACCGGTACCATTGACAAAGATTCGTACGCCCTCCGTTCCCAAATCCAGGGTGCCCGCCTGTTGAGTGCTGTCAGCTCCAATCTGAACGTGACCCGGCAATCCAACGGCCGATTTATAAATGGTATTGCATTGACCATGCGCTACACAGACAAGCGCGGAAGCACTGACGAATTGATGTCGGTAACCAACCTGGCGACCAAACGCTATGAGTTCTACAAAGGCAGCCGTCTCAATAGTACTGAACCTTTTACGGTAGCGGCCAGCGATCTTGTCATGGCCCCCTACGCGTTTTTAGGTAAACCAGCACCCAATAAAGCAACTTTTTTGGCCGTGAGCGATGGACGGGGGATTCGTCAGATCAGCCTTTCTCCAAAAACAGAAACGATGAAAGTAGCCGGTAAAACAGTCAATGCCATACGCTTGTCAGGTCAAACCTCCGCTGGCACATTTGACCTGTGGGTTCGGGCTGAAGACAGCTATCCCCTTCGAATGCGAGTTGGTCTGGGAGCCCAATATGGTGCTGTTCTTGATCAAATTGCCAAAGAGATTCCCGCTGGTCTGATTTCTCTTTGAGTGCCAGAGGATTGCCTGGCAGATTCACGCGTTAAAAGCGTGACTACCTTCCAATTCCCACTTTTTGCAAGCCTGCCTGCCTGGCCATGACCGTGACTGCAGCCACAAGTGCGAAGGGTGCATCGGGTGCTGGTTGCAGGGAAATCTCAACTTGCACTTTTTGAGCTGCAGCCAAGGCGATGCGGGCATTCAATTCGGCCATCGTGTTCAAGGTGTCACCATTCCACTGCACCAAACCATTGGCATCCACCTGCACAACCACCACTTCGCCCGGTGCAGCTCGCGCTTGGTGCAACGGCACGCCTAAACGAATCGTATGCAAGGGCGCAGCAATAGTAATGACAAGCATGACGGCAAGCGCCAGCAACACACCCAGCAAGGCCATGGCGTTTATTTTGGCAACAGGTGCAGCGTCAGAAGGCGGGGTAACCTGCATGGACAAGTGCTGGGTGTAAAGCTTCATTTTTGTGCAGGCCTGGTAATCAGATGAACCTCGGAAAATCCATGGCCCTGTGCGGTGTCAATGACTTGCCCGATATCAGCGTACTGGGCCTGAGCGTGTGCGCGGATGTACAGCTCAGGTTGCGGGTTGCGGCTGGCAATGCCTTGCAGCTGGCTTGATAAAGCCTGAATGTTCGGTGCAAGCTTGTCATTCAAATACAGGTTGCCTGCTTTGTCTACGCTGATGACAACGTAAGTGCTGCCAGTGCCCTGTACCTGGTTTGATATACCCGGAAAATTGACAGGAACGCTGGTGCCCAGCATTGCGATAGTGACCAGAAAAATGATCACCAGCACCAGCATCACATCCAGCAATGGTATGGGGTTGACGCGGTCTATCCAGCCGTTCTCGGTATCACCCTCAGGGTGCGAAAAAAGTGCCATGGGCGTTACAGCCTGATGTCCGGTGCGGCATTTGGCGAGCTCAAATGCGCATTCAAGGATCCTGTGCTGGAATTAAATTCTGATTCTGCATGGGCTTCGTCTGGCGTTTCCGCGTCGGCTGGCGGTGCAGCCATGGCGGTCAGGTCTGTGGTGGCCAGCAGCAAGCTGTGCAGCTGCGCGCCAAAGCCGCGCACGCCTTCAAAAGCCAGCTTGTTTTGCCTGAGCAGGCAGTTGTAGCCAACCAGAGCGGGCACTGCTACTGCCAGGCCAATGGCAGTCATGATGAGTGCCTCGCCAACCGGGCCGGCGACACGATCTACCGACGCCTGACCAGACACTCCGATTTTGACCAATGCAATGTAAATCGCCCAGACGGTTCCAAACAAGCCAACGACTGGCGCTGTCGAGCCGATGGTTGCCAGCAGCGTCATGCTGCCTTGCAGGCGCATCTGCACCGTGTTTAATGCCTGTTCTATGGCACGCACTATCCAGGTGTCGTAGTCAACGCGCGGCTTGAGCGCGGCATATTGGTGTACTGCCACGCTCCCTGCATCGGCCACATGGCGAATCGGATTGTCCAGCGTCAAGGTAGCCATGTGGCTGGCAAACAGGCGGACATCACTGAAAACATGGTCGGCATCCCGGGTTTGCGCTGTCAGGCGCCTGAGAGCCAGCAGCTTTGCCAGCAGTGCATACCAGCTGGCAAACGACATCAGGCCCAACAGCAGCAGGCAACCTTTGGCTACCCAGTCGCCCTGCTGCCACAGTGCTGCCAGGCCGTAGGAATCGCCATCACCACTCAGTGATGATGAGACCGGCCCGGCTGCAACAGGTGCAGCTGTTGCAGCGCTGGTTTTGATGTCTGCCACCAATCCGCTGGCCTGCCGGGCAGGCGTGACTGGCAGGGTGCTGGTCTGGTTTTGCGCGGTTGAACTGGATGTGCTGAACAACAGCGCCGCACCTACCAGCAAGGCGCTGCCTAGCGCCTGGTAGCGGCGCTGAAAAATGAATACTTGCAGATATGCAATCAACATGGAAATCCTCGATTTGGCTGTTATTTTCATTTTGATTTCCGGTATTTTTCTTCCATGGCCTGGTTGAGCAGTGGGCTTAGCGCTCCAGGGCCATTGGCGGACAGCCAATGTAGCAAGGCGTCAGACCCAAACTCAAAGGCGCATCAGCATTTGCCTTTGCACTTGCCTTTGCTGCTGTAGTTGCCAAGCTGGTAATACCAGCACCTTTGACCAGCGGCATGCTGCGATTGATTTGCGCATTTCCCAAAGACAGCATCGTCTCCGCACGTCCAAAGCGTTGACGGCCAGCGTTGCTGACAATCTGGAAATTTGAATGATTGCCAGGAAAAAAGCTGTGCCTTGCCTTCGCAAAAACCTGGCCTGACACCATCGTTGGCAGCGGCCAATTCAGGTTGGCCAGCCAAACCACCCCGATATGCAGCACCACCACCGCCAACACCACACCAGTGTGCAAACGCGCCAGAGGTAAAGGCTGCGCCCTGTGCAGTACCGTAGTCATGCGAAGCGTTTCAGGTTGGAGAAATTGCGACTTGTCATCAAATGCGAAGCAGACTTGTTAAACAACGTATCTTATGTGGGTTTTGGGGCTCCAGCCCAATCATTTAGAGCGCAAGCAGCTACTAAATCAGGAGAATGAGCTGTTTAGAGCAAGCTGCCAAATGACCTGGCTGAACATCGCTTTTTAACTCATCCTGCCTTGCCACTGCCTGTGCAGCAAAGCTAAAAATCGGCAGTTTCAACCCACCATTGCGTTATGCCAATACTTTGCCAACCAGCTTGAACAACGTTTAAAAAACACGGTTTTGATGGCAGCGCCAAACCGGTGTGGATGTCCTACAGTGCGCATCGCCCGTTGATGAGACACCATTTTTCGGTTGATTGCTAACGTGATGGCTGCAATGCTTTTGTGCTGTCGATGACGCTCACATTTCACACTGAAGGCTTTTTTGTATGACTTCCCAATCCCGCCCTATGGCCAATGAAATGAAAAGCCAGAAACTGCCTTTCCCGGCAAAGCAGTCCGACATGGCGCAGCAACCGCAAAGCAGCCTGGCAGATTACCGTGCTGCTGGCAAGCTTGAGGGCAAGGTGGCATTGATCACCGGAGGGGATTCCGGCATTGGGCGTGCGGTGGCGATTGCTTTTGCCATGGAAGGTGCCAGGGTTGCAGTGGTCTTCAACACCAATGTTGATGACGCCAACGAGACCCAGCGCATGGTGCAGAGCAAGGGCGGGCAGTGCTTGCCGCTGCGCGCTGATGTTCGCCACAGCGACCAGTGCCGGGCCGCTGTCAGAAGCACCGTCGATGCTTTTGGCGCGCTTGATATTCTGGTCAACAACGCGGCTTACCAGATGGCAGTGGAAAAGTTTGAAGACGTATCGGAAGACGATATTCGCCGCACTTTCGAGACCAATATTTATGGCTACATGTTTATGGCCCAGGCGGCTTTGCCACATTTGAAAAGCGGTGCATCCATCATCAACACCGGCAGCATTATCGGGCTGGTGGGCAACCCGCTCCTGGTGCCGTACTGTGCTACCAAGGGTGCCATTCATGCTTTCACCAAGGCATTGGCGCTCAATTTAGGTGAACGCAACATTCGTGTCAATGCTGTGGTGCCTGGGCCGGTCTGGACACCGGCGATTCCAGCCACCATGCCAGCAGAAGAGATAGAAAATTTTGGCCATGAGGTTGCACTCAAGCGCCCTGGCCAGCCCGACGAGCTGGCGCCTGCGTATGTACTGCTGGCTTCAAATGATGGCAGCTTCATGACGGGTGCGCTGGTTGAAGTCACTGGCGGCAAGATGTCAAGCGGCTAGACCCGCTGAACCCGCTGAACATGATGGCCGCGATAACAGCAATGCCTGCCTACTCCAAGGGTACATTGATAGCCCTCTTGAAAAGTGCGAATGTTACCGCGCCAACTCGCCAGGCCTTGCAGCAGCGAATGGCCCGCCCGCCTGTTGACACCCCGCGCTTTTTCGATGACGCTGCGTTTGCAGTTTTACGGTCGGTTTGCAGGCGTTTGATGCCACCTTTTGACAACGCAGTTCAAGCAGACATTGCTGGCGCAATAGACAGCTCTCTGGCTGATGGCAACAGCGATGGGTGGCGTTACGACGCCATGCCGCCAGATGCCGTGGCTTATCGTTTGGGATTGCAAGGGTTTGACCAAACCGCAGCCGCATTTTTCAACGCATCTTTTACAGAGCTTGATGGCGTCAGGCAGGACAGCGTGCTGCACGCCATTCAACAGGGCAGCGCACCCGGCAAGGTCTGGCAAACGCTTCCCGGTGCGCTATTTTTTGAAGAGCTGCTGGCCTTGGCGGCTGAGGTTTGTTATGCCCACCCGCTGGTGCAGGAAAGCATCGGCTACGCCGGTATGGCAGATGCGCCGGGATGGCAGCTGATTGGGTTGAATCAACTCGAAGCACGCGAGCCAAGGCTGGTGCTTTCACAGTTACCAAACCACAATGGCTGAAGCGGCTTTTACACCGGCCATGCGCAGGTACGCGCTGGATGATCCGGTCGATGCGCTGATCGTTGGCACTGGCGCGGGCGGCGCTCCCTTGATGGCGCGACTGGCACGCGCTGGCTTGTCAGTCGTGGCGCTGGACGCCGGACCTTTGTTCAATGCAGCAGAAGACTTTGCCACCGACGAGCTGGCACAGCAAAAACTGTTCTGGAAGGACGAGCGGTTAAGTAGCGGCAGCAACCCGATTGCTTTTGGTGCCAATAACTCCGGCGTTGGTGTGGGCGGCTCAACATTGCACTACACGGCCTATGTGCCCAGGGCGCAGCCGGATGACTTTCAGCTTTACAGCGAGTTTGGTGTGGGCATTAACTGGCCGCTGGGCTATGCAGACCTGGAGCCGTACTACGACGAGCTGGAAGTGCTGTTGGGTGTCAGTGGCACCTCGCCCTACCCGTGGGGGCCAAAACGCCGAACGTCTTATCCACTGCCTGCATTGGGTTTGAATGGCGCAGCGCAACTGATGCAGCGTGCTTGTGCCGGGCTGGGCATTCGCACTGCACCAGCGGCCAACGCAGCGTTGTCACAGCCTTACTTTCAAAGCGGCATCGGCTGGCGGGCGGCGTGTACCAACCGCGGGTTTTGCCAGGCCGGATGCTCCACAGGCGCCAAGGCCAGCATGGACGTGACCTTTGTACCGCTTGCGCTGCAAGCAGGCGCAGAACTCAGGCCCCTCAGTTTTGCAACGCAAATTGAAACCGGTTCTGATGGCCGCGTAACAGGTGTTGTGTACACGAATAGCGGCAAGGAGCAATGCCAGCACTGCAAGCATCTTTTTTTGTGCGCAGGCAGCATTGAAACGCCCCGGCTGCTGCTGATGAACGACCTGGCAAACAGCAGCGGCCAGGTGGGTCAAAACTTTATGGCGCATACCGGCATGCAGGTGTGGGGCCGGTTTGCAGACGATGTGCGTCCCTACAAAGGCATTCCGGGCGGGTTGATTTCTGAGGACATGCACCGCCCCAAAGATGCCGATTTTGCTGGCGGCTATCTGCTGCAAAGTATTGGTGTGATGCCGCTGACCTATGCACAGCAGGTTGTGCGCGGCCGGGGGCTGTGGGGCCAGGCGCTTGCTGAGTGCATGCAGGGCTACAACCACACGGCGGGTATTAATATTTTGGGTGAGTGCTTGCCATCTGCCAGCAATTTTGTCGAGCTTTCCAGCGAGCTTGATGCGCGCGGGCTGGCCAAGCCGCGCATCCATTTCAGTGCAGGGCTCAACGAGCAGCGTTTGACACAGCATGCCAAGGCATTGATGCGCCGCATCTGGGCCGCAGCAGATGCCACCGATGTGTGGTCGTTTCAACGGTTTGCGCACACCATGGGCACCTGCCGGATGGGTACCGACCCATCGCGTGCAGTGGTCAACGCGGATGGTCAGTCATTTGATGTGCCGAATCTTTACTTCAGCGACAACTCCACTTTTCCGAGTGCGCTGGCCGCCAATCCGGCGCTGACCATCATGGCTTTGGCGCTGCGCACTGCTGACCGGTTTTTAGTTCAGAAAGCAGGGCGCGGCGATGGCTAAAAAAGAAAGCTTTTTATCGGTGATTGACCGTTGTCATAAAAACGGTGAAGCCGACAGCGACCGCCATGGCGGCGCAAGTGGCGCCAATGGCAGCGGCCTGCCCACCAGCGGCCCGGGCAACTTCATGTTTGCTACAGGTATTGAATGCTCAAACCCGACCATTGGGCACGGCCGCATCCGCCGCGACCTGCTGGACGAATGCGGCCATTACACGCACTGGCGCAAAGACTTGCAGCTGGTTAAATCTCTTGGCCTGAAGGTGCTGCGTTATGGCCTGCCTTATCACCGCACGCACTTGGGTATTGGCAAATACGACTGGAGTTTTGCCGATGAAGTGATGCAGGAAATGCAGCGTTTGAAAATTACACCCATTCTGGATTTGCTGCATTTTGGTGTGCCTGACTGGCTGGGCAATTTTCAGAATCCGGAACTCCCGGTGCACTTTGCCGCCTATGCAGGCGCAGTGGCCAAGCGCTACCCGTGGGTGCGGTTCTACACCCCAGTCAATGAAATTTATGTATGCGCCAAATTCAGTGCCAAAGAAGGCAAATGGAACGAACAGCTCAAGTCAGGCCGCAGCTTTGTGACGGCGCTCAAGCACCTGGTTGCAGCCAACACGCTGGCTTGCCATGCGATTGTTCGTCAGCGCCCGGATGCGGTGATTGTGCAAAGCGAAAGCGCTGAATATGTGCATGAAATCATTCCCGAAAAATCAGCCCATGTTGCGCTGGAAAACCAGTTGCGCTTTCTGGCGCTTGACCTGCTGTACGCCCGCCCGCCCGATGCCAACGTCATGTGCTACCTGCTGGACAACGGGCTGACCCGCGCTGAATATGCATGGAACATGCGCGGCGAGCCACCAGGCCATCAGATCATGGGCAATGACTATTACGGCCGCAATGAAACCATGCTGCTGCCCGACGGCTCCAAGGTGTATTGCGAGGATGTACTGGGCTGGTACCAAATTACAAAACAGTATTACAACCGCTATAAAAAGGCGGTCATGCACACCGAAACCAATATTTTTAACGCTGACAAAGCGCCCGGCTGGCTCTGGAAGCAATGGGTCAATGTGCTTCGCATGCGCGCTGACGGCGTGCCGGTGCTGGGCTTTACCTGGTACAGCCTGATCGACCAGATCGATTGGGATATCGGGCTGGTAGAAAAGCGCGGCAACATCAATGCTTGCGGGCTGTATGACCTGCAGCGCAAGCCCCGACCAGTAGCCAAGGCGTATCGCCATTTACTGGAAGCCTTTGGCCAGATCGCCATCGTGCCGCATGGTGATGTTTTTCAAATGACGGGACGACAAGCCTTGCTTAAAACCGAGGTCTGACTTTCTCCTGGCGCGATGCGTGAATTACTGTTTCAGGTCTGTAGCCGACGTAAATAGCGCGCAAGCTGCTATTATATAAATAGCAACAAGATTCAGGATTCAAGATTCAAGTAGACTTTATTTGGCTGTCGGCATGACGAATTCCGCACCTTTGCCAATGCTCTCGGGCCAGCGTTGCATGATGGATTTTTGCTTGGTATAAAAGCGCACGCCTTCCTCGCCATACGCGTGCATGTCACCAAATAAACTTTTCTTCCAGCCGCCAAAGCCGTGCCATGCCATCGGCACCGGAATCGGCACATTGATGCCGACCATGCCGACCTGAATGCGGCGGCTGAATTCACGCGCCACGTTGCCATCGCGTGTGTAGCAGCTCACGCCATTGCCGTATTCATGCGCGTTGATCAAATCGACTGCTTCGGCGAAGTCTTTAACGCGTACGCAGCCCAACACCGGCCCAAAGATTTCTTCCTTGTAGATGCGCATGTCGGGCGTGACGTGGTCAAACAGCGTGCCGCCCATCCAGAAGCCGTTTTCGCTGCCTGCGCCCGCATCTTTGCCGGTAAATGTGCGGCCGTCCACCAATAATTTTGCACCTTCTTCAACGCCCACATCGATGTATCCGGTGATGCGCTTGTGCGCAATGCTGGTGACTATCGGGCCCATCTCGGCATCCAGATTCACGCCGTTTTTAATTACCAAAGTTTTGGCACGCTCGGCCAGCATCGGGATCAGCCTGTCGGCCACATCACCCACCAGCACCGCCACAGATATCGCCATGCAACGCTCGCCAGCTGAGCCATAGCCCGCACCAATCAAGGCGTCAACGGCTTGTTCCAGGTCGGCATCGGGCATCACCACCATGTGGTTTTTGGCACCGCCCAGGGCTTGCACGCGCTTGCCGTGGTGTGCACCGGTTTCGTAAATATAGTTGGCAATCGGTGTTGAACCGACAAACGAAATTGCCTTGACATCGGGGTTTTCCAAGAGCGCGTCAACCGCTTCCTTGTCTCCTTGCACCACACTGAAAACGCCATTTGGCAGCCCGGCCTGCTTGAGCAACTCGGCCATCAACAAACTGGCGCTGGGGTCAATCGGGCTGGGTTTCAAAATAAAGCAGTTGCCCGCCGCAATCGCCACTGGAAACATCCACATCGGCACCATCACCGGAAAGTTAAACGGCGTAATGCCCGCCACCACACCCAGCGGTTGGCGTAGCGTCCAGTTGTCAATGCCGGTGCTTACCTGGTCGGTAAAGTCGCCCTTGAGCAGCTGCGGTATGCCGCATGCAAATTCAATGATGTCAATGCCGCGCGAGACCTCGCCCTGCGCGTCGGTAAACACCTTGCCATGCTCGGCCGTGATCAGGTGCGCCAGCTTGTCTTTGTGAATATTGACCAGTTCCAAAAACTTGAACAGCACCCGCGCCCTGCGTATCGGCGGCGTGTCTGCCCAGGCCGGGAAGGCAACGCGCGCGCTGGCTACAGCTGCATTCACATCAGCGGCGCTAGCCAATGCCACCTGGCCTGTCACCGCGCCTGTTGCAGGGTTAAAAACGTCCTGGCTTCGGTTTGACGAGCCGTTTGATATTTGGCCATTGATGAAATGCCCGATGGTGGGTGTTAATGAAAAGGGGCTGGCGGGTGCGGGCATGAAAATCCTAGGCTAAGTAAAGTGGTTTCGAAAAAAACCGGTTGGTTGAAGTTGTCCAGTCGTTTAAGTTTAGTGCTTGGACTTCAGAGCGTTTCGGTGTCTCATTTTCAGGCTGTTGAAAGTCAGTCCCATTTTTTGGGATGCGGTTCGCTGATGAATACTTCAAGCTGGGTTGATAGCGGCTTCGCACTGCCTATATTTGCCAGTCACGGCGTGAGTGATACACCGCCACCACGATCACGCGCTGCCCAACAATCTCAAAAGGCGCAACGTAAGGCAATTGGTTAAACAAAAGATGCGCCCACCAGGAAGCTTGGAACTGAGCCGGTAAATCGTCGGCATGCCTTCAAGCAGTTTTAGACCCGCGACAATCCGTGAACGGAT
Organism: Polaromonas sp.; assembly: GCA_043754255.1. Taxonomy (GTDB): domain Bacteria; phylum Pseudomonadota; class Gammaproteobacteria; order Burkholderiales; family Burkholderiaceae_C; genus Polaromonas. The sequence goes on along the minus strand of JAYUVG010000245.1, from coordinate 4,389 downwards.
ATTTTCAGCTCGCGCAGTGCCGCTCCGGTCGGCAATATATTCAACAATCTCGTTGATGTCCAGGTACGCACGCGGCGTCAGTTCGACTAAAAAACTCACAAAGAAATCACAGCAGGGTCACATCTGAAACTTGGGGCTCACGCCCAAGTCAGGCTGGTAGTTGGTAATGATCGCTGCAGTACTTGCCGCAACATCAGCAATGCTGAATTTCTTGACATGTGGATCACGCGCTTGCGCCAGGCCTTCCGCAATTTGCAGGTCAACCGCCTGGTCATACGCACTGTGCTCAACTGCTTCAATGTGCTGCAAGAGTTCGGTAGCTTCAATGGATGCGGTGTAAATCGTCATGCCTCAAGTATAAAACCGTCAAAACTGCCGGTCAACTTGCTTGATGCGGTACTTGTTCCGAAGCACCAGGCTCTTCGGAATTCACTGAAACAGTGTAAGCAATTGCTCACGCTGCAAGCACACAGAAGCGGATCGATACTGCTTAACCCACGCGCCTAAAATACGTTCCATGCACATACACATACTCGGAATCTGCGGCACTTTCATGGGTGGCCTGGCGGCTTTGGCGGTTGAGGCCGGGCACAAGGTCACGGGCTGCGACACCGGCGTTTATCCGCCGATGAGTGACCAGCTGCGGGCGCTGGGCATTGAATTGATCGAAGGTTACGGTGCAGATCAGATAGCACTCAGCCCGGATGTGTTTGTAGTCGGTAATGTGGTGTCGCGGGTGCATGTGGAAGGCAAACCCAAATATCCGTTGATGGAGGCGATTTTGAACGCTGGCCTGCCCTACACCAGCGGGCCGCAGTGGTTAAGCGGCCATGTGCTGCACCACCCGACGCACCACGCCACTGGCCCGCGTCACGTGTTGGCAGTCGCTGGCACGCACGGCAAAACCACCACCACTGCCATGCTGGCCTGGATTCTGGAATGCGCAAGGTTGCAGCCCGGTTTCCTGGTCGGTGGTGTGCCGCTTAATTTTGGTGTGTCAGCGCGTCTGGGTGCAGGCAACACTTTTGTCATTGAAGCCGACGAATACGACACCGCGTTTTTCGACAAGCGCAGCAAGTTTGTGCACTACCGCCCGCGTACGGCGATTTTGAACAATCTTGAGTTCGACCACGCTGATATTTTTGACGACCTGAGCGCGATTGAGCGGCAGTTTCATCATTTGGTTCGCACTGTGCCATCCACTGGCCGGATAGTGGTCAATGCAACTGAGGAAAGCCTGGAGCGGGTCATGCACCTGGGCTGCTGGTCTGAGCAGGTGTTGTTTGGCAAGACGTGGGCGAATAAAAACGGCTTTACCGCTGTGGGTGAGCCGGGCGACTTCAAGGTGCTAAAAGCGGGCCAGCAGGTGGCGCATGTGCAGTGGAATGTGAGCGGTGTGCACAATCAGCTCAATGCGCTGGCCGCTATTGCTGCTGCCGAGCATGTGGGCGTTGACCCGCAAATTGCTTGCGAGGCGCTGGCCAGCTTTGAAAACGTCAAGCGCCGGATGGAAGTCAAAGGCGTTGTGCAAAAAGAAGGCGGCTGCATCACCGTGTATGACGACTTCGCCCATCACCCCACCGCCATTCACACCACCATCGACGGCCTGCGCCGCCAGCTGAATGCAGCGGGCCACGAAGCTGACCGCATACTGGCCGTATTCGAGCCGCGCAGCAACACCATGAAGTTGGGCAGCATGACAGCACAACTGCCACGCGCGCTTGAAGCTGCAGACATTGCGTTTTGCCATGCAGGCGGGCTGGACTGGAATGCACGTGAGGCCTTGGCCCCGATGGTTGACCGCGCGCGGGTAGCCGACAACATTGAGCAGCTGGTGGCACAAGTAAAAGCTGTTGCCAGGCCGGGCGACCATGTGCTTTGCATGAGCAATGGCGGCTTTGGCGGTGTGCATGGCAAGTTGCTGGCAGCGCTGGCAACACATCCATGACGGGCAGGGCGCAAAGGATTGCCAGACAGTTCAAAAAGCCCTGTTTTTATGCATAAACAGCGCTCTAGCCGACGTATTATGCGCGCAAGCAGCTATTGTTTTAATAGCAATCAAAAACTTCGACTGTCTTCCCGCAATCCTTCCCTCACAGTGGCATAACGCAATTTCAGGCGCAACTCAGCCTTCAGCCGCTGGTTGTCCAGCCGCCGAGATTCGCTCAAAAAGCTCATCTGCATGGTCGGCAGTTGCGCTGCCAGATCCGCCCGCGCCAGTCGCTGCGGACGCGGCAAGCCGTACAGGTCGGCGGCCAGGTCAAAGTAGTCGCCCATCTTCAAATCAGTGTCGTCACTTGCGTGGGTAATGCGCTGCGGTTTGCCGCGGTACAGCGCAGCCAGGCAGGCACGGGCCAGGTCGTCGGCGTGAATGTGGTTGGTGTACACGTCATCAACTGCACTAAGCACCGGCGTTCCCTTCGCCAAGCGGGCACGAGGTGTGCCGCCATCACGGTCAGGCGCATAAATGCCGGGTATGCGCAAGATGTGGATTGGCACCCCAGCGCTGCGGCCAAACCAGCGCGCTTTAGCTTCGGCATCCACCCGCCTTTGCGCGCGCGGTGTTGTGGCGTCTACCTGCCGGGTTTCTGCCACCCACTGGCCCTGGCAGTCGCCGTACACGCCGCTGGTCGAGCCATACACCAGCCTGCTCAAGGGGCTGCGCAGGCGCAGGGCACGCAGCAGGGCTTGAGTGCGTGGATCCGTTTTGAGATGGGGGTCGGCGGCAGGCGGCGGCGCCAGATGCACCACATGGGTGGCAATGCCTGCCAGGCGGCGCAAGGTAGCAGGCTGGTCAAGATTTCCAACCAATGGCACGATGCCCTTGCCGCGCAATTCGGGCAGCCTAGACGGCGACGAGGTTAGCGCCAATACCTTGACATTGGCAGGCAGCAAACCCGCCACGCGCAAGCCCACATCACCGCAACCAGCAATCAAAATGCGCTGGCGCCGAAAGCGTGCGGGCAACGCGCCCAAGGGGTTTGAATTTGAAGGCAAAATTGCGTCTTTCAGATTGAGCAGCCAAGCATAACGAACAGGATCGGTTACATGACTTTTACCATCACCGTGCAGCCCAGTGGCCGTACTTTTACTGCCGAGCCAGATCAACCATTACTGTTGGCCGCCATTGCCCAGGGCATCGGCATGCCGTATGGCTGCAAGGACGGTGCCTGCGGCTCCTGCAAATGCAAAAAACTCGAAGGCACGGTGGTGCAGGGCACGCACCAGCTCAAGGCACTGACGCCTGAAGAAGCCGCACAGGGTTTTATTTTGACCTGCTGCGCAACAGCGCAAAGCGACGTGGTGCTGGAGGCGCGCAACGTAACAGACGAGAGCGCCTTCCCCATTAAAAAAATGCCAACCCGCGTAGCCAGCCTGGCCAAGGCATCGCATGATGTGATGGTTGTTCGCCTGCAATTGCCAGCTGCTGATGTGTTCAAGTACCACGCCGGACAGTACATTGAATTCATGCTGCGTGATGGCGCCAGGCGCGCCTACTCGATGGGTAACGCACCGCATACACAGGCTGAAAGCCCGCAGCTGGAGCTGCATATTCGCCACCTCCCGGGCGGCAAATTCACTGACCATGTCTTCAGCGCGATGAAAGACAAGGAAATCTTGCGGGTAGAAGGCCCGTTCGGCAGCTTCTATTTGCGCGAGGACAGCGCCAAGCCAATGGTGCTGCTGGCATCAGGCACAGGCTTTGCGCCCATCAAGGCCATCATTGAGCACATGCAGGTTAAAAACATCACCCGCCCGGCTGTGCTGTACTGGGGCGGCAGGCGTCCCGCAGACTTGTACATGCACGACTGGGTGCTGGCCAAAGTGGCTGAAATGCCCAATTTGACCTATGTACCTGTTGTGTCTGATGCGCTGCCTGAGGACGCCTGGGAAGGGCGTACCGGCTTTGTTCACAACGCGGTACTGCAAGATATGGCTGATTTGTCGGGCTGCCAGGTGTATGCCTGCGGCGCGCCGATTGTGGTGGACTCGGCCAAGGCGGCGTATGTCAAAGCCGGCTTGCCGGAAGACGAGTTTTTTGCCGATTCGTTTGTGACTGAAAAAGACAAGGCGATGGCGGCTGGAACGGTGACTGCTGTGGCCGAAGCTGTGGCCATTGCCGCTTCGTGATCGCACTAATTTTTGGCTCTGCATCACTTTTTGAAAACGACTGAACATGATGACTTTTCAGCTTAAAAAACTTTTTGCTTTGGCGCTGGTGGCCTGCGCTGTGCTGGCTGCATCTTTTGCCAATGCCCAAACCAAAGTCATCCGCCTGATCGTGCCGTATGCAGCTGGCGGGCCGATCGATGTGACCGCCCGGCTGATGGCCGAGCGCGTCAAGGACACGCTGGGCACCGTCATCATTGAAAACCGTCCGGGTGGCGG
>JAYUVG010000244.1:0-10095 GCA_043754255.1 Polaromonas sp. | reverse complement strand
AAGTCCAGTTGCCCATAACAACCCCCCGCCGGTCTTTTTCAAATCAGGAGTAAAGCATGGTTTTTTCAAGAAAGTACGCATTGGCGATTGGCGCGATGGCAGTTGCCATGAGCGGCACCGTCTTCGCATCAGGGTCCGAGAGCTTTTCTCAGGGCCAAAACAACGACACCCGTCTGTACAACGCTGGCAAAGGTGTTTATGCAGACAAATTTGCCTGCAGCAGCTGCCCCCTGGCAGGAAAGACTCTGAGCGCCAGTGTTGCGAAGGAAGTACTGGGCGGCACCCCGAAGGTTACGCTTTCAAGCGACGAGCAGGATGCCGTGGCGGTCTACCTGAAGCGCCGATTCAAAATTTAAGCCATTACCAAAAGACGCAACCATGAACAAAATTAAAAACACATTTCGCGAGCGCACAGTAATCCGTGCAGCAGTGGCTACAACCTTCGGCTTGCTTGTTGCTGGGCTGCCAACGCTTTCACTGGCGCAGTCCAACTCCCCGTGGCTGCCAATTCCGGGCGGCGGCTCGGTGGGTCTGAGCTACACCACCCAACGCGCTGACACGGCGTACGTTGGCAACCAGGAGCTTCCGATTTCCGCCATCACCGGCGGTGGTGCACAGCAGTACAACCGCACCGCCTACGGTCTTAACCTGAGCTACGGACTGACAGACGCGGTATCTCTGGATGCAAGCATTGGTGGTGGCTCCGTCAAGGTCGGTGCTGCCGACAATTCCAGCGGCCAGACAGACACAGTGCTCGGTGCAAATTGGCGCGTGCTCGATGAGTACCAGTCGCGTGGCTTGCCTACGGTGACGTTGCGAGCAGTGGCGATCATCAGCGGCGGCTATGAAGGTGCCCGCCTTGGCGCACTGGGCAAAGCGGCTAATGGATATGGGCTGAGCGTGCTGGTGGGCAAACAGATCGGGTCAGCGTTTCGCATTTGGGGTGGGCTGGGTCTGGAAGACCGCAGGAAGGGCGTTCCCAACGCGGTCTTCGTTGACCTGAACGGCGCCTACTCTGTCACGCCCAAGCTGGCGCTGTCGGCCGGCTACACGAGCAAGAAATTTGGTGGCAACCTGGACATCGGAGGCCCCGGCTTCTCGCCAGCGCTGTTCCAGAACGTGCGGGAAGAACGTGAAACTGCCCGCCTTGGCGTGTCATACGCAATTGCTGGCAACCAGTCTGTTGCGCTCAATCTGGGCAAAGTGATTAACGGGCGCAACACGGTCAAAGACGACCTCGTTGTTGGTCTGGGCTATAGCTTCGGTTTCTAACTTCGGTAGTTAGCTTTGGTTTTAAACCAAAGGCGCATTCAGTGACAACACGCGCACGTTGGGCGCTGCCGGGGTGGATGGCAGCCCTGGCTGCGGCGTGTGTTGCGTATGCGTCCCATGGCAGCACGCCCGATCAGCTTTTTAGCGTGATCGGGCTTTTGCTCATCAACTCCTGCCTGATTGTTTGGCTGGCTGTTGACGATGCATTTGACTCCCTCAAAACTTCCCAGGTATTGATCGCTGCCATAGCACTGGGTGCCATCGGCATGCTGACGCAGCCTCTGCTGGAGGATGATCATTTTCGTTACCTGTGGGATGGCTACATCACCGCCACCACAGGCAAACCATTCGCGCACGCCCCGTCGCATTACTTTTCAGATGCGAGTGTGCCGGTCGTCATGCAAGGCGCCTTGAACGGTATCAACAATCCGGATATTCCCACCATTTATGGACCCGCCCTGCAAGCGCTGTTTGCCTTGTGCTACTGGCTTGCCCCGGCAGCGCTTTGGCCACTGAAGCTGGCTTTACTTGGCGGCCAGGTGGCTGCTCTGCTGCTGCTGCGCAGCGCGGGTGTGCGGCCTCGCTGGTTAATGATGTTTGTATTGCATCCACTGCTGATCAAGGAGTCTGCGATGACCGCCCACCCGGACATTCTGATCGGCGCAGCCTTGCTCGCCGCCGTGCTGGCGTGGCGGGGAAAATATGAAGTGCTGGCAGCGATTCTGGCTGCCACCGCAGTCGCCATGAAATTCAGCGCTATTGCAGCGTTGCTTTTTTTCTGCATCAATCGCCATGGCCGCCTGAGTGGGCGCGGCTGCCTGGCCATGGTGTTGACACTTGGCATTTTGTACGCACCCGTTTGGCTGTCGGCATCTGGTGGAAATGAGGGCTTGGCCGTCGCTGCGTTTGCCGGGCAATGGACTTTCAACCCCTTGGTGTTCAAGTGGGTTGCAGATGCTACGGGCGATGCCGTAGCACGCGCCATCTGTATTGGCCTGTTCGGGCTTGCCTGGTTGATTTTGGCGGGACAGTGGATAGTCAGGTTGCGTGGTGCAAACAGGAAGGGTGTGAATCAGACGACAACAGCGATACCACCACCACTGCCGTTGCCCCCGCTGGTTGGCGTCTTTATTGCCATGCTGCTGCTGTCGCCTGTTGTGAACCCCTGGTATTGGCTGTGGGTCTTGCCGTTGGCGATGCTGCCTTTTTCGCCAGTGGCATGGGTAGCGGCCACTGCCTCGCTGTTAGCGTATTCGCATGTTGTGGTGCAAGTCATGGCCGCCTCTTCCATTGCCACGTACGCAGTGCCACTCTGGGCAACCAGCCTGCAGTCGGCCTTGGTCATTGCAGCATTTTGTTTTGTGTGCTGGCACAGAAAGCGCATTTGACATGGCCTTGCCAACATGTCAAAAAAACACCGCTGGGCAACTCAGGCTTGTCGTCAAGCTGCTTTCGGGATTCATTGCGACGATTGCCATTTTTGCCAGCGGCGCGTTGCGGTAATAAGGTCTGTAGCCCACCGCGTGTGCTGGGCTAGACCCCTTGTTTGGCAGACCGACAATCAAGTTGTAGCAGTCCAATTCAATGCTTGGAAGGCAGATAAAAGTGAGATTGCTTAAATTAGTCCATCACGCAATCACTTCAATACTGACCCCTGTCCAAAATGTCTTTTTCAAGGTAATCAGTTTTGGTTTTCAGTAAACCGTCGATATTTAAAAGCCAAACCTTAACACCTTCAATGTATTTGAACGATGTGGTTTGCCAGGCTTTCATAAGTTTGCCCATTTGCAGCAAAAAGCAAATCTACAAGCAAGTCGTCAGCAACCCGAATGTTTTCCACTTCGCCGTCTGCAAGCGGTTCAAATCACGATAGATCCAACTCGGCAGAAGAAGGCAAAAAACTGAGTGCACGAATAATCTTTTCGCCATTGATCCGGCCTGGCTTTAAATCACCGTTTGTTGACGGTCGTGGCCTGCGCGAGCTGGCGCGCGAAATCCATGGCATTCATCCGGGCATGTGAGAGCCGCCAAACGCCTTTTGGATGGGGCAGGACTGCAGCGGCGAGCGATTGAATTTAACGCACTTGTTGGGTATTTTGCAGTTCCTGTAAAGCCTTTAACAAAACAGGTATGTCAGTTTCAATGATGCTCCAAAGCACGTCTTCGTCAATTCCCACGTATCCATGAATCAGTTGATTACGCGTTGCAATCACCAGGCGCCATGGAACATTTTTGGCAGACTGACGAATCGCAGCAGGCACATGGGTAGCGGCCTCACCGATCAATTCAATATTGCGTACCGTTGCGTCATAGCGCATAGGCTCGCTTAAAAACGCTTCGCGCGTAATGCCTTGTGTAAAGCTCTGAACGCGCCCACAAAAACCGATCATGTCCCCGATGTAGAACCGCCACTCACGATCAGTTTGATCTTCAGACATGAACGGCTTCTCGTTCAATGAAAGCGCGCAGCTCTTTGCGAACGGACTTGTCTGAAACCAAATCAACCGGGCATTTCAAAACATCTTCAAGGTAAAACTGCGCACCAAAATACTGCTTTGAAGTAGCAGGCGCTGAAAAAGAAATCAGCAGATCCACATCGCTGTTTTCTTTGGCCGTACCGCGTGCGGTGGAGCCAAACAGCGCCAAGCTGCTTACGCCAAATTCGCGTTGGAGATAAGGCTTATGTGTGGCCAGTAACCCAAGAGCTGTTTCACGATTCATAAACTGAGTTTAGCGCACCCCCGCCCGCTGGCAAAGCACTTCACAAGCGGCACATCTATACAGCTGCCGTGCGCAACTTCAGCTGTTGTGCCATTAGATTTTCCCAACGTTGGGTGGGGGTGACTGGTCTTGGCGATGTCTACTGCGACTGCGCCCATTTCAATGGCCAAAGCAACCTCGCTGATCACGTCGCCAGCTCAGTGCCGTCCATGCCGCCGCCCAATATCTTTCCGTGGCCATGCGCTTCAGGGCTGTCGTCGAACAGCGATTTGGTCACGCCAACGCCCGCGATCGTTGCCAATCGTGCGGCCTGAAACAGACCATGGGAACAAGCCTTTTTTGACCTTGATGCCTTTGGCCTTAGCAACGCCCTCTGTCAGGCCGACCTATGCGACTTCAGGATCTGAAACGGGTTCACATCAACAACTCTTCATCCAGCAAAACCTGCACAGCCTTTGCCTGCGCGGCATCGCGCTGGCGCTTGATCGGTTCACGGTCTGGCAGGCCAGACATCCAGCGTTTGAATTCGACGAACACTTTGGGCTGGATAGTGCGCATTAGGGCCATGCGGCCATTGCGATCCACGATCACGGCCTCAAAGCTAGGCGTGTTGAGAAATACATCTGCTCTAGCGGCTTGCACGACAGACAACTCCTCCAGCCCTGTGGCCTGATCGACACTTTGCTCACCCTTTGTACGCTGGCTGATTTTGATAGGGTGCGGGTCATCGCCTTCGCGCATTGGGCGCAAAATATCTACTTCAAAGCCTTCTGCATTCACCGCCGTGTAGCGCTGTGATTGCCGGACGCGAAAACTGGAATCGACCTTCTTGAGCAAAGCCAGAAAAGACGAGTCGAGGCGCTCCATTTGCGTCCAAAAACTCATGCGCTTGCGCACATCCCAGAGCAAATCAATATCGCGTGTGGCGGTCACATTTGCATCAAAGCGCACGCCCGCTACCGTTTCATAGGCATAGAGTGCATGCGTACCTACCACATGAAAATACTCAGCCAAATCCGCGCTTTCCAGCCGGTTGAGCAACGCAACCACCGTGGGGTCAACACGCCCCACATACAACGCTTTGTTGACCCGCTCATGTCTGCGCAGTTGAATCTTGAGATCATCAACGCGCTGCATCAGATCGGCCTTGCGTGCCATGAAATCTACGTAGATTTTTTCGGTATCTAGCGAACGCTTTCCAAGGCTCTTTTCTGCGCCATGAGTGGATGTTCGAGTCAATGTGTCAGACCGGCCATGCCAATACATGCCGCCACGCACTTGCCGCGCGTCGCGTTGTGCCTCTTGCAAAGCCAGAAAGGCTTGCCGAGCATCAATGTACTGACGGGCTGCGTCATTGTTGATGGGTATGTGAGATCGGGATTCGTGCATCCGGCATATTTTACTGTTTTTATTAAAAATACCGGAACTTAAACAAAATCAACAGCTTACGATAAATGCAATCTGGACGGATGCGAGACATCACTCTCTGTTAGACCGTGTGCTTGGCCCTGGCAATCTTTCAATTCAGCTGAACACTTTGATTAAAGCGGCAAACGCGGTAGTTAGAACGGTGGAGATTCACCTGAAATGCGATACGCAGCGTACACGTGCCAAGGCGACTTGAAAGATACGTTGCCAGGCAGCATGGTGCTGTCAAACACACCGAGTTGAAGCGGGTCGATTTTCCGGTCACACAAAATTCATTTAACTTTCTCGACCAAGCGCATGCGTTTTTCATGCAGCTGCCTTCCGGCTTCATCTACTTGCCCCACGCCGCTGTAGGCCTTGCCGTCGAATCGAAGCATTCCAAGTGGCACAGTCACTTCTTTGAATGCAGGCGCTTTGCGGCCAGCTTGTTCCCACATCTCTCCATCAAGCTCGGTTCGGGTTTTAGCATGCACAGCAATGTCGGCAAAGCCTTGAGTAGAACTGGGCAAAATTGAAAGACCCAAGTCTGCATAGTGGGTTGCTTTTTTCATGTCGGCCATATTGCCGCAGCTGTTGCCATTGAGGACTTGGACTTGCCAAACGGACATTGGCATGTTGCCAAGCACGGGCTCCAGCCGAAGTCCGCGCTGAACAAACAAACTCAATTCATCGCTGAATCCGCCTTCATAGGCGCAACGCGAAAAAAAAGTGTTCATCCGCACGCCCACCGCCCGCACGAGAGGCGCAAGTGCGTAACGCGCTGTGTCAATACGAAGAGAGTCTGAATCAAAGCGGGTCACCGCATCGGCTTCCATCACCTTTTGATGCCAACTGACGACGCGCTTGGTTGCGCGGTCAACAAATGCCAATACGAACAACACAGACTCTGCTTCGGCTGCGGTTCCTGAAGCAACAATGGGCCTGTTCTGAAACAATACGACCACCGTCCAGGTGGCTTCGACCGGATGTGGCTTACACACCAAGGCAACGAATTCAGCACTTTTTTTGCCAGAGTCACCGTCCTTGATTGCCACTTTCAAACGCTTGCCTACGGTTTGGTTTACCAGGTGGAGGTCACACTTTTGTTCTTCGCGGGCTGATGCGGTGCTGGTCAATGCCAAAGCCGCAAAGAATATTGACACACACGAACAAAAAAAGCGCATGACAATTATTTACGCGCTGGTGGCAAATCGGTACAACTCCCATGCGCCACCTCAGCAGCCATGCCAATACTTTCGCCCAGCGTGGGGTGTGGGTGAATCGTCTTGCCGATATCGACTGCATCAGCGCCCATTTCAATGGCCAGTGCAACTTCGCCAATCATGTCGCCGGCATGGGTGCCGACCATGCCGCCGCCCAATATTTTGCCGTGGCCATGCGCTTCGGGTGAGTCGTCAAACAGCAGCTTGGTCACGCCTTCGTCGCGGCCGTTGGCAATGGCGCGGCCTGATGCTGTCCAGGGGAACAGGCCTTTTTTTACTTTAATGCCTTTGGCTTTTGCTTCGTCTTCTGTCAGGCCGACCCATGCGACTTCTGGGTCGGTGTAAGCGACGCTTGGGATGACGCGGGCGTTGAAGGCTGCACTGGCCAGTTCCTTGTTGCCTTGCAGTTCACCTGCGATGACTTCAGCAGCTACATGGGCCTCGTGCACGGCCTTGTGCGCCAGCATGGGCTGGCCGATGATGTCGCCGATGGCGAAGATATGCGGCACGTTGGTGCGCATCTGAATGTCAACGTTGATGAATCCGCGATCTGTGACGGCCACACCAGCTTTTTCCGCCGCGAGCTTTTTGCCGTTGGGGGTGCGGCCTACGGCTTGTAAAACCAGATCATATGTTTGTGGGTTGGGAGCTGTGCCGCCAGATTCAGCGGATTCAAACCTGACTTCAATGCCTGCAGCCGTAGCTGTCGCACCGACCGTTTTGGTCTTGAGCATGATGTTGTCAAAACGCGGCGCATTCATTTTTTGCCAGATTTTGACCAGGTCACGGTCAGCGCCCTGCATCAGGCCGTCCATCATTTCCACCACGTCCAGCCGCGCACCCAGCGTGCTGTAGACCGTGCCCATCTCCAGCCCAATGATGCCGCCGCCCAGAATCAGCATGCGCTTGGGCACTTCTTTTAAGCCCAAAGCGCCGGTGGAATCAACCACACGCGGGTCTTCAGGCATGAAAGGCAGATGCACTGCCTGGCTGCCTGCGGCGATGATGCAGTTCTTGAACTGGATGGTTTGTGTTTTGCCCGTTTTTTCTTGCGACGGGCCGCTGGTTTCTTCCACCTGCAAATGGTTTGCGCCGACAAATTGGCCAATTCCGCGAACCGTTGTGACCTTGCGCATTTTGGCCATGGCAGCCAGGCCGCCTGTCAGCTTGCCAACAACTTTGTCTTTGTGGCTGCGCAACATGTCGATGTTGATTTTGGGTGGCCCAAACTCAATACCGAGCGCACCCAGATGGCTGACTTCGTCCATCACCGCTGCTACGTGCAGCAGGGCTTTGGACGGGATGCACCCGACATTCAGGCATACGCCGCCCAGCGCTGCATACCGCTCAACCAGAATGACCTTGAGCCCCAGATCTGCTGCGCGGAAAGCGGCGCTGTAGCCGCCTGGGCCTGCGCCGAGGACTAGCAGGTCGCAATCCTGGTCGGCTGTGCCTGCAAAGGTTGCGCCCGGAGTCGGGGAGCCCTCACCCCTACCCTCTCCCAGCGGGAGAGGGAGTTTGTCACTTCGCTCTCCTTGCGGGAGAGGGAGTGAAGATGCTATGGTATTAGGAGCTGCTTGCGCGCTTTTTACCTGGGCTAGAGGCACTTTTTGTTCAGAAATAGCATCCTCCAAAGTTAAAATAGCAGATCCTTGCTTGACCTTGTCGCCCAATTTGACGGCAATAGCTTTGACCACGCCCGCAGCAGACGAAGGAATTTCCATCGACGCCTTGTCGCTCTCTACAGTCAGCAAACTTTGATCCACCTTGACGGTGTCACCGACTTTGACCAACAGTTCAATGACAGTAACTTCATCAAAATCACCAATATCAGGTACTTTTATTTCCAGCATGATCAAACCTTAAATTAAGCCTTCAACTTCACAGCGTAAATATCAATCGGGCCGCCGGAGTTTTTGTCAAATTCGCAGCCTGCATGCATGCCAGCCATGGCAACTTCTTTGGCGCTTTTGGCAGTGCCCCAAGCGGCGTGCATCGCCCCCAGTGCAAAACTGCGGCCCGAGCCGATGCCCCAAAATTCCTTGAACTCAAAAATTTCGCGGTAGCTGTACAGCCCATAAATTCCGCTTGAATTGGCAACCACCACCGTGAACTGCATCGACTCATAAGGGTCGTTGTCGTCTTCCTTGGTTTGCAAAAAGAAATTTTCTTTCAGCAACGGGTGCAGCTTTAAAAACGTGTCGTACACCTCGTCTTTTGAGCCCAGCCGCAAGTCGTCTTTGGGCAACGCAGCCATCGCTTTGCGCAGCGCCGGAAAGTGCGCAACCGTGCCGGCCATGCCGATGTAACTGATGCCCGCTGGCGTATCGACCTTGAAGATTTTGCTATTGGCTTCATAGCGATGCGGCAGTGCGGTGTCGCCAAACGTCACAAGCGTATCGGCCGCCATCACCACTTGCCCGGCTTTTTTTACCACCACCAAAGTTGTCATAGCAAGACCCGGCGGAAGTCGCTCAAGATTTGGCCGAGATAGGCGTTAAACCGGGCAGCGGCTGCGCCATCAATCACCCGGTGATCCCAGGTGAGCGACAGTGGCAGCATCAAACGCGGCTGGAATTCTCCCCCGTTTTTGTTTGCGTCCCAGACCGGCTCCATGTTGCTCTTGCAAACACCCAAAATCGCCACCTCAGGCGCATTGATGATCGGCGTAAAGTAACGCCCGCCAATACCACCCAGGCTTGAGATGGTGAAGCACGCGCCCTGCATTTCAGCTGGGCTGAGCTTGCCGTCACGTGCTTTTTTGGCCAGCTCGCCCATCTCGGCGCTGATCTGCATCACGCCTTTTTTGTCGCAGTCACGGATGACAGGGACCATCAGGCCGTTGGGTGTGTCTGCGGCAAAAGCGATATGAAAATATTGCTTGTAAACAATCGCGTCGCCGTCAATCGATGCATTGAAGTCCGGGAACTTTTTAAGCGCCGACACGCAGGCTTTGATGAGGAAAGCAAGCATCGTTACCTTGACGCCACTCTTTTCGTTCTCTTTGTTCGTGGTTACGCGAAAGGCTTCCAGGTCGGTGATGTCTGCATCGTCAAAGTTGGTAACGGCGGGAATCACGATGGCATTGCGCAACAGATTTGCGCCGCTGATTTTTTTAATCCGGCCCATCTCCTTGCGATCAATCGGGCCGAACTTGGTGAAATCGACTTTGGGCCATGGCAACAAGTCCAGACCAACGCCTGTGCCGCCCGATGCAGCTGGAGATTTGGCAGCCTGCGCAACTGTTTGAACTGCACCTGCCATCACTGACTTGGTAAAGGCTTGAACGTCGTCTAGCGTAATGCGGCCTTTGTGGCCTGCACCTTTGACCTCAGCCAGTGGCACGCCGAGTTCACGGGCGAACTTGCGGACGGATGGGGATGCGTGGGGCAGCGTGCCAGTGGGGGACGTGGTGGGCTGATGTACCGGCTCCGCATTGCTCCCTCCCCCGCTGGGGGAGGGTTGGGGTGGG
>JAYUVG010000243.1:0-9838 GCA_043754255.1 Polaromonas sp. | reverse complement strand
GCGTGCAAACAGGCCGTCCCAGTCGCTGCCCCACACCAGTTTGATGACGTTCCAGCCCGCGCCTGCAAACAGCTTTTCCAGCTCGTCAATGATGCGGCCGTTGCCGCGCACCGGGCCATCCAGCCGCTGCAAATTGCAGTTGACAACCCACACCAGGTTGTCAAGGTTTTCTCGCGCCGCCAATGTCAATGCGCTCATTGATTCGGGCTCGTCCATTTCGCCGTCGCCGAATACGCCCCACACCTTTCGTGTGTCGCAATTGAGCAATCGCCGATGGGTGAGATACCGCATAAACCGCGCATGGTAAATCGAGCTGATCGGCCCAATGCCCATCGAGCCGGTGGGGAACTGCCAAAAGTCCGGCATCAAATACGGATGTGGGTAACTGCATAAACCTTGGGCATCGCCTGCCGTGAGCTCTTGGCGGTAGAACCGCAAATCTTGCTCCGTCAATCGGCCTTCCAGATAAGCCCGCGCATACACACCCGGCGCACTGTGCGGCTGAAAAAACACCAGATCGCCCCGGTGCTGGCCATCGTTTAAACCAACACGTGCTTTGAAAAAATGGTTAAAGCCAGTCTCAAACAAATCAGCTGCGCTGGCATAACTGGCAATGTGCCCGCCCAGCTCACTCGACCCACCCGATTCAGCTTGGTTGGCTCGCACCACCATCGCCAATGCGTTCCAGCGCATCAGCGCCGCGATGCGTTCCTCAATCGCCAAATCACCCGGGAACACCGGCTGCTCATCGACATGAATGGTGTTGACATACGGCGTACACAGCTCAGGCTGCCAGCCAATGCGCTGGGTACGGGCACTGCGGCTTAAATCGTCCAGAATCTGCCGGGCTCTGGCCGGGCCTTGCGCGGCAATCAGCGCCTCAAAAGCTTCGCGCCATTCGGCGGTTTCTTGCGGGTCTGGATCGATGCTGAGATGTTGGTGGTCAATGTTCATAACAACGACTGTACGCAAAAAACTGCCGGAGGTGCTGCGTTAGCAATAGGTTTGCCTTTGTTCAGGCGGCATAAACTTCTTTGCTGACATCGGCGCGCTGGAGAAATTTATTTTGAACCAGTTAACGCCCACAGCGGGGATTGAAAAAATCCGCTCCAGTTTTGCGTTAAAGCAGGTGAGGCACAAGACGGCCTTACCGTTGCTGTAGACTTTGCAACATCCATGAAATCTATATATACTTGATATATATAAATGAGGTTAAAAAAATGCATGTTGCGACCACAAATGAAAATCTGCTGGTGAAGTTTCGCGCTGTTGACACCCAGTTTGGTGTGACACGAAAAACCGTCAAAGCCCTGGCCAAAGAGCTGGATGTGAATGAAACGCAAGTCATTCATATGGCACTGTCCAGGTTTGCAACCGATGTTTTACCGGCCTACGCACCAGACGATGGGGCATTGACAGCAAAGCAGCTGACTGCTTTGCGCAAAGACGTTGCCAGGCATTTGCCAGCAGGTAAAACACTCTCCAAAACGTCTTTGTTTGCCTGATGCAGAACTGGAAACTCCCCGCACCCGGCGATATTGTCTGGTGCCTGTTTCCTGAACTGCCAAATGTGGAACCCGGCCCCAAACCTCGCCCAGCGTTGGTCACAGCCGTCGAATGCCGCGAAGATGGTCAGGTGATCAGCGTTGTCTACGGCACATCGCAAAATGTTATGCGACTGAAAACAGGCGAGTTTGCCATCACCCAAGCCCATCATCCTGCGGCTTTTGCACTGGCGGGCTTGGCATACGACACCAAATTTGATTTCAAAGTCATTGTTGATCTGGCGTGGTCAGACCGCTACTTCAAGGTGCTACCCAAGAACCGCCATACCAACAATCCAAAAATCGGCACTTTGCATGCCACCGTGCTGTACGCTGTTGAAGCGGCTTACAGGGCGGCAGCGGCGCGGTAGATTTTGTTGTGGGCAGTGCTGTTTTTTATTGCGGCTCAATCTTCGCAGCAGCAATTGCCTTGGCCCACTTGACAGTTTCCAGCTTGCTGCGTGCGGCAAGCGCTTCCGGCGTGCCGGGCTCAGTAGCAAAGCCGATGCTGGCAAATTTCTCCTGAATGTCTTTGCTTTGCGCAGCAGCGTTGATCGCCTGGTTCAGCTTGGCGACGACATCTGGCGGCGTGCCTGCGGGAGCAAACATCGCGAAATAGGCAATCAGCTCATAGTCTTTGATGCCCAATGCTTCATTGACGGTGGGGAGCTCTGGAATGGCCGCCGAGCGCTTGCTTGACGTGACGGCCAGGCCGCGCACCTTGCCGCCTTTGACCTGCGGCAGCATCACGCCAAAGTCAGCGGTGAACATCATCACCTGGCCGCCGATCAGGTCGGTCATGGCCGCCGGTCCACTTTTATACGGCACGCTGGTCACGTCCATCCCCGCCATGCTGGCCAGCATTTCCGACGACACCAACTGCGAAGTGCTGGCACTGGCTACCGTTAACAGGCCAGATTTTGATTTGCCCAGCGCGACCAGTTCCTTCAATGTTTTGACAGGCACGTCGTTGTTGACCGCCACGATCAGCGGAAGCGAGCCCATGTAGCCCAGCGGCGCGAAAGCTGTGTCCTGGTCATACGGCAGCTTTTTCATCAGGCTTTTGAGCGCTGCATTGGTGCTGTTGGTGCCAATCAAAATCGTGTAGCCGTCAGCTGGCGACTTGGCAACAGCGTCAGCGCCCAGCATGCCGTTAACGCCGGGCTTGTTTTCAATCACGATGGTCTGGCCCAGAGTCTCGCCCATCTTGGCGGCAAAGGCGCGGCCGATCTGGTCGGTGGCGCTGCCCGCGGCAAACGGCACGATGGCCTTGATCGGTTTGTTCGGGTAAGCCTGGCCGAATGCTGCGCAAGACACGCTGACCAGTGCTGCCAACATCAATGCTTTGAATTTCATGGTTGTCTCCAGTTAAAAGTTATTCACTGACCGTCTTGTCAATTTCAAGGCTGAGGATTGCAGAGCCTAAACACTTGCCATGCGCGTCCAGGCAAAGCGAGCGCGTCACGCCGCCGCCCAACGCATCATGCAGCACGAAGTTTAAAGCCCCCAGTTGCGGCAGCACATAGCGGTCAACTTCTCCATGGGCGATGCCGGTGTAATGCAGTTTCACGCGCTCGGCTGTCACGGCCCGTTGAATGATTTCAAAGTTTTGAATGTCGTATGCAATCACCGACACCGTAGAGCGGTTGCCTTTGTCTCCAGCGCGCGAATACGCAATATCTCTTAGCAGCATTCATACCTCCAGAAAAGTCACTGATGTTTGTACCCACTCGCGCGGGATCAGCACGGAGGCAGCGGCAATCACCTCACGTACCGATTGCGTCACGCCGCCGCCACTGGCAGGGCCATTCAGATACAAGGCTTCCACTTCATGGGCAACCAACTCTGCCTCTTGCCGGGTAGCAACGCGCATGGCTACCCGTGCGCGAACTTCATAGGGTGTGTAGCCAGCAGCAAAATCGCCGCCATGCATGGCATTCACGCCGAGCAGCTCAAACCGGTTGTCCAGCGCTTGTGTATCGGCCAGTCTTTGCTTGACCACATCGAGTGCCAGCTGGCCGCGCGCCTGAGCGCCCAGGCCTGCGTACGAGATTTGCCCCTCGCCAATAAAACCATCGCGGTGGCCGACAGTGGCTTTCAGCTTGTCAGGCCGCTGCCTGCCGGTTGCGCCACCCACCAGAACCCTGTCCGGGCCTATCTGCGTCAAGGTGGCATTTGAAAAGTCGGCGGTCACATCGGGCTGCAAATAAGCCGCCGGGTTTTCAATTTCATACAGCAATTGCGATGCACAGGTTTGAACTGTCACGCAGCCACCAGAGCCAGCCACTTTGGTAATCACAGCACTGCCGTCGCTAACAACTTCAGCCAGCGGAAAACCCAGCCGCGCCAGGTCTGGCACATCGCGATAACCCGGGTCTGCAAAATATCCGCCGGTGACTTGGCCCGCGCATTCGAGCAAGTGCCCAACCAGCGTGCCTTTGCCAAGCAGGTCCCAGTCGGCCTCTGCCCCAGTTTTCCAGCCAAACTCATGAACCAGCGGTGCCAAAAACAGCGCCGGGTCAGACACGCGGCCAGTAATGACCACGTCAGCGCCTTCGGCCAGTGCACGAACGATGCCTTCAACGCCAATGTAGGCATTGGCCGAGATGATGGATGTGCCCAGAGAAGCCAGCGTGTCGCTGCTGTCCATCAGCGGCAGGTGTTGGCCTTCAACAAACGTTAAAACATCGTCACCCAAAACCACCGCAACCTTGAGCTTTTTTATCCCCAGCTCACGCGCAACCCGAACCACTTCATGCCCCGCAGCAAGTGGGTTGGCCGCGCCCATGTTGCTGATGATTTTTACGCCTTTGGCCACGCAAACAGGCAACACTGCTTTCATGCGGGCTGCCAGCAGCAAGTCAAATCCGCGCTGCGCGTCCTGGCTGCGCTGCAACTGCGCCAGCGCAATGGTGCGCTCGGCCAGGCATTCAAACACCAGATAGTCAAGCGCGCCTTGTTCTGCCAGCTCAACAGCCGGGGGGATGCGGTCACCTGCGTAACCTGCTCCTGCACCAATGCGAAGGGTCTTTTTGCGGTTTGTCATTTGCTATTAAATCAGGAGCTGCTTGCGCGCATTTTACGTGGGCTAGAGGCTTAAATGATGCCTAAACGATGCCTAAACGATGCTTAAACGATGCTTGAATGATCAAATATCAGGTATCAGCTGCTTTCAGGGTTTTTCAGGGGGCAACTCATCGTGGACGCCCGACAACGCTTCAACCGCGTCAATTTTGGCCATCAGGCTGTCCTTACGCTGGGCGGCTGCGTTGCCTGAATCAACCGCCATCTCGCTGGCTGCAGAGTCCACAAACTGAACCGGGCGCTTGATGCCAGGCGCCATCTGGCCAAGCCTGGTCTTGAGCAATTGCATCACCTCATCGCCAGCAAGCGGCACTGGCCCTGCCTGCCAGATGGCCAGATGCAAGCCAAAAATATTCGGCAGTCCAAATCTGTCAGACGCACGAATGCAGGCCGTCAAAATTTGCGTGGACAGCGACGTCAGCATTTGCCTGCTGACAGGGCCCTCGACCAAAATCAGGAAGTGGTCGTCATCCAGACGGGCAGCGGTATCAATGTCACGCGCTACCTTGTGAAGAATTTGCCCGAGCTGCTTGAGCATGGCGGCCTGTTCTTCAGGGCTGGATGTTTTCAAAAGCTGCGCAAAATTGTGCCAGTGCAGCATGATGGCGCCACAGCCCAGCTTGAGATGGGTAGCGCGGCCAAGCATGTGCGGCAGGCGTACCAGGGCAACACGCTCTTTGACCAACCCGGTGGCTGCGTCCGAGATATTCAGCGCAGTGGAAAGTTGCGACGACAACAACACCGCGCGCCCGCGCCAGACCAACACCACAAACAGCGCTGTCAATCCCGCATGCGTCAAAAACACGCTGGCAACCTGTTCAAACTCGGCATGTGCCAGCCAGCCAAAGTTGTAGGCCAGACGCGAGGCGCCAGCACCGGCAATGGGCAGCAGACCCAGCAGCAGCCAGAGGTTCCAGCGCTTGTCACGCAAACCCAGCCACAGCAGGCAAGCTGTTATTACCACCAACACAAAAGCCGACCAGGCATTCAGAAATTCGCGCGGCATCTCCTGTATGCCAGTCACCTGAAGCACAGCCAATGCAAAACTGCCCAGTGCAACTCCACACAACAGCCGGTAGACAAACGCATTGCTGTCCTTGGCATAACTGGCTTGCGCAAAAAACCAGCAACCCGCTGCCATCGCCAGCAAGGGCGATGTCCATGGCATGAGCTGCGTAAGTTGCGCACTGTGCGGCCACAGCCGCCAGGCCCCAAAGCCCAGCAGCACCAAAAAGTGAAACAGCGCAGCTGCCACAAAAATCGCCAATGACAAGAAAACTGTATTGCGCGCCATGGCATAAGCCGTCAGGCAGGCAATGACCAACAACCCGAACAGACCCAGCATCAAACCCAGCAATGTGCCTGTTTGCCCTGTGCCGTCGGCAAAGTCACTCTGGCTCATCAGCTCTGGGCGTTCTGTCATCGGGACGGAATGCTCAATGCGCAGAAAGTAGGTTCTCTCTACTGTACTGGTCTCTACCTCAAAACTGGGAGTGCGCGTGTGGCGGCTCCAGGCGTGGTGCGCAACCGATATTCCTGCCGATTGCACCGGCAAAAAGCCGTCTGCATTGACCGCGTACAGGCTGACTTTTTTAACCGTCACGCGTGGGATTTGAATCATCCAGCTTTGCGGCATGGCTGCGGCTGCCAATGTAAACCGTAGCCATACGTCCTGGCCGTTGGTGGTGGGCAGCACCGTTGTTGCCGCATACGGCGCAAAGGCCCAGGCCGCTGAATTGGTTAAAAAGGCAAGCGGCAAACCGGTAGATGCCGCCTCAGAAGCGCTTACCCATTGCAGCGGCTGGCTTAAAGCAGGCTGCAGGCTGGTTCGACTGAAGCGGTCAAACTCTTGAGCCTTGGCCGCGCCTAAAGCCAGCAAGAGAAATAAAGTGACGAGGTAACGTATCAATGGTGGGCAGTGGCTGAAGATTTTGCGCCATTGTAATAAGCAAGTTGTACTGAGAATCTCAGCCGAAAAAGCGCTGATCAGGCTTCTGGATGCGCGCTTTCGTTAACTAAAAAATCCGTCATTCCCGCGAAGGCGGAAAGCCAGTCCGATGGCTGGTACAGAACACTGCGCAAAATGTCTTGGATTTCCTCTACTGCGGGATTGACGGTTTTTAAAATGTGTCTGAAGCAAGTATCGGATTACTATTAATTTGATAGCTGCTTGCGCGCTATTTACGTCGGCTAGAGGCCTAAAACGCTTAAAATGTGAGCGCTGGCAGCTTACAGCAGCCTGCGCATCACATCTTTGACTGAAACACCAGCCCGGCGTGCTCACGCAGCGCATGGAATTTTATTTTGGGCCACTGCTGTTCAACCGCCCGCAGCGTCGCGCTGTGGTCTACCAAAAGTGTGGGCGCATCAACGGCATCAAGCGCGACACGGTGCGCATTGGCGTCCATGAATTTTTTCAGCTCATTGGCATCGTCACAGGTCACCCAGCGCGCCAGATTGAAGTTGCTTTGCATGATGCGGGCCTTGACGCCGTATTCATGCTCCAGCCGGTGCGCTACCACTTCAAATTGCAGCTGGCCGACTGCTCCAAGAAGTAGCAGTGAGCCTGCAATGGGCCTGAAAACCTGAATCGCGCCTTCTTCGCCCAGCTGCGTCAAGCCCGCACGCAACTGCTTGGTGCGCAGCGGGTCGGCAACTTCAACTGCGCGGAACATTTCAGGCGCAAAAAACGGCAAACCAGTAAATTGCAATGCCTCGCCTTCGGTCAACGTATCGCCCAGTTGCAGCACGCCATGATTCGGTATGCCAATGATGTCGCCTGCAAAAGCGGTGTCGAGCAACTCACGCCGCTGGCTCATAAAGCTCACCACCGTGTTAGGCCGCAGCTCTTTGCCGCTACGTACCACTTTGAGCTTCATGCCGCGGGTAAATTCGCCGCTGGCCACACGCAAAAACGCGATGCGGTCGCGATGGGCGGGGTCCATGTTCGCCTGGATTTTGAACACCACACCTGAGAATTTTTTCTCTTCAGGGTGAACGACACGCTGCATGGCTGTGCGCTCAGCAGGCGCGGGAGCCAAATCAACCAGCGCATCGAGCACTTCCTGCACACCAAAGTTGTTGATGGCCGAACCAAAAAACATCGGCGTTTGTTTGCCGGTTAAAAACAGCTCGCGGTTGAACTCAGGCGTGGCACCTGCCACCAGCTCAATCTCGCCTTTGGCCTGTTCGTATTCAGCGCCAAAGCGTTTGGCCGCCTCGGCATTGTTCAGCCCGGCCAAAATTTCATCGTCACCGCCGGCTTTGTCTTCACCGGGGCTAAATACCCGCATTCGGTCTTCACGCCGGTCGTACACCCCGTGGAACAGTTTGCCCATACCGACAGGCCAGGTAAACGGCACTACAGCCATGCCTAGCTCGCGTTCAATCTCGTCCATCACCGTCATCGGGTCTTGCACCTCACGATCCATCTTGTTGACGAAGGTCAAAATCGGCGTGCCGCGCGCCCGGCACACCTGCAGCAGGCGGCGGGTTTGGGGCTCAACGCCGTTGGCCGCGTCGATCACCATCAGCGCCGCATCAACAGCTGTCAACACCCGGTAGGTGTCTTCTGAAAAGTCTTGGTGGCCGGGCGTGTCCAGCAGGTTAATCACGCAATCGCGGTACTCCATCTGCATGACAGACGATGCGACTGAAATTCCACGCTGCTTTTCAATTTCCATCCAGTCAGATGTTGCGTGGCGCGCAGCCTTGCGGGCTTTGACGCTGCCGGCAATTTGAATCGCGCCCGAAAACAGCAGCAGCTTTTCAGTCAGCGTGGTCTTGCCCGCGTCGGGGTGGGAGATGATGGCAAACGTGCGGCGGCGTTTGACTTGCTTTTCTATTTCAGTAATTTCGGGCATAACCGACAATTATCGGCGACGCGGCAGATGGAAGCGGGCAAGTGCCGACAGTGTTTAACAAGTAATTCACACCATTCAATCTGCCCGTACATTTGGCGTACAATTTACATACCGAATGAATCACTTGAATTAAAGAAGAACGCATGCAAGCCGTCCTTGTTGTCGCTGAAAAAACACGCAACACCCGTCTGGAAGCGCGTGTCTCCAGCGACCAAAAAATTTACTTTCAATATGCAGCCAATTTGGCTGGCTGTACGCTTAGCGAGTTTGTGATCAACAGCACGCAAGACGCTGCTGCCAAGGTCATTGCAGCTAGCCAGGTGATTGAGCTGTCACGCAAAGAGCAAATTGCTTTTGTCTCCAGCCTTTTGAGGCCAACTGAGCCCGGTCTACGTCTGCGCCAGGCTGCCAAGCGCTACCGGCAAGCGGCTGGACTGTGATTGTTCTTGCGCCTGAATATGTAGTACCGCTTGATAAAAAGCATGACCGTGAGCCATTTGATTGCGGCGTTGAGCCACTGAACCGTTATCTAAAACAACAGGCTCGGCAAGATCTTGAAAAGCGCGTTGCTGCGCCTTTTGTGCTGGTTGCTCCGCAGAGCACTATCGTGAGGGGCTACTACACGCTGTCTGCTTCGGTCATCGCCTTGAATGACTTGCCGGAAAGTCAGAAAAAGAAACTGCCCCGCTATGCACAGCTTCCCGTCACGCTGATTGGAAGACTGGCGCGTGACAAGTTGATAAACACCAAGGGAGTGGGTGAATTTCTACTGATGGACGCGCTCCGCCGTAGCCTTGAGCACGCTGCACAGATTGCAGCCATGGCGGTTGTGGTGGATGCCAAGGATGATGTTGCAGAAAGCTTTTATCTTCACTTTGACTTTTTGCCGTTCCAGCAAACGCCACGCAGGCTGTTCTTGCCCATGAATCAGATCGCAGCGCTTTTTTCGTAATTTTCAGCCGGAGGCTTTACCGTCTGGTTGGCGTTGAAAACGCGGTTGCACCACACCATTGATCACCACCTCTTCGTTGAACATCGCCGCAGGCCGCACCCACAGGCCGTGCTCTCCATACAGCGCGCGGTACAGCGTCATTGGGCTTAAATCTTCACTGTGGCGCACCGTGCCAATGACTTCATACAACATGCCTTTGTAGTGTTTGTACAGGCCGGGCGGGGTGGTAATAAGGGGTGGAAGTTGTTCTGACATGCAGGTGCAAGACTTTAAAAAGAGTGTGATGGGACAATGTAGTGATATGCATCCTAAAGCCCTTCTCGACAGTTGCTCTGACCTGCTCAAGCACGTTCTTAAATTTGACCAGCCCGCCGACATGATGTTGTCGAAGTATT
>JAYUVG010000242.1:0-7444 GCA_043754255.1 Polaromonas sp. | reverse complement strand
GACCGTGACCAACCCCATCCTGACCGCTGCACAAGGTCTTAAAGGCACAGCCGACACCTTGCAGGCCGTAGGCAACACCAGCAACAGCCGCATGCAGGGTCTGGGCCTGGCTGCTGCGGCACTGAACACCGCCAACAAACTCGCCGAGGTGATGAAAGACCCGACCAAAGCGGCCACCAGCATCGGCATCAACTTCGCCATCGGTTCATCTCAAAACCAGAGCAACACCAGCCAAAGCAGCGACACCGCCCGAGGCAGCACAGTGGCAGCAGGCAACAATGTCAACATCACCGCCACAGGGGCCGACAAAAGCGCAGGCCAGCAAAGTGACATCCTGATTCAGGGCTCAGACGTTAAAGCCGCCAACAGCGCCAGCCTGCGTGCAGACAACCAGATCAACCTCCTCGCCGCGCAAAACACCTTGGCCCAGAACAGCACCAACAAAGGCAGCGCAGCCAGCATCGGCATTGGCATCAACTTTGGCAGCCAGGCTGGCATCAGCTTTAACGCCTCAGCCAGCAGCAGCCGGGGCAGCGCTGACGGGCAGGATGTTGTTCAAAGCAACACCCGCATCACAGCAGGCAACACAGCCAGCTTAAACAGTGGTGGTGATACGAATGTCATAGGCGCAGTGGTTGCGGCCAATACTGTCAAAGCAGTGGTTGGTGGAAATCTGAATGTTCAAAGCTTGCAAGACACCAGCACATTCACCAGCCAGCAAGGCAGTGTGGGCGCAGGCGTCAGCCTGTGCATCCCCCCCCTGTGCTACGGCAGCTCCAGCGTCAGCGTATCGGCCAGTCAAAGCAACATTGACAGCGACTTTGCCAGCGTAGGCCAAACCAGCGGCATCAAAGCCGGTGACGGCGGGTTTCAGGTAGCGGTAAACAACAACACTGACCTCAGAGGCGCGGTGATTGCCAGCACGGACACGGCGGTCAATGAAGGAAAAAACGCCTTTACAACAGGCGGCACCTTAAGCACCAGCGACATCAAGAACAAGGCCGACTACAAAGGTGAGGGCTACGCCTTAAGCGCCAGCGTTGGCTTTAGCGCAGGCAACCAGGGCTCAGCCAGCACCGACGCACAAAAAAGTGCCGCCAACACCCAGCCGACCAACAGCGGCAGTGTTGGCATAGGCAGCGCAGGCGGCAGCGCAGCCAGTACCACCACGGCTGGTATATCGGGCATAGCTGGCAACACTGCCGTAAGAACGGGTGATCTTGAGGCAGGCATCCAGAAAATCTTTGATGCCAACAAGGTGCAAAAGGAGATCAATGCGCAGGTTGCTATTACGGCTGCGTTTGGGAAGGAGGCGACAAAAGCGGGCGCCCAATTTGCGCAAGACCAGCTCAACAAAGCCAACGGCTTGCAGACATTGGCAGACATAGAAACTGACCCCATAAGAAAAGCGCAATTGCAACAACAAGCCAAAGATATTGAGACTGACTGGAAGGAAGGTGGCGTTTCTCGCATCCTGATGCACGCTGGCATTGGTTTGCTCGGTGGTGGGCTTGACGGTGCGCTAGGCGCTGCTGCTAGCGCAGCAGCAACTCCTACGCTCAGCCAATGGTTGCAAGACAACTCCGTGAACCCGACCGTGCGCTCTGCTGTACTGCTTGCAACTGGAACAGCTCTTGGTGCATTGGCGGGCGGTACAGCAGGTGCTGCGGCTGGCTTTAACGAAATCAGCAACAACGGGCTGGGGACGGTACTTGTAAAACGGCTGGGCATACCGGCGCTAATGGCTTGCCTCAAAGACGCTGGTTGCGCTGGGCTGGCGGGTATAACGGGCGCAGCCATTGCCTCGCAAGCTGCACAAATCATGCGGGATAACCCCGGTATGAGTGAAAGCAATGCGTACACGATTGCAGCGACTGATTTGAGTAACTATGGTCTAGCGGGCAAGCCGGGTGTGCCGCCGCCGCCGATTGCACCGATTTACACGCCCGTACAAGTTCAGCAGCAGTTTGGCGCTCCACCGTTAAACAACCCAACAGAACTCAAGAACTGGCTTGGCAACGCCCTAGATGGCTATCCAATTGAAGATGCTCAAAAGTGGGCGCAAGGATTGATCAACACTTTACCTGCGGCGCAACAGCGCAGTTTTAGTGATTTGATAATGCAGTCGGTTCAGGACAACGCAATTGCAGGTAGTCGTCGTGAGCGCGAAGTTCGAGCTGATTTACAAGTGCAGTACCCTGGTTCTAGCGTACAAGATCAACAATATTTACGCGATAGAAACGGGAATATTGTGATTGACCCTAGCACTGGTACTGCTCGTAGACTAGATCACGTGGTTATTGTTAATGGTACGGTAGTTGACGTAGTTGAAACTACAAGTCTGACTGCAAATAAGCGTCAGCAAATTGCGCATGAAATTTCTACGCGTGAAGCTGGCGGAGTTTATGTGCGTGACAGGACTAGTGGAAATCTCGTTGAAGTATCTGAAGTTTCTCGTATTGAAAGGCGACCATGATGAGTAAAAAAAAATTGCTGAGTTATGACGAATTACTTGCCGCATATCCTGATTGGATTTTGTGGCGAACAGACATATTCGGCAAAGAGTCGACACCTGAGGCAACCGAGCAGGCCAGACTAAGGTGTCTTGCTGAGATCGGCTATGTAACTAAATTCATCCAAGCAAACGGCTTGACACGCCACATACTTTGCAACACAGCACCAGCGGTGCCTGAAAAGTTCTGCGTACGTCTCAAAGATGTCACCCCTGAAGGATTAGAGTTTTATCGCACTGGCTACATGCAATGGCTCAAACGATTTGAACGCAATATGCACGCCGATCCTTCAGACGTTCGTGTTCTTGAAAAATCATTGCAGCTAATGCGGACTAAAACAAAGAGTGCAGAGACATGAAGTATGACGATGCCACTTGGCATTCTGGTGCGAAAGATTTCCCACGCGGACTGGCGTCGCAATCAGCCGCTACGCATATTGGGATGTTCGTTGCCTGGGCAATTGATAACAATTTGATGAGCCATGAGTTTATTGATGACTTCGCTGAACAAATTCAGGCTTTAAAACTGCGCCAACTTATGCCAGGTGAATTCGTTTGGAAGTTCATGGAAGGCAAGTTTTCTGAGCATGATCTGAATACCCAAGGCCAGAACTTTGCTGCTGCTTACTATCGATCTGAGCAACCGCCCAGTTTTTTGACCGATTACGAAAAAACAAATTCAGGAGACTTGAAGTCTGAATATTTATTGCCTGACGATTGGGTCACTTACGAAAAAAATCGAATACTTATTGACCAGCGATTTTCAAATTGGTGCATCACGCAAAAATGTTAAGCCCGCATATGAACGGCCTACTTCTATTGGCTAGTCACACTAAATTGCTAAAAAGCATCCATTTTTACCTATCAAATCAACCTCCAGCCCAATGGATACGGGCGCAAGCTGCTACTATTTTTATAGTAACTGTTTACTCTTTCGCACTACTCTCGACATCCGCAACAGCCGCCAACGCCCTAAACACCGCCAGCCAAACCGGCACCAGCAAGTCCAGCGCAGGCAGTGTCGGCATCAGCTGGGGCACAGATGGTTTGCTGCTTAACGTAGGTGCCAGCGGGGGCCGGGGCAAGTCCAACGGGCAAGACAGCACATTCACCAACACCCAGATCCAGGCAGGCAACACCGCCACCTTGAGCAGCGGTGGTGACACCACCCTCAAAGGCGCAGTAGTAGCGGCCAATACCGTCAAGGCCACTGTAGGCGGAAATCTGAACATCGAAAGCTTGCAAGACACCAGCACCTACGCCAGCAGCCAGCAAAGCATAGGCGGCTCTGTCAGCATAGGCTACGGCAACATGCGCGGCAGCTTTAATGCCGCGGCCAGCAAGATCAACAGCGACTTTGCCAGCGTAATTGAGACCAGCGGCATCAAGACAGGCGACGGAGGGTTTCAGGTCAGTGTGAACAACAACACGGACCTCAAAGGCGCTGTGATTGCCAGTACGCAAAGCGCAGTGGACAACAACAAAAATACCTTTGCCACAGGCGGCACGCTAACCACCAGCGATATACAGAACAGCGCCAGTTACAGCGCCAGTAAAACCAGCATAGGCATAGGCACAGGCTTTGCGAACGGGGCAGCCAGCATGAACGGTCAGGGGATCGGCATAGGCAGCGACAAAGGCAACGCCAGCAGTACCACGACAGCGGGCATCAGTGGTATTGCCGGCAACACGGCAGTACGCAGCACGGATGCGCAGACGGGTATAAAACCGATCTTTGATGCGGCAAAAGTACAGCGTGAAATTGATGCACAGGCGGCGGTGACGCAGTACTTCACAAGGGAAGCGCCCAAGGCGGTTGCAAGCTATGCAGACGAAAAGCTAAAAGCCGCTCAAGCCAAAGGCGACCAGTCCGAGATTGACAAGTGGAAAGAAGGCGGCTCTGTTCGCGTTGCTTTGCATACTCTAATGGGGGCGCTCAGTGGAGGCATCAGTGGTGCGGCAGGTGCTGCAGCAAGCCAGAGCGTGGTGCCACTGATTGGCGAAGAGATCGCCAAGCTCGACATTTCACTGGAAATAAAGCAGGCGCTGATCGCAGCGGCAGGCACAGCCATTGGTGCAGCAGTAGGTGGCAGCGCGGGTGCGGCAGTGGCCTTGACCATCACAAGCAACAATTACCTCAGTCATACAGACATTCGCAGCAGAGATCAAAAGCTCAAAGGCTGTCAGGCCAATGGTGACCCGGCGTGTGAAGTTAGGGTATTGAAAGAATACGACTTGTTGAGCGCAAGAAACACGGCGGCCATCAACTACAACAGTGTCTTGAGCGAAAGCGCACTTCAGTCTGAAAAGACACAGCTGACACAGTTGCTCAACGACCCGAACATCAGTGCAGAGTCCAAAGCGCAAGCTCAGCGCAGCATCAATGAGTTGAATGTTGCGATCAATGTCATTCAGAAATCGCCAGTACTCAAAGATGCCGCGCAGCTTGGGTTGGTGATTGCGGATGTGGTGATGCTGGGGGAGTTGGCTTTAGCGAAAGCATTGACTTCAACGGCTGTGCGCGAATATATTCTGAGCAAAACAGGCAAGGAGATTACGCCTGATGCTGCAGCGGTTATTGCAAATAATTTTTACAGGGATGGCTCGGCTACACCGCAGGCATTGGCTACTTCTAGTGGGGTTGTAATTCAAGCAACTGTAGGTAAGACAACAACGGTGTTAGGCAACTATGTTGCGGACATGAAAGGAATCATCGTTGAACAAACGGGCATTCCTAAAAGCATGAATTTCCTTGATGCAAAGCCGACCAGTTTCAATATACTTAACGTACCTGATGACTATGCCGCAACATTAATGCGACAAAGTCCGGACGCATTCTGGAATCAAGTCAACAAACCATTTTTAGATGCAGCCATTAAGCGCGGGGATGAAATTTATCTGGCTACGCGACCCACCGAAAGTGTGCTGAGTCGTGTTGCGCCAGATGGCAATTCAATTCAAACTGGTTTTGGCCGTGAGTATGATTATTTAATCGCTAACGGTTATACCCATAGCACCACGACCGGCAAGATGGTAAGAGCTAAATAATCATGCGTCCAGACTACACCCCTTATTGGACTGAACTCAGAGCTGAGTTGTCGAAAGCAGGCTTCAACGGTTCGCTGATAAGCGAAGACGAGCTTTTCGCACTAGTAAATTTAGATCATGGATGGATTTTGAGCTTTGAATGCGAACAGAACTACGGGCCGGCGTTCACTATCTCTATCGCGCCTGCACTCCATGATTTAAAAACTGGAAAGGGGTACGCTGTTCATTTGTTAATGAAAGTATTTGCACAGAAGTTTCAACAGAGTGCCCAACTACCTACGATAAGAAATCAGGTCGATTTTTTGAAACAGCAGCAAGAAATACTATTTACCAACTCGGATTTTTATTCGGCAGATTACACAAGATTGAATTTGATTGTTTAGATGATTGCCAACTATTGCTATGACGCGGAAATCTACCTTTCAAAAATGGTTACGGTTATGAATCGGTATCTGGAACTATGGTGAAAGGATCTGCAAAGTGACCAAGTCATCGTGGGAAAGAATTGACGAAGAGATTGAAGAAGGTCTCGTTACGGTTGAAACTATTCAGCATTTCCGTGATGCAGAGAATTACGGTACAGCTCCTCCAATGGAGTGGCTAGTTCATCGGCTTAAAACGTTAAGAAAACTGATTGAAAATGGCCACCCCTTAAATATTGGAGATGGTGAGAGCTTCAGGTGTATCGCAACGGTTGCAGAGTTTGAAACGTGGCAGATAAACACCTTACCCACATTTTGTGCTTAAAAATTTGACAGCTAACGGTTATACCCACAGCATCACGGCCGGAAAGATGGTGAGAGGTTAGTAATCATGCGTGCAGACTACACACCATATTGTGCGATTGATCCTGTGACGATGGTCGCGCGAGTGATCTTTCAAAGAGGTTTGAAATGATTTTAGATTCGACACCCGGCTCCATCACTTGGGGAACAGCTGAAAGTCATTGCGTAATTTTTCGTGGTGAATGGACACTTGAACCGAAGTTTTACTTAAATATGTCAACGCTACTTTTTTGGGAAAACACAATGCCAAAAAAGTTTTTAATGGAATCGGAGCGCGCATATGCATTGCAAAATCTACTAAGTGATGCTAATGAGAAGGGGTGGATTTTGGTGCAGGCATGAAGTTGTTTCATTCGAAAGACCGATAGTGAACTACAAAATATCCCCATTCTTGATGAGTCAGAAACACACGTTGGAACTAGAAGACTTTGAACCCAAAGGTGGCTACGAAATATTCTTAAAGCAGTTTTGTAAATATATTGATGAAGAATTTTTAGATTGGTATCAAGGCGTTATGGAAGGTATTGGTCACACTACCTATCGCGGCTACAAGCTTGAGATTTATTGGACAGACTTTCCGTTCGCGCTTAATTTTGATTGCCGCGACAAAGCTATGGCAGAGGAACTACAACCAAAGCTGGAAACTTTTTTTGCGCAGCCATGAACACCCAAACCCATCGCCTAATCTTCAACAAGTCCCGTGGCTGCATGATGGCGGTGGCAGAAATCGCCAGCAGTTGCAGTAAATGTGCAGGCACATCCAAAGCTCGCCGCAGAGCCGCAAAATGCTTTAAAACATCTAGAAACAACCCATTTCACCTATCAAAAGTGCCTCTAGCCCAATGGATTCGGGCGCAAGCAGCTACGAATTCAGTAGCATTTCTAAATCACACAGGCAACCCAGACGTGCCAGGTGGCCGCTACATCGAGCCCGCCCATGGCGGCTCCTTGAATGCCGACTACACCTTTACCGCTTACACCGGCACGGTATCTGGCAACAGCATCAGCCAGATCAGCCCCAAGGGCGTGATTGAATCCGGTGCCAACCTGACCCCCGTGGTCAATGTTCTGCAAAACTACTTCAGCGCCATCACAGCCG
>JAYUVG010000241.1:0-26833 GCA_043754255.1 Polaromonas sp. | reverse complement strand
AAAGTGCTGTGTAGCGAGCTTTGCGTGCTGCATCTTCCGGGCTTTGCCCAGATTGCGCTGTTGCATCCACATGCACCACATGCAGCGGCACGCCAAGCGCTTTACAAAACGCCGCGCAGTGCGCCGCAAAATCATCAGCAGCCGCCTGCAAACCGTGGTGAATGTGAATGGCCTGAACTTGCCTGGGATGCTGCTGGGCCAGCATCAGCAGCAAAGCGGTGGAGTCTGCGCCGCCGCTGTAGGCAACCGCGTACGTCACTATGATTCGTCCGATTTGTTAATGTCCACCCCAAGCTCCTTCAAATCAACAAAGTCTTTGGCGCGCCCAGTGGCCTTTTTATTGCGAATGAAATCGCTGCGGTTGATCACATTGATTCGCGTACCGTCCAAATCGACCTCAAGCCGCGACTTGTAGGCGCTGGCAAATTCAACGCCGCTCACCGCGACCATAAGATCAATCCGTGCAGGTGGAAAGCCAAGCTGAATCACGGCCTGGTCAGCTAAAAAATCTTCTTCTTTTAAATTGACGCTTGCAAAGCCAAATTGATCCAGCGCTATCAACAAGTTCGCAATGTTTGCTCGCGTCTGGTCAACCCAAAAATCGATATCGCCCGTGTAACGCGGATGTCCATGCGCCATCAGCGCATAACCGCCAACAACCAGATACTCAACCGCGTTGGCGTTGAGAAACCGTACAAACTCTTTGAAGTCTTTGTTGAGTAATGGGTAAGGTACAGACATGTTGCTGGCGTAAAAATTCAAGAGCAGCAAAGCGTTCTTGAACAGTGCGGGATAGCCAAAAAGCCAAATCGCTGGGTTGGTCTTTTAACGTGGTTTTGAAGACAACTTTTTCTATCACGGCGTACCTACTTGTTGTCCGCTTTGGTGTCAGTAAAACGGCCGTAGCTTTGCAACCGTTCATAACGCCTGTCCAGCAGTTCCTTGACCTTCAGGTCACTGACTTGCCTGAACGCATCGTTTAGTGCACGCTTTAAAAACGCCGCCATCTGCTTGTGGTCGCGGTGCGCGCCGCCGACCGGTTCGTTGACGATTTTGTCAATCACGCCCAGGGCTTTCAGGCGGTGCGCGGTGATGCCCAGAGCCTCCGCAGCAACCTCGGCTTTTTCAGAGGTCTTCCACAAAATCGATGCGCAGCCTTCCGGGCTGATCACCGAATAAATTGAATATTGCAGCATCACCACCTGGTCAGCGACGGAGATAGCCAGTGCGCCGCCGGAGCCACCTTCGCCAATGATGGTGGTGATGATCGGCACTTCCAGCTGGGCCATCTCAAAAATATTGCGGCCAATGGCTTCTGACTGGCCGCGTTCTTCAGCTTCAATGCCTGGATACGCGCCGGGCGTGTCGACAAAAGTAAAAACCGGCAAGCCAAACTTTTCAGCGGTTTTCATCAGACGCAGTGCCTTGCGATAACCCTCAGGCTTGCTCATGCCGAAGTTGCGCAGGCCGCGCTCTTTGGTGTCACGGCCTTTTTGATGCCCCAGCACCATGCAGGCGTTGCCATTGAAGCGGGCCAGCCCACCGACGATGGACAGGTCATCGGCAAAGTGCCGATCCCCATGCAGTTCGACAAAATCGGTAAATATTTCCCGCACATAGTCCAGCGTGTAGGGGCGCTCGGCGTGGCGGGCTATTTTGGTAATTTGCCACGGCGTCAAATCACTGTAAATGTCTTTGGTGAGCTGCTGGCTTTTCTTGGCGAGCTGCTCTATTTCTTCTGAAATATCAACTGCAGATTCGGTCTGCACGTAGCGCAGCTCTTCGATTTTTCCTTCAAGGTCAGCAATCGGTTGCTCAAAGTCAAGGAAGGTTTTTTTAGACATGAATCATTCCTAAAGAACTGGAACTGTGTCGAGTGACCGCCAAATATACCAAGTTGCCACGCTGCAATACGGTGCCCATGCGGCCGCTACTTCGCGCGCATCGCTGCGGCTGACGGCTTCGCCTGAAAAGTAATTTTTGGCAATGCCGTTGATCAGTCCGACATCGTCCAGCGGCAGCACGTTGGGCCGGCGCAAGTAAAACATCAGAAACATTTCTGCCGTCCAGCGGCCAATCCCGCGAATGGCAATCAGCTCGGCAATGATGGCTTCATCGTCCATCGCCTGCCAGTCTTTCACGTGCACAGTGCCGTTGTCAAAATGAATCGACAAATCCACCAGATATTCGACCTTGCGGGCGCTCAGGCCAGCGGCGCGCATGTCGTCAACTTTCAGCTTCAAAACATTTGCCGGTGTCATCTGTTTGGGCAGCACTTCAAACCGGTGCCACACCGTTTGCGCCGCCTTCACTGAAATTTGCTGGCCCACAATGCTGCGCGCCAGGGTGCTGAAAGCGTCGCCCCGTGTTTGCAGCGCAGTGTCTGGAAACTGCGGAATCAGCCGCTTCATGACCCGGTCTTTTTTAACCAGGTGTTTGCAGGCATCGGCCCAGTAGTCGGGGATTTGGGGCAGCTCAGGCTGACCCGTAGTTGCTACTTTTTTCATAGCTGTTTGCGCTTGTTTTGTCTGGCCTGTGGCATTGAATGATCAAAAGAACTCATTTTTTTGCGATCCAGATGGTGCCAGTTGGCGAATCCTTCAGTTCAATGCCCTGGGCTAGAAGGTGTTGGCGAATGCGGTCGGCCTCGGCAAAATTTTTGTCTTTTTTGGCGGCAGATCGCTGGTCTATCAGTTGCCCGATGCTGGTTTCGTCCAGCATGGAGCCTGCCTTCAAATACGCCGCCGGATCGCCCTGCAGCAAGCCCAGGCAAGCACCCAGACTTTTCAGCAAGCCAGCTGATTCGGTCGACCGCGTGATGTTGACTTCACTGGCCAAATCAAACAGTACAGCGACTGCTTCTGGCGTTGCAAAGTCTTCGTCCATTGCGGCTTTAAAGCGGGCGGCAAAAGGATGTGTCCAGTCAACCGCAACTTCAGCAGGTTGAACCGCATGAAGCGCTGTGTACAGGCGCTTCAAAGCGCCCCGCGCATCATCCAGATGCACATCGCTGTAGTTCAGGGCGTTGCGGTAATGCGCCCGCACCAGGAAAAACCGGACTGTTTCAGCGTCGTATTGGGCCAGCACCTCGCGAATCGTGAAAAAATTGCCCAGGCTTTTGGACATTTTTTCGTTGTCAGTGTTGACAAATCCGTTGTGCATCCAGACGCTGGCCATTGGTTTGCCAAAAGCCGCTTCGCTCTGGGCGATTTCATTTTCATGGTGCGGGAACTGCAAGTCAGCGCCACCACCGTGAATGTCAAAGGTCTCCCCGAGTGTGGCGCAACTCATGGCCGAGCATTCAATGTGCCAGCCGGGACGCCCCGGGCCGTAGGCACTGTCCCATTTGGCGTCTTCAGGTTCGCTGGCCTTGGCTGATTTCCAGAGCACAAAATCCAGCGGGTCAAGCTTGCCATCGCCCAATGCTACCCGCTCACCGGCTCGCAATTCGTCAAGTGATTTGCCTGACAACTTGCCGTAGCCTGCAAACTTGCGAACCGCGTAGTTCATGTCGCCATTGCTGGCCTGATACGCCATGCCCTTGCCCCGCAGCGTGGCAATGATGCCGAGCATGTGCGGCACATAGTCAGTGGCGCGAGGCTCCAGCGTCGGCGGCTCAATGCCCAGCTTGCCAATGTCTTCATGCATGGCCAGCACCATCTCGTTGGTGAGCGCGCGGATGGTAATGCCACGCTCTACCGCGCGTTTGATGATCTTGTCGTCAATGTCGGTGATGTTGCGGACATAGGTAACTTGCAAACCAGACGTCTTCAGCCAACGCTGGGCAATGTCAAACGCCATCATCATGCGGGCGTGGCCGATGTGGCAAAAGTCGTAAATCGTCATGCCGCAAACATACATGCGCACGTGGCCGGGTACCAAAGGCGTTAAAACCTGCAGGCTGCGACTGAGCGTGTTGTAAATGCGAAGGCTCATGGCTGGTATTGGGATATGGAGGGGTCAAAGCAAAGCTGCAAGCAAGCGGCTTCAAACAGGTTGGCGGCATGCTAGAGCCAGGTTAACAGCAGGTTAAAGCCGGGTTAAGCGAAGCACGGCTGCAAAGCCGAAAGTCGACCAGCAAGCGTACCCCGCTGGGCTACAATTGTGCAGTATATCCAGCCCCGCAAAAGCTTAAAAAGCATCATCCGATCAAGAGGTTTTATGTTCAAGTTGTCCTTTGCAGTCCCCAAGGTTTTCCGTAGCCGGCTTCACGGTATTGCGGGGGTCTTGTGTGTTGCCGCTGCCCTGATGCCCGGCCTGGCGCAAGCTGACGATTATGCGGATGTCAACGTG
This sequence comes from Polaromonas sp., assembly GCA_043754255.1. Lineage (GTDB taxonomy): Bacteria > Pseudomonadota > Gammaproteobacteria > Burkholderiales > Burkholderiaceae_C > Polaromonas. The sequence goes on along the minus strand of JAYUVG010000241.1, from coordinate 22,540 downwards.
TTGCTGCGTGCTGGCAAATTTGCCGAGGCTCTGGCCAAAGCCGACCAGTACATCGCCAGCAAACCGCGCGATCCGCAGATGCGTTTCATCAAGGGTGTGATTCAAACAGAAGCAGGCAAGCCGGCCGATGCCATCAGCACTTTTAACCAGCTGACGCAAGACTACCCCGAGCTGCCCGAGCCGTATAACAACCTGGCTGTGCTGTATGCCGGACAAAGCCAGTTTGACAAGGCGCGCGCCGCTTTAGAGATGGCGATTCGTACCAATCCAAGCTATGCAACTGCCCACGAAAATCTGGGCGATGTGTACGCCAAGCTGGCCAGTCAGGCGTACAGCAAAGCATTGCAGCTGGACGGCGGCAATGCTGGCGTACAGCCCAAGCTGGCCTTGATCCGCACCCTGTTTGCGCCCGATGTCAGGGCGCAGCGGCCTGGCGCTGGTGCACAGGTGTCCGGCCCGGTCACCGCAGTTCCTGTTGCGAAAGCCCCAGTCGCACCGCCAGCCCCAGTGGTGGTGGCAAAGGCACCTGCTGCAACGCCGGCAGTACCCGCACCCCCAGCAGCTGTAGCGCCAGCAGCTGCGGTTGTTGCACCTGCTGCTGCGCCAACTGCCAGCGCGGGCGCTGAAAAAGACGTAGAAAACGCGGTTCGCAACTGGGCTTCAGCCTGGTCTGGCAAGGACATGGCGAGCTACCTCGCCAGCTATGGCAAAGACTTTGATCCGCCTGGCAGCGTGGGGCGAAAAGCATGGGAAGAAGACCGTAAGAGCCGCATCATGGGCAAGTCGCGCATCAGCGTCAAGCTGGCAGATGTTGCTGTTTCTGTCAATGGCGCGAAAGCGGTGGTCAAGTTCAAACAGACCTACAGTGCCGACACGCTGAATGTGATCAGTCGTAAAACCCTTGATCTGGTCAAGGCAGGCGACAGATGGATGATCGTCAGGGAATCGACAGGCTGATGGCTGGCAAAGCAGCAAGCGCGCAATACGCAGGCTCTGGTGGCTACGACATTGCCGCTGTCGTTTGTCTGTGATGCACAAGTGTGACAAGCCATGACGCGGGTGATGACTTTGGCAGTTGCCGGGTTGCTCGCTTTGGCAACTTCATTGGTTGCAGCAGCCGCCAAAAACCCGGCGCAACAAGCAGCAAAAACCAGTCAGCAAAACCATCGGGATGGCCAAGCCGAGGCCAGGCTGATTGCCATCTACAAACTGATCGGCCAGGCCAAAACCAGGGAAGCATTGCCGCTGGCTGAGCGCCTGGTAAAAGACCACCCGAATTTTCAATTGGCTCAACTGGTTTACGGTGATTTGCTGTCTGCCCAGTCGCGGCCGCTACGCAGTCTGGGCGATGTGCCGGACACCACCGCCCAGGCGGCTGCGCCCCAGTTGCTGGAACTGCGCAATGAATCATTGCTGCGATTACAGGCGCTGCAGGCGCGCCCGGTTGCTGGCTTGATTCCTGCGCAATTTATTGCCCTGTCAGCACGCAACAAACATGCGATTGCAATTGACGCAACCAGGTCACGGCTGTATTTGTTTGAAAATTCACCCACCGGTTTGCAGTTGCTGGGGGACTACTACATATCGGTTGGCAAGTCGGGCATTGACAAAACAGTGGAAGGCGATTTGCGCACGCCGCTTGGGGTGTATTTTGTGACCAGCACATTGAGTCCAAAAACACTGAAGAAATTTTTTGGCTCTGGTGCATTGCCCATCAATTACCCGAACCAGCTGGACGTCAAACGCGGCAAAACCGGCAGTGGCATCTGGTTGCACGGCTCGCCGCCCAACCAGTTCTCGCGCGCTCCGCTGGCAACCGATGGTTGTGTGGTGCTGGCCAACCCTGACCTTGAACGCATCATGAAAACAGTGGAGGTGCGTACCACGCCGGTAGTGATTGCACAAAACCTGAAATGGGTGACGCCCCAGACAGCGCAGCTTGACGGGAAAAATTTTGAAATTGCACTGGCAGCGTGGAGCAGTGCCAAGTCCAGTGGCGACATGGCGGGGCTCTTAAGCTGGTACACGCCTGACTTCACCAGTTACGGCAAAACTTTGGCCAGCTATGTGCCCAGCCTGATGCAAGAGGTCAAGCAATTGGCCGGGAAGAATATTCAGATGAAGGATCTGTCCTATTTACGCTGGGTAGATGCCAATGAGACGATGGTGGTTACGTTTGGCGAGGTGGCTCAGGGTGCATCGACGGGCCAGATAAAACGCCAGTACTGGATACGCCAGGGCGCGCAATGGAAAATATTTTTTGAAGGAGTTATCTGATGAAAATTGCACTTTCAACCTCACGTCGGGCGGCTGTGCTGGCTGCGCTGTTTTGCGGCGCGCTTTACTCCGGCGCAGTGGTTGCGCAGGCGGCGCCCAAAGTGAAATTCACCACCAGCGAAGGCGATTTTGTGGTGGAGCTCTTTCCTGACAAGGCTCCCAAAACCGTTGCCAACTTTTTGCAATATGTCAAGGACAAGCATTACGATGGCCTGATTTTTCACCGCGTCATCAGCAACTTCATGGTGCAAGGCGGCGGCTTTGATGCGGACTACAAGCAAAAAGCCACCCGCCCTCCAGTGGTGCATGAAGGGCAAGATGCGTTAGCCAAAGGCGGGCTGCGCAATGTGGAAGGTACTCTTGCCATGGCACGCACCAACGATCCGCAATCGGCCTCCTCGCAATTTTTTATCAACGTAAAAGACAACGCATTCTTGGATCCGACGGTGATCCCGCCGGGAGACCCGGTGCCCAAATTTGAGTACGGCGGCCGGGTCTACGAAAACACGCCGCGTGCCCAGCTGGTGGGTGCATCGCAGTTATTTGGCTACACGGTGTTTGGCAAAGTTGCCAGTGGCATGGATGTGGTCAATAAAATCAAGGCAACGCCGACAGGTGCAGGCGGGCCGTTCCCGACCGATGTGCCTAAAACACCCGTGACTATCAAATCTGCAACCCTTCTTAACTGATTTTTTTAATTACCTTTTGAAAGTACCGTCATGACCAATCCGAAAATCGAACTGCACATCAAGGATCACGGCATCATCACCCTTGAACTGGACGCTGCCAAAGCGCCTAAAACCGTTGCCAACTTTTTGAGGTACGTCAGCAAGGGCCACTACGCTGGCACTGTGTTCCACCGCGTGATTCCTGGTTTTATGGTGCAGGGTGGCGGCTTTGCAGTCGGCATGAAGCAAAAGGACACCGACGCCAACATTGAAAACGAAGCCACCAACGGCCTGAAAAACGACAAGTACACCGTGGCCATGGCACGCACCAATGAGCCCCATTCGGCCAGCTCGCAGTTTTTCATCAACGCGTCAAACAACGGCTTTTTGAACCACACGGCGCCCAACGGTTCGGGCTGGGGCTATGCCGTGTTTGGCAAAGTAGTGAGCGGCATGGACGTGGTCGACAAAATTGAAGGCGTCAAAACCGGCAACAAGGGCGGTCATGGTGATGTGCCAACCGTTGACGTGATCATTGAAAAAGCTGTGGCACTCTGATGTCCTTTACGGAATTGACCGCCGGGCCAAATTGGCAGGCGGTCGATTTCATCTCCGACCTGCATCTGCAAGCCAGTGAGCCAGCCACCTTCAATGCCTGGCAGCGCTATATGCACAGCACGCCAGCAGATGCAGTTTTCATCCTGGGTGACCTGTTTGAAGTGTGGGTCGGTGATGATGTGTTGCAGAGCCAAGGTTTTGAACACCAGTGCGCAGCAGTCATCCAGCAAACTGCACAGCGCGCACCCGTGTTTTTCATGCACGGGAACCGCGACTTTCTGGTTGGCAATACCCTCATGGCGGCATGCAACGCAACTTTGATCGATGACCCCACGGTGCTGACTTTTCGGGGCGAGCGCTGGCTGCTGTCCCATGCAGATGCGCTGTGCACCGGCGATGTTGACTACATGCAATTTCGCCAGCAGGTCAGAAGCCAGGCGTGGCAACAAAACTTTTTGGCCAAGCCTTTGGCAGAGCGCCAAACCATAGCCCGCGGCCTGCGCCAGCAAAGCCAGGCCTTGAAAGTCCCCGGTGCGCACTATGCAGATGTGGATGCAGCCGCTGCCAGGCAGTGGCTGCAATTGGCCAATGCCCGCACGCTGATACACGGCCACACGCACAAGCCAGCAACGCATGATCTGGGTGATGGCCTGCAACGCGTGGTGATGAGCGATTGGGATGCCGACGCACTGCCTGCCCGCGTCCAGGTACTGCGGCTGACGGCCAGTGGGTTGCAACGCATCGACATGCTGTAAATCAAATCTATGTTTGCCTGGCTGCAAAACCTTGCCCGGCCGCGGCCCATACCTGATGCATTGTGGCAATCGACAGTTGCGCAGTACCCGTTTTTAAGCAACCGCGCTGCCACTGACTTGAATCGGCTGCATACCTTGAGTGCCAGGTTTTTGGCGCACAAGCAATTCATCGGGGCGCACGGCCTGGTCGTGACGGACGCGATGGCTGTCGCCATTGCTGCGCAGGCCTGCTTGCCAATTTTAAATTTGAGCCTGGAGCTGTATGACGACTTCAAGGGCATTGTGGTGCACCCGGGCCCCATGCTGGCGCGCCGCAGCACCATCGATGCTGCAGGCGTGCATCATTTTTACAAGGAAGCGCTGACAGGTGAAGCCATGCAGGGCGGCCCTGTCACTTTAAGCTGGCAAGACGCGGCGGCGTCGCCTGAACACGCCCTGCGCGGCTACAACGTGGTGATTCATGAATTTGCGCACAAGCTGGACATGCATTCCTCAGCCGGGGGCGTGCCCAATGGCTGCCCACCCTTGCCGGGCCGTGGCGCCAGAGCCCAGTGGCAAGGAATTATGCAAACTGCCTTTGCTGCGTTCAAGGATCAGGTGGCAATGGCGACAAGATTTGGTGCACCGCTGCCGTGGCTGGATGCCTATGGCGCCACATCGCCGGCTGAATTTTTTGCGGTGGCGACAGAGGCCTACTTCGTCAACCCACAGCAGTTTACAGATGAATTTTCAGCAGTCAGCACGCTGTTTGATGCTTATTTTGGCCAACGAAATACCTGATTTTCAAGAGGAATAGTCCTGTAGCCCGCATAAAAAGCGCGCAAGCAGCTATTAAATAAATAGCGCTTGAGCGCTGTCATTTTGTGGCGTTATTTGGCCGCAACTGCTGCCGCGCCAGCCATGGCAACTACTTCGTCCTGCGCGGCGGTCACGCCTGACACACCAATGGCGCCGATGATTTTGCCGTCCACCACAATGGGCACGCCACCTTGCAGAGCCGTCACACTGCGCACGCTCAAGATGCGCAAACCAGCGCCGCCTGCAGCCAGACCGTCTTCAAGCGCTTTGGTGGGGCGGCGCAAGGATGCCGAGGTGGTGGCTTTGCCGGTTGCAATTTCAATGCTGCCGGTTTGTGCTTCCATGCGCTGCAACATCACCAGATGGCCGCCACCGTCAACAATTGAAATCACCACTGGCCAGTTGTTTTTGCGCGCTTCCGCTTCAGCCGCCACCATGGCTTTTTTGGCTTGTTCGAGCGTGATGGGCGCGCCGTAAGGAGCAGGTCCTGTTTGCGCAAAAGCGGTAGTGGCAACAAGGCCAGCCGCAAGCGCAATGGAGGCAAGGAATTTATGGGAAGTGATTGCAAAGGTCATGGCTTGTCTTTTTTAGTGGGGATGTTGATGAACTGGTTTCATGTCAAGCAAGCGCACGAGCCATCGACTGGCTGGCTGCGAACACCTGGCTTGACACCCGCCATGGTGACAGATTCAAAAGCCGTGGATAGAGGAAAAACCATGATTTGCCGTAACAGGCATCCGGGTTTGGGGAAACCATGTTCGCTATTATTTTAATAGCTGGTTGCGCGCATATTGCCTTGGCTTCAGGCACAAAACGCTTATAAAACTAGCACAAACGCATTTTGGCCTCGGCATATTCGCGCCGCAGCTGGGCCACGTAGTCAGCTGTGCTCTGAATTTTGCTAACCGCGCCAATGCCCTGGCCGCAACCCCAGATGTCTTTCCAGGCTTTGGCCGATGCACCAGCGTCTGCGCCACCAAAATTCATTTTGCTCGGGTCGCTTTCGGGCAGTGCATCTGGGTCCATGCCCGCGTTGCGGATGCTGCCTTTTAAATAGTTGCCGTGAATGCCGGTATAGAAATTTGAATACACGATGTCGTCGGAATTGCTGGCAACAATCATTTCCTTGTAGCTGTCCACGGCGCGCGCTTCATGCGTAGCAATAAATGCCGAACCAATATAGGCAAGGTCAGCTCCCATCGCCTGCGCCGCCAGCACTGCGCCGCCGGTTGAAATGGAGCCACTCAACACCAGCGGGCCGTCAAACCACTGGCGAATTTCCTGCACCATCGCAAACGGGCTTTTCACGCTGGCGTGGCCGCCTGCACCGGCTGCAACAGGTATCAAACCCGTAGCGCCTTTTTCAATCGCCTTGCGCGCAAACACGTTGCTGATCACATCGTGCAGCGTGATGCCGCCCCAGGCTTTGACGGCCACATTGACATCTTCACGCGCGCCCAGGCTGGTGATGATGATCGGCACTTTGTACTTTTCACATACGGCCATGTCGTGCTCCAGACGGTCATTGCTTTTGTGCACGATCTGGTTGATGGCATAGGGTGCAGCAGGCTTGTCAGGGTGGGCGGTGTTATGTGCAGCAAGGGCTTCAGTGATTTCAGCCAGCCAGTCTTCAAGCTGCGCTGCCGGCCGCGCATTGAGTGCGGGCATGGAACCCACCACGCCTGCAATGCACTGGGCAATCACCAGCTTGGGGTTGCTGATGATGAACAGCGGCGAGCCAATGACGGGGAACGGCAGGTTTTGAAGGATGGGCGGGAGGTTTGACATGAAGAGTCTCGGAAATATTAAAAGTAGTTGTCAAGCTGAGTGTGTAAAACTCCCTCCCCTTCCGGGGGAGGGTGGGGTGGGGGCAAGCGCATAGACAAGTTTGTCAATGGACGTGCCCCCATCCCAACCTTCCCCCGGCAGGGGAAGGAGAAACAGCCAAAAATGTTTAGAACGCTTCAAGCGCCAGCTCATTGACGCTGTTCGCACCTTCGACGATGCTGTCGCGCAGGCCGGGTGCTTTGGTCAGCAGGTGGTCGGCATAAAAACGTGCGGTGGTGATTTTGGCTTTCATAAAGTCAACATCAACACCCTCTGCCAGTTGCTCCTGTGCCGCCAATAATGAGCGTGCCATCTGCCAGCCCGCCACCACATTGCCAGCCAGCATCAAATACGGAACGCTGCCTGCAAACACTGCATTTGGATTGGATTTTGTTTGCGTTACAACAAAATTAACCACTTCAAGCAACGCAGTGCGCGCAGCTGTCAAACGCCTGGCAACCGCAAGTGCATCAGCGCTTCCCAGGCTTGTCAAAGCGGCTTCGGTGGCCTCAATGTGCGCAGCAATCGCTTTTGCAGTTACACCGCTGTCGCGCATGGTTTTGCGGCCGACCAGATCGTTGGCCTGAATGGCCGTGGTGCCTTCGTAAATCGTCAAAATTTTCGCATCACGCAAATACTGCGCTGCACCGGTTTCTTCAATAAAGCCCATGCCGCCATGCACCTGCACACCCAGCGACGCGACTTCAAGGCTCATCTCGGTGCTGTAGCCTTTGACCAGCGGCACCATGAATTCATAGAACGCCAGATTCTGTTTGCGCACATCCGCATCCGGGTGGTGGTGGCTGGCGTCATATGCCGCTGCCGCACCACTGGCCATCGCGCGGCAGCCCTCGGTGTAGGCGCGCATCGTCATCAGCATGCGCTTGACGTCGGGGTGATGGATGATGGAAACGGGAGCTTTGACTGAGCCATCCACCGGCCTGCTCTGCACACGGTCTTTGGCAAAGCTGACGGCTTTCTGGTACGCCATTTCAGCCACCGCAATGCCCTGCATACCGACGGCATAACGGGCCGAGTTCATCATGATGAACATGTATTCCAGGCCGCGATTTTCTTCACCGACCAGATACCCCACCGCACCACCGTTGTCGCCGTATTGCAGCACCGCCGTGGGTGACGCCTTGATGCCCAACTTGTGCTCAATGCTGACGCAATGCACATCATTTCGCGCGCCCAATTTGCCGCCCTCGCCGACCATGAACTTGGGCACCACAAACAGGCTGATGCCCTTGACGCCTTCAGGCGCGCCCGACGCACGTGCCAGCACCAGGTGCACGATGTTCTCGGCCATGTCGTGCTCGCCGTAGGTGATGTAAATCTTGGTACCGAACACTTTGTACGTGCCATCGGCTTGCGGCTCTGCGCGTGAGCGGACTGCGGCCAGGTCTGAGCCGGCTTGCGGCTCGGTCAGGTTCATGGTGCCGGTCCATTGGCCGCTAATCAACTTTTCGAGATAGGTGGCTTTGAGCTCACCGCTGCCAGCCGTCAGCAACGCTTCAATCGCGCCGTCGCTCAGCAGCGGGCACAGCGCAAAGCTCATGTTGGCAGAGTTCAGCATTTCGCCGCACGCAGCTCCGATGGTTTTAGGCAAGCCCTGCCCGCCATATTCAGCCGGGTGCTGCAGCGCCTGCCAGCCGCCTTCAGCGTATTGCTTGAAGGCTTCTTTAAAACCGGGTGTGGTGGTGACCACGCCTGCCTTGAAGCTCGACGGATTGATGTCGCCCGCCCAATTGAGCGGAGACAGCACGCCTTCGTTGAACTTGGCGCATTCTTCCAGCACCGCCTGCGCAGTGTCAAAGCCCGCGTCTTCAAAGGCAGGAATTTTGGCGACTTGTTCAATGTCAGCAATGTGCTGAATGTTGAACAGCATGTCTTTGAGGGGGGCTTTGTAGGTCATGTGTTTGTCTCTTGAATTCAGGGAGCGGGGAGTTTCAACGCGGAGAAGATGGAGAGCGCGGAGGACGCGGAGGAACAACAAAATATTTTTAATATCCTCCGCGTCCTCTGGTTTTCTCCTCCCCTCCGCGTTGAAGGTATCCGCGTTTAAAGTGCAGCCGTCAGCTCAGGCACAGCGGTGAACAAATCAGCCTCCAGCCCGTAATCCGCCACGCTGAAAATCGGCGCTTCGGCGTCTTTGTTGATCGCGACGATCACCTTGCTGTCCTTCATGCCGGCCAGGTGCTGGATAGCGCCTGAAATACCAGCGGCAATGTACAACTGCGGCGCCACAATCTTGCCGGTCTGGCCGACTTGCCAGTCATTTGGCGCATAGCCTGCATCGACTGCGGCGCGCGATGCGCCGAGCGCTGCACCCAACTTGTCGGCCAGCGGGGTCATGATTTCATTGAATTTTTCGCCTGAACCGAGCGCCCTGCCACCTGAGACGATGATCTTGGCGGCTGTCAGCTCAGGGCGGTCGTTTTTGGCGATTTCTGAGCCAACGAAAGTGGTCTTGCCGCTGTCAGCCACACCTGCCAGCACTTCAACAGCAGCGCTGCCGCCTGATGCTGCGGCTGGATCAAAGCCGGTAGTACGCACCGTGATCACTTTGGTGGTGTCCATGCTTTGCACGGTGGCAATGGCGTTGCCAGCGTAGATGGGGCGCTCAAAAGTGTCGGGCGTCAGCACTTTGGTGATGTCTGACACCTGGCCCACATCCAGCGCAGCAGCCAAGCGCGGCGCAATGTTTTTGCCCGATGCAGTGGCTGGAAAAAGAATGTGCGAATAGGCGCTAGCCATCGCCAGGATTTGTGCCGCCATGTTTTCGGCCAGGCCATGCGCAAAATGATCGCCGTCTACGTGAATGACCTTGGCAACACCGGCAATTTTTGATGCGGCGGCGGCAGCGCCTTCTGCCCCCTTGCCTGCTACCAAAATGTGAACATCACCGCCGCACTGGGCGGCGGCTGTGACAGTGTTTAAGGTAGCTGGCTTGATGCCGCTATTGTCGTGTTCGGCGATTACTAAAGTGGTCATGTCAATATTCCTTAAAGGGTGTCTGGATCCCCGCCTGCGCAGGGATGGCGAAATTCAGAAGATATGAACCAGATATCAAATCACTTTTGCTTCGTTTTTCAACTTGTCAACCAGCGCAGCCACATCAGCCACCTTGATACCGGCGCTGCGTTTTGGCGGCTCGCTAACCTTGAGGGTTTTGATGCGTGGCTTGACGTCAACACCCAAATCTTCGGGCTTAAAGTTGTCGAGCTGTTTCTTTTTCGCCTTCATGATGTTGGGCAGCGTCACGTAGCGCGGCTCATTCAGGCGCAGGTCAGTGGTGATGATGGCGGGCAGCGTTAGAGATAAGGTCTCCAGGCCACCATCGACCTCGCGGGTAACTTTGGCCAAACCGTCAGCCAGTTCGACTTTTGAGGCAAATGTGGCTTGCGGCCAGCCGAGCAAAGCCGCCAGCATTTGGCCAGTCTGATTGCAATCATCATCAATCGCCTGCTTGCCCAAAATAACGAGCTGCGGTTGCTCTTTGTCCACCAGTGCCTTGAGCAGTTTGGCCACCGCCAGTGGCTGCAGCTCTTCAGCGGTTTCTACCAAAATGGCGCGGTCTGCACCAATGGCCATGGCAGTGCGCAAAGTTTCCTGACACTGCAGCACACCGCAACTCACAGCAATGACTTCAGTTACCACGCCTTTTTCCTTCAAGCGCGTCGCCTCTTCAATGGCGATTTCGTCAAATGGGTTCATGCTCATTTTGACGTTGGCGATATCAACGCCGGTGCCATCAGATTTGACGCGAACCTTGACGTTGTAATCGACCACTCGTTTGACGGGGACCAAGACCTTCATTGCATGACTCCAGGAAAAATTGATTGACGTTGACGTAAAGGTAACACAGCCATTTTAGGCCTGCTGCCCGAAAAAGACGCTTGATGACCAGGCAACTCCCGGAGTTTACAGAAAAACGAACGGTCGTGCTATTTTATGTTTACTCCGGCTGGTGTTGGCGGGATCGCATCTGGTTTGGAATGAACCACCTGTTGCGGGAACGGAATTTCAATGCCGTTGGCTCGCAGCGCTGCCAGCACCGCAAGATTGACCTGCGAGCGCAGGTTTTGCTGGCCGTTTTCCGGGTCGGTCATCCAGTAGTTGAGGGTAAATTCAAGCCCGCTCGGCCCAAAACTGGTCAGGTTGACAGCTGGCCCAGGGTCTTTTAAAACCCGGTCTTGCGCCAGCGCAGCGTCATTTAACAGGCGCATCACCAGTTGCACATCGCTGTCATACCCCACTGACACCACCGTTGCCTGCAGCACCTGCAGATCGGCCAGCGACAGGTTTTCAATCCGGTTGCTGATGAACATTTCATTGGGCACGATCGATTCACGGCCCGACAGTGCCCGCACTACCGTGTACCTGGCGCGGATGTCGGTGATGCGGCCTTCAAAACTGTCTACCTTGACGTTGTCGCCAATGCGCACACTGCGCTCGGCCAGCATGACAAAACCACTGATATAACTGGCTACCAGCTTTTGCAGGCCCAGGCCAACACCGACACCAATCGCGCCGCCCAACACCGACAGCGCGGTCAGGTCAATGCCCACCGCTGACAAAGCAATCATCAAACCAACAAACACCAACACCACCCGCGTGGCGTTACTGAAGGCCTTGCGCAGCGACAGCTCGTTGCCCGTGGCCGTGCGCAGCACCCGGGACTCAATAGCCGACGAAATCCACAACGTGATGATGACCACCACAGCTGCTGTCAGCGCGCCTTCCAGCAGGGTGCGCACTGACAGCGTTGTGGCGCCAAATTTCCACTTGATGTCGTCCAGCTCTTCCAGCATGACCGGCAGCAAGCCGCTGACCCACAGCAGCATGGCCAGCCAGGCCAGCCAGGAAATGGAACGCTCCAGCGCGTGTACCCAGGGCGCGTCTTTGAACGCTGCTTGCAGCACCTTCACGCCCAAACGGATCACCGCCAGCGACACCAGCACCGGTATGGCCACCTTGAAGATTGCCAGCGGTACAAACCGGAGCAGCAGCGCGCTGGCAGCATAGGCCACGCACAACAACAGCACCGGAAACAGCACACCGTCAAAAATATGCGCACCAAAGATGATGGATTGCCTGTTGCTGCCGTAGACGCTGATGTTGTTGCTGCTTCCGCTGATGTTTTTGTTCGGGCTATTCCCGCTAACCCGTCGCAGCAAGTGCACAACCAGCCACACAGCCACAACGCAGGCCACCAGCACGCCCAACTCCATCAAGGCGCTGGGCTGCGTCAGCGCGGTCAGCCACGCGTCAAAACTTTCGATGCGCCGCTTGGGGTAGGCAGCATTTCCAGAGAACAGTCCCGGCGGGAAAAAAGTATTGCTGGAGATCACGCTGGCCATGACGGTTTTCGTTTTTCAACAAACGCCTGCACACCTTCTTGCGCCGCCGGGTGCACCATGTTGCAAGCCATGGTTTGCCCGGCCAGCTGGTAAGCGGCTTCAATATTTGTTTCACGTTGCTTGTAGAACAGTGCCTTGCCCATGGCGACGGCTTCTTTCGGTTTGCACAAGATGCTTGCTACCAATTTTTCAGTTTCAGTGTCTAGTGCATCCAGCGGTACAACCCGATTGACCAAGCCGCGAACCCGTGCATCGTCAGCGGTGATGAAATCGCCCGTCAGTAGCATTTCCATGGCCTGCTTGGCCGGCATGTTGCGCACCAAAGGCACGCTGGGCGTGGCGCAAAACAAACCGACGTCAATCCCGTTCACGCCAAAAGTGGCAGTATTTGCGGCCACTGCCAGGTCGCATTGCGCTACCAGCTGGCAGCCCGCTGCCGTGGCCAGCCCTTGCACTTTGGCAATCACCGGAACGTTCAGGTTTTGAATCGTCAGCATCATGCGCGTGCATTGCGCAAACAGTTGCTGGTAGTAGCTTAGCTCCGGGTTGGCACGCATGGCTTTCAGGTCATGGCCAGCACAAAACGCCTTGCCCTCAGCTGCAATAACCACGATGCGCGCCGTCGCATCCAGCGCTATAAAGTCCAGCGCAGACTGCATCGCGGCCAGCATGTCATGGCTTAAGGCATTGAATGATTTGGGGCGGCTCAATACCAGCGTGTGCACACCCCGGTCATCACGGGTATGAAGTGCGGCAGGCAAGGTTTCAATGGTGGGTAAATTCATGGTGATTGAGGCTTTGTCAAGGCTTGTCATAACGTCTTATCAAAACTTGGATGCTATTTAATCGATAGCTGCCAGCGCGCTATATTCAGGGGCTACAGGCTATTTAAAACCCGTCATTCCCGCGAAGGCGGGAATCCAGCAACCACCGCCCCCGTACAGACCCATTTACAAATCAGCCAGCACCCGAACATGCGCCTCAACACTGCGCGCCAGCGCATTCAGGTTATAGCCACCTTCAAGCGACGAGACAATGCGCCCTTTTGAATGCCGCTTGGCCACGTCTTTCAAACGGCTGGTGATCCAGGCATAGTCCTGCTCAACCAGGCCCAGCTGGCCCAGATCATCATCGCGGTGCGCATCAAACCCGGCGCTGATAAAAATCATTTCGGGCTTGAATTCTTCCAGGCGCGGAATCCAGTGCGTCTCAATCAGCTCCCGCACCACCATTCCCTTGGTGTACGCCGGTACCGGCAAATTAAGCATGTTGCTGGCCGGGTAAATAGTGCCGCTGTGCGGATAAAAAGGGTGCTGGAAAATCCCGACCATCAGCACCCGGTCGTCGCCCGCCAAAATGTCTTCAGTCCCGTTGCCGTGGTGCACGTCAAAGTCCACCACCGCAACCCGCTTCAAGCCGTGGCGCTCCAGCGCATATCGCGCTGCAATCGCCACACTGTTGAAAATGCAAAACCCCATCGATGTATCACGACACGCATGGTGGCCGGGCGGGCGCACCGCGCAAAAAGCGTTTTCAATCTCGCCAGCCATCACGGCGTCAGTAGCCGCCAGCACCGCCCCTGCCGCGCGGGTGGCCGCGTTCCAGGTGTGCACGGTCATCATCGTGTCGGGGTCAATTTGCACATGCGCCGGGCCGCCCGCATTGATGTCGTCAACCAGTTGAAGATTGATGTCATGAAGGCGTGACACCATCGCGGCGTCATGTGCCAGTTCCAGGTCAGCAGTGGGCGCAGCAGGTGCTTCGCGGCAGTCCAGCGCATCTTTAACGCCAGAAGCCAGCAACCGGTCTTCAATCGCGTCAAGCCGCTCGGGGCACTCGGGATGGCCGCGTCCCATATCGTGCTTTCGGCAGTCGGGGTGGGTGAAATAACCAGTGGAGTTCATATCGTGAATATTTTCGGTTAACGTATCGAAATGCAAGCAAAAGAGAAACTAAAAACGCTGATAAATCAGCTTAACACGGTCATTGTGGGCAAGCCTGCACAGGTTCAAGATTGCGTAGCGTGTCTCCTGGCAGGTGGGCATTTGCTGATTGAAGACGTGCCCGGAGTTGGCAAAACCACGCTGGCACATGCGCTGTCACGCGCATTCGGTTTGCAGTTCTCGCGGGTTCAGTTCACGGCTGATCTGATGCCCAGTGATTTGTCGGGCGTGTCGATTTACGAGCGGCAAAAGGAAAGCTTTGTGTTTCACCCCGGGCCACTGTTTGCCCAGGTGCTGCTGGCCGATGAAATCAATCGCGCCAGCCCCAAAACGCAAAGCGCCTTGCTTGAAGCGATGGAAGAAAAGCAGGTGACGATTGAAGGCGCAACGCGTCCGCTGCCAGTTCCGTTTTTTGTCATCGCCACGCAGAATCCGCACGACCAGCTTGGCACGTACGCGCTGCCTGAGTCGCAGCTGGACCGCTTTCACATGCGTATTTCGCTGGGTTATCCGGATCGAGCGGCTGAACGCGAACTGCTCAAAGGCGCTGACCGGCGTGACATGCTGGACAACCTGCCGGCAGTTTTGACTCCGCATGAATTGCTTGAGCTGCAGCGACAGGTCAATCAGGTGCATGCGGCTGAACCACTGCTCAATTACCTGCAAGACCTGATGGCCGCGACGCGCTCGGGGCGCTGGTTTTTGCAGGGCTTGAGCCCGCGTGCCGGCATTGCCGTGATGCGCGCCGCCAAAGCGCAGGCTTTTTTAAATGAACGCGATTACGTTGCACCTGACGACATTGCAGCAGTGCTGCCGCAAACTGCCGCTCACAGACTCGTGCCTGTGGGTGACGCAGGGCGCGGCGCTCTGGAGCAGGTGCGCGCCATGCTGGCGGCTGTGCCGTTGCCCTGATGTGCTTGTTGGTTCGTAGTTGGCCACGCGTTACTCCTTCCCCCGCTGGGGGAAGGTTGGGATGGGGGCACGCGCGATGCTTGCAGTGTTTTTGCGCTTGCCCCCACCCTAACCCTCCCCCAAGGGGGGAGGGAAACTTGAGATTTCCTCCCCCAAAAGGGAAGGCAACTTTAAGAAGAGGCCAAGGTTATGAAATATAGCCCTGCTTCCTATTTCCAAACCCGTTTTCGCGCCTGGTTTGAAAACCGCCTGCCGCTCAGTGACCACATCACATTGACCCAGCGCACCGTCTACATCCTGCCCACCCGCCCTGGCCTGATGCTGGGCGTGACGCTGCTCACGCTGCTGGTCGCGTCGATCAATTACCAGCTCAATTTGGGCTATCTACTGACGTTTTTGCTGGCCGGCAGCGCGCTGGTGGGCATGCATGTGAGCCACGGCACGCTGCGTGGGCTTGCTATGAATTTGCAAGCACCCAGCGCGCATTATGCGGGGGCTACAGCTCCAATTGATGTTAAATTGACGAATACCAGGCACAGCACACGCTACGGTATCGGGTTAAGCGTGCTTGACAGCCAGCTAGAGCGGCACTGGGCATGGGCCGATGTGCCAGCGCAGGGCAGCACCAGTGTGCAAATTGCTTTTACCCCGACCCGGCGCGGCCTTTATCGCCTGCCCACATTGACGGCTGAAACGCGATTTCCGCTGGGCACGTTTCGGGTGTGGACAGTCTGGCGGCCAGCTGCTCAGGTGTTGGTCTACCCCACGCCTGAAGCGCATCCGCCGCCGTTGCCGCACGGCGAGCCACGTGCAGGCAGTGCATCCCATACAGCCAAGGCGCAGTCCACGGGCGAATTTGACGGTGTACGCAGCTACAAACGCGGTGACCCGCTCAAGCTGGTGGTGTGGAAAAAAGCTGCCAAAGCCGATGAACAATCGAGCCAAAACAATGGTGGGCTGGTGGTGCGTGACAGCACCCAGGCCAACGCCTTTGAGCTGTGGCTGGACTTTATGCAGGCAGGCACAGCGGGCACCGAACACAAGCTGTCCCGCCTGTGCGCGTGGGTGCTGGCAGCGGACAAGCTGGGGGTGTTGTACGGCTTGCGTTTGCCGTCGCTCAAGCTTGCCCCTGGCAGCGGTGAGGCGCACAAACGGCAATGCCTGCAGGCGCTGGCGCTATGTTAAGAGACACGCTGGCCAAACTCAGTCACCTGCCGCGTGACAGCCGCGACACGCTGTTTTTGCTGGCAGTGATTGCGTGGGTGCTGCTGCCGCAAACGCCGCACCTGCCGCTGTGGTGCAGCCTGCTTGCTGCTGGCGTGCTGGTGTGGCGCGCAACATTGGCCATACAAGGCAAAGCGCTGCCGGGCCGCTGGTGGTTGCTGGGCCTGCTGGCCATCACGATTGGCGCAACACTGCTTAGCCACAAAACCCTGCTCGGCCGCGATGCGGGCGTTACGCTGCTGGTGGTTTTGCTGACCCTGAAAACCCTGGAGCTGCGCGCCCGGCGCGATGCGTTTGTGGTGTTTTTTCTGGGCTTTTTTTGCATGCTTTCCAACTTTTTTCATTCTCAGTCGCTGCTCATTGCAGCCAGCATGTTGATCGGCTTGCTGGGCTTGCTGACGGTGCTGGTCAATGCTCACATGCCTGCTGGCAAACCGCCGCTGGTGCAGGCTTTTAAAACCGCCAGCTGGATGGCCCTGCTGGGCGCGCCGATCATGATCGTGCTGTTTGTGCTGTTTCCGCGCCTGGCCCCGCTGTGGGGTGTACCCAGCGACGCGGTGGTGGGCAAGAGCGGCCTGAGCGAGAAAATGCAGGTCGGCACGATTGCCAAGCTGGCCCTCGACGACAGCGTGGCGATGCGCATCAGGTTTGACGGCAAACTCCCCGCGCAAAGCGACATGTACCTGCGCGGGCCAGTGCTGTCCAGCTTTGACGGGCGCGAGTGGCTTTCTTCCCGGCCAGACTTTTCGTCGCGCTTTAGCTTGGGTGCCAGCCTGGTGGTAACCGGTACGCCGACCAGCTATGAAGTCACGCTGGAGCAAACCAATCGCCCGTGGCTTTTTGTGCTGGACGCAGCGCTTGCCAAGCCAGTTTTGCCGGGCTACCAGCCCACCATGCAGGCTGACCTGCAATGGGTTGTTAACCGGCCCATCAATACCTTGGTGCGCTACAAGGCGCAAAGCCACACCCGCTTTCAGCATGGGCCGGGCACATCCGTCATTGGCCTGCGAGAGTTTGTGGAACTGCCGCCCGGCTTTAATCCGCGCACGCTGGCCGAGGCGGTGAAGATTCGCAATGAACCACAGTTTGCAAATGCAGGCAGCGCAGTTCTTGTTGACTATGTATTGAGCCGCCTGCGACTAGGGGGCTACACCTACACGCTGGAGCCCGGCCTGTATGGGCCCAACACAGCAGACGAGTTCTGGTACGACCGCAAGCAAGGTTTTTGCGAACACATTGCGTCGAGCTTTGTGATCATGATGCGGGCGCTGGACGTGCCAGCGCGGGTAGTGACTGGCTACCAGGGCGGCGACTTGAATGGTGTCGATGGCTTTTGGACAGTACGGCAAAGCGACGCGCACGCCTGGGCCGAGGTGTGGATTGAAGGGCGCGGCTGGGTGCGGGTTGACCCAACATCGGCCGTGTCACCGGGGCGAACAGGAACGTCGCAGCGGGCAGCAGCAAGCCAGGGTTTTGTCGGCCAGGCGCTGGGCAACATCAGCCCGGCCTTTAGCCTCGGCCTGCGTGCCATGTGGGACGCAGTCAACAATTCATGGAACCAGTGGGTGCTGAACTACACCCAGGGCAAGCAGCTTGATCTGCTTAAAAATATCGGCTTTCCATCGCCAAGCTGGCAGGACTTGAGCTATGTGCTGATTGGCATCATCGTTGCCGTCAGCCTGGGCGGCGCGGCCTGGTCGCTGTGGGAGCGCACCCAGCACGACCCGTGGCTGCGGCTGCTGGCCAGAGCGCACAAAAAATTGGCCAAAGCCGGTGTGGTGACAAGCGATTACGCAGTCAGCGCCAGCACGCCGCGCCAGCTGGCAACACTCCTCAAAGCCCGGCACGGCAACAACCACGACGCGCTCCACACATGGCTGCTGCAACTGGAGCAGCAGCGCTATGCAAAACAACCGCCTGCCGAACAACACCTGCGCCAGCTCCAGCAGCAGTTCAATGCGCTGGTGTGGCCTGCGTAAAATGCCTGCATGACATTTTTAAAACGAACCGCGCAGTTTGCATTTGCTATCTTTATAGGAGCTGCTTGCGCGCACTTTACGTGGGCTACAGGCATAAAAGACCCTAAATATCGGGTACAAACCGCAACCCAGCAGCCCGCTGGCATGCTGTATGCCAGCCGGCCAGACGTCATGCAGTTTGCTGATGATCTGGCAACCCGGCGAGACCTGGACCCAGCCTGGGTCAGAAGCGCCATCGGCCGGGCGCGCTACAGCCCAACAGTTGCCAGGTTGATGCAGCCCGCGCCCCAACCGTTTGTAAAAAACTGGCGCGTGTACCGCAGCCGTTTTATCGACCCCGTCCGCATTGCAGCCGGCGTAAAGTTCTGGCAGGCCAATCGGGCCGTGCTTGAACGGGCTGAAAAAGAATACGGCGTACCGGCAGACATCATCGTCGGCATCATCGGCGTAGAAACCATTTACGGCCGCGACACCGGCAGCTTTCGCGTGATGGACGCGATCACCACGCTGGCCTTTGACTTCCCCACCAGCCACCCACGCGCAAAGGAACGCAGCGAGTTTTTCAAAGGCGAGGTCGAACAGTTTTTAACCCTGCAAAGCCGCCGCGCCGAAGACCCTTTCAAACCGCTGGGCAGCTTTGCCGGGGCCATGGGCATGCCGCAGTTCATGCCGTCAAGCTGGGTCAAGTACGCGGTTGATTTTGATGGTGATGGCCAGGTTGATTTGTGGAACAGCACCGCCGACGTGATTGGCTCGGTGGCCAATTACTTCAAGGCCTTTAACTGGCAAAGCGGCATGCCAACCCACTACCCGGTAGCGTTTGACAAAACCCGCCTGGACATGGACGCACTGATGGCGCCTGACATCTTGCCTACTTTCACCACAGCCAGCTTTACCGCCAAAGGCGCAGTGCTCGATACAGCAGGCCAATCGCACACCGGCCCACTGGCTTTGATAGAGCTGCTCAACGGCCCAGACGCACCGCAGTACGTGGCAGGCACTGAAAACTTTTACGCCATTACCCGCTATAACTGGAGCAGTTATTACGCGATGGCTGTGATTGAGCTGGGTCGGGAAGTTGGGCTTGTGATGGCGCCAAGACCAAACAGATAACGGTATCTTGCGAATCTTGATTGAACCGTTTTAAGTGTCATCTTGCTCTAAAGGAATTAGCCATGGACACACCACTTGACTTAAGCGCGCTGCGCGTCGCTATTTCCTCGCTCAGTGATGGTCTGGAAGTTGTCAGTGATCCGGATTGGTTCAACGACCAGACAGACAAAGTGCAGAACACGCTGATTTCGGGTGTAGTCAAAAACTTCGAATTTGTTTATGAAATCAGTATCAAGATGCTCAAGCGCGTGATCGAACGCGAGTCTGCCAGCCCCACAGAGGTAGATGAAGGCAATTTTAAAAACTTGCTGCGAACTGCCGGTGAAAAAGGCCTGATTGCTGATGTCGAAGCCTGGTTTAAATACCGCAAGATGCGCAATATCACAGCGCACACTTACGACCATCAAAAAGCGCATCAGGTTTATCAGGACAGCCTGGGCTTTATCGTTGATGCACGTGCATTGCTGGCCGCGCTGGAGCGACGAAATGTCTGAGCCAGCAACCCAGCCGGGTAACGAGCCAAAGCTCAATCTGGAAAAGAGACACCTGCATATCGTGCAGCAAATTCTTCAAAGCAGGCTGCCAGATGCACAAGTGTGGGCTTTCGGCTCCCGGGCTACATCAACGGCCAAACCTTATTCAGACCTCGACCTGGCCATCATCAACAGTCAGCCCACTAATCTGGAATTGCTGGCATCTCTGTCGGAAGATTTTTCAAATTCTGACCTGCCATTCAAAGTGGATGTTGTGGATTGGGCAACGACCAGCAAAGCTTTTCGCACCATTATCCAAAAGCACAAAGTTGTGATTCAGACTCAACGAGCGTCTTTTTAAATGCAGACAACTGGCTGTTAATTTTCAAGCCATTTGCCCATCAACGTTTGCTCAAACACCTGCAAACAAGCCGCTGCATCAACTTTCATACACACATCAGTTAACGGCTTGTCTGCTTCCCAACCCGGCTGCGGATAGTCCAAAAACGGTTTGCGGTTCATCATGGTTTGGCCTTGGGCAATGCCGTCCAATGCAACCCGCACGCGGCCTGATTCAAGTGTGAACAGTTCCCGATTTGTCAGGCAGATAAAGGCCAGCACGTCGTGACCGAAGCAGCCATGAATTTCAGCGACATGCGGGTACAGGTTGCTGTAAAAATTGGCGTAAAACCCGACCGCATGCGCCAGCACATCGGTTGCCATGTGGCGCTGGCGGTCGGCAATGGTCTTGATCAAAGCCACCGGCACAATCACGCGGTGGGTGACGTCCAGGCCCACCATGGTGAGCTTGAACCCGGCGGTAAAGACCTTGTCAGCCGCGTGCGGGTCGTTCCATATATTGGCCTCTGCGACGGGGGATACATTGCCCGGCTCAAGCACCGTGCCGCCCATGATGATGACTTCTTTTAAAAGCTGCGGCAGCTGCGGCTCAATCTGCAATGCCAGCGCCACGTTGCCCAGCGGGCCGACTGCCACCAGCGTGATTTGCCCCGGCTGGGCGCGCGCCATGTCAACGATAAATTGTGCAGACGAGCGCGGATCCAGCTGGTTGGTGGTGGCTACCCGAGAAGGCAAATTGCCCAGCCCATCAGCGCCGTGAATATAGTCAAATTTGGCCTCGCTGCGGCGCCCCATCGGGCTGGCCACCCCACGCGTGACCGGTATGTGCGCCTCGCCAGCAATGGCTGTCAGGTACAGCGCATTGGTAGCTGCCTGCGCCACCGTGACATTGCCAAACGTGGTGGTAATGCCCACCACGTCAAGGCCAGGATGGGCCAGCGCGTAGTACAGCGCCATCGCATCGTCAACGCCCGGGTCGGTGTCGTAAATGACTTTTACGGGGTTGTGCTGAGTCATGATCACAGAGTTAAAAATCAAGCCCGGTAAATTGGGCAAGCGCAGCCACAGCGTGGGCATTTGTTGATGTGTCAGCAATTTGACTGGCCAAAAAAATATCCACTTCAGCCCGCGTTGGGATGCTGGCCTGCGCGCCCTGCTTGGTGCAAGCCAGCGCAGCGGCTGCACTGGCGCACTCCAACGCCTGGGACATCGTTAGCTGCAAAGACAGGCTGGCCACCAGCACCCCGCAAAAGGTGTCGCCCGCAGCGGTTGTGTCCACTGCTGTCACGGCAAAAGCCGGTTGCAAAATAAACCGATTGCCAATCCGCGCACAACAGCCAAAAGCTCCCAGCGTGACAACAATGCAAGGCACATCCGGCAGGCATTTCAAACAGTCAGCGACAGAGCCGGTGCATTTGCTGATGCTGGCCAGCTCGCCCTGGTTGACCACCAGCACATCAACAAGTGCCAGCAACGCGGAAGGCAAGGGTTGTGCAGGCGCGGCATTCAGCACCACTTGCACACGAGATTTGCGCGCAGCCGCAGCGTAAGCAGCAACGGTTGCAAGCGGAATCTCAAGCTGCATCAAAAGGGTTTTGATGCCACTCAAGTCAGGCAGGTGCTCCGGCCGCAAAGCCAGGTTGGCACCAGGCGCAACCGTGATGGCATTTTCAGCATCGTTAGACACGCAGATAAACGCGGTACCGGTAGGCATGTCGTCCGTCCGCACCACCTGTAGCGCCACGCCTGCAGCGTTTAACGACGCTTCAATCGGCTCAGCAAAACTGTCGCACCCTAACGCAAGCAACATTTGCGTATCCACGCCCCCTGCCGTCGCGCAAGCCACCGCCTGGTTAGCGCCCTTGCCACCTGCAAAGGTACGAAAGCCGCTGCCCAGCACGGTCTCGCCAGGAGCCGGAATGCGCGGCGCGCGAACAACGAAATCGAGATTGGCAGAACCGGCAACGAGGATCATTGGGTGATTGTAAAAAGGACTATCGCTCAGTAGGTTTGCATTGACTCTCCAAACCCCGGTTGCGACTGAAAGTCGTCAGATTTGCGGGCTGCTTTGCCGACATTAGATGTGCACTAAGCCCACAATTTCAAATTGAATTTAAAACACATCCAAATTTAGTACGAACCCTGCCAATCAAATAAACATCACCAAACGCAAATGATTTACATTGTCTAACCGGTGTAACAAATATTATTAATCAAGCGCAATAATGAATTTTGAAACGGCTAAGTCGGGGGGGGGGGGGGCGGCAGGACAATACCCACATCAGAA
>JAYUVG010000240.1:0-7533 GCA_043754255.1 Polaromonas sp. | reverse complement strand
TGCTGCGTCCTTATCCGCATCCGCATCCGCATCATCACCCGTATTGTCGGCTTTGAGCTGCGCCACAAGCTGGCTCATGAGGGTGAGCTGCTCTGCCGTAGGCAGTTTGCGCATGCCGGGCTGCAGGCTGGCGTTCATGAAATCGCCTGCCTCTGCGCTGTGCTCCAGGCCCAGGGCATGGCCGTATTCGTGCAGCAGCACACTGAGCATGTCCATCTTGCCTGCGGCTGCACTGTCTGCCTTGGCTTGCCAGACGGCGCTGTGGCTGGTGGGTAGGTAGTCGTCTGTGCTGTCTAGCGGTGTGGGATCTACGTACCAGCCGTGGCCGGCGGCGTCTTGATCGAGGGTGATGCTGGCTGATGCGCCCTCGCCAACGGTTTGGCCTAGGGCTGTGGCGGGTAGGTCGGTGAAGCTGGTTAAGGTTTGCTGGGCAGAGGCGATTAGGGCGCTTAGGTTGGCGCTGCGTTGCCAAGCGGCGAGATTATTTTTATCGACCAAAGGAATTCGGTATTCGGCATGTTGCAAACCTAGTTCTGGAGTTACCTCGCCAGTCTCAAGGTCTGCCCGAACGTCAATACGCCAGGTGACGATCATTTTTCGTCCTTCGGTGTTTTGGACGATGAAACGAATGTATTCCGTGCCTAGCCGTTGCGGTTCGTATCCGAAATTGTTTTGACCTTCCTGAGTTAGCTTGCCATACTTGGGTTTGCTCAATACGGCAACTACAGAAACTGAAGATGATCCGTTCCAGTCATAACCTTTTTTCAAACTTAACAAGCCGTGGGCAGTGCTGGCGATGTCGCTTGGGCGAATCGCCAAGTGCCTACCCGTAGCATTATGTATTTGCACTCTGTCATAGTTTGCTGTGCCATTAGTTTGCGCTACCAGCGTAGGTAAATTGGTCGATGCTGCAGTAGCGGCTCGGGTCTCTTGCGTTTGGACTATCCAAGTTTCTAACATGGCTTGCTCCTCTAAGTTAAAGTCCGCGGGTTGAATCATTGAACCGACTGGCAGCTCGCTTGCATTCAATTTTCTTGGGGCGGGTTGTATGGGGTATTGCGTAGGTACACGCATCACCAAGTGAACATGGTGCTCATGTGGAACTAAGGCGCTGCTAGCAATACCCAAACGATTCTTGAGAATCTCATTCACATCAGGCAGTTCGTTTTTCCCGTCCTTGCCTCCAACATACACCTTGTCAAAAAGATTGAACAAGCGATTAGCTTTTATCGCCTTCTGATCCGCCGTTCCCGCCAAACTATCGCGGGTGGTGGTGTATCCCAAACTGTTGGGGTTGGTGATCGAGTAGAACGACATCGGGGCATCGGCGGGGCATCGCACGGGGCATCGGGGTCAGGTCTTGCAAAGCAACAAATTCCAGCATATCTATTTATAAATAAGTTGATCCATCCGCAAGCAGCACGTGCTTGGTTTTAACGATTCGGCTGACGCTAGCATAGTGGAGGCCGAATGCAGTGGCTATCTCCTTTTGGCTGTATCTGCCTGTTGCATAAGCCTTTGTGATGGCATCGTCTCGTACAGGCATGGCTACAAACACTGACAGCGGCACTGCATTAGCACGGCGTTGAAGACGGGGAATTTCAGTGTCGTTTAACTGCCGGCTTGAAAGCGCCAGCCGCGCCTGATTTGCAAAATCTTCATCACCCAAGTACAACTGGTCTTGTAAGGAGTCCCACACACTTGGCAATCCAGCACCTGCTTGAACATGATCTACATAAGCGGCAACAGCCTTGGAAAAGTCACTGCCAAACTGACCAAGCAGCCAATCGGTGTGAAGCCAGTTAGGCCTGTTTGCTTGCCCAGTCATTGCAAGGTAACTGCTCCACCGCCATTGGGCAGGCGTCTGGCAAATGTTTGCACGTACAGGGTTAAGCACCACATAACGCGCAAGCTCAAGCAGATAAGCCTGTCGCTGCACGATGATGGCTTTGAACCTGCCCTGAAAGACATGCCCTACCCGGCCATGCTTGCGGTTGTGCCACTGGGTATAAACACCATTCAGCTGGCGCATACCCGCGCTTAAGTTTCCGTCGATGGTTTCAATAACGATGTGATAGTGGTTGTCCATCAGGCAGTACGCATGGCACAGCCAGTTATGACGCTGGCACACCTCACCCAAAAGATCAAGCCAGTGCTGGCGATCTGCATCATTCAGGTAAATATCTTCGCGCCTATCGCCTCGCGATGTGACGTGGTAGAGCGCGCCGGGAAGCTCAAGTCTTAGGGGTCTTGACATACCAAAAGTTGGGCTGGACAACGCGTTTGATCAGTATCACATTGCAATCTAGCGTGTGGACAACCGCCAAAACAAATTCCAAAATTTTTAAGCTTGCCACAACTTGTAGAACCCGCAATACAGCCTGTTTTGCACAAACAAGTTTTAAATTGCAGTGGGGGCTGCTGGTGCCCGCAACCGAATATGCAGTTCTTTCAGCTGTTTCTCGTCAACCGGGCTGGGCGCATGCGTCAGCAGGCATTGGGCGCGCTGGGTTTTCGGGAAGGCAATCACATCGCGAATCGATTCTGCACCTGTCATCATCGTCACGATGCGGTCCAGGCCAAAGGCCAGGCCGCCATGCGGCGGTGCGCCGTATTGCAGGGCGTCGAGCAAAAAGCCAAACTTTTCCTGTGCTTCGTCCGGGCCAATTTTCAGGGCATCAAACACCTTGCTCTGCACGTCAGCCTGGTGGATGCGAACCGAGCCACCACCGAGCTCCCAACCATTGAGCACCATGTCATAGGCCTTGGCAATGCATTTGCCAGGGTCGGTGTCCATCCAGTCTTCGTGGCCGTCTTTGGGCGCAGTAAACGGGTGATGCACAGCACTCCAGCGGTTGTTGGCTTCGTCGTGTTCAAACATCGGAAAGTCCACCACCCACAGCGGCTTCCAGCCGGCCGTGAACAAGCCCAGCTTTTTACCCAAAGCACTGAGGCCAACTTTCAGGCGCAGCGCGCCGATGCTGTCGTTGACGATTTTTGCCTTGTCTGCACCAAAAAACAGCAGGTCGCCGTTGGCAGCGCCGGTGCGTTTCAAAATCTCAGCAATCGCTGCGTCATGAATATTTTTAACGATCGGGCTTTGCAGGCCTTCCTTGCCCTTGGCAATGTCGTTGACCTTGATCCACGCCAGGCCCTTGGCGCCATAAATTTTGACAAATTCGGTGTAGGCATCAATTTCGCTGCGCGGCATTTCTGACCCACCCGGCACACGCAGCGCTACCACGCGGCCGCCCGGCGTTGTAGCGGGCACACTGAAGACTTTGAAGTCCACATCAGCCATCACGTCGGTCAGCTCAGTGAATTCCATACCAATACGCAAGTCAGGCTTGTCGGAGCCGAAGCGGTGCATCGTATCGGCATAAGCCATAACCGGAAATTCGCCCAAGTCAGTGTTTAAAACTGTTTTAAAAATGTTGCTGATCATGCCCTGGAACATGTCGCGAATTTCCTGCTCGCCCATGAAGGACGTTTCAATATCGATCTGCGTAAATTCAGGCTGGCGGTCAGCGCGCAGGTCTTCGTCGCGAAAGCATTTGGTGATCTGGTAATAGCGGTCAAAACCGGCCACCATCAAAAGCTGTTTGAACAATTGCGGGCTTTGCGGCAGCGCAAAAAACATTCCTTCATTGACACGGCTTGGCACCAGATAATCCCGCGCGCCTTCTGGCGTGCTTTTGGTCAGCATGGGGGTTTCAATGTCGATAAAACCATTGGAGTCCAGAAACTTGCGGGTTTCCATCGCTACCCGGTAACGCAGCATCAGGTTGTTTTGCATATACGGGCGGCGCAAATCCAGCACCCGGTGCGTGAGGCGCGTGGTTTCTGACAGGTTGTCATCGTCCAGCTGAAACGGCGGCGTTACGCTGGCGTTTAGCACGATCATCTCGTGGCATAACACTTCAATCTTGCCGCTTTTCAGGTTGTCATTGACTGTGCCAACTGGGCGGGCACGCACGATGCCCAAGACCCGAATGCAAAACTCATTGCGAACGCCTTCAGCAGTGCCAAACATATCAGCGCGGTCTGGATCACAGACAACCTGAACATATCCTTCCCGGTCACGCAGATCCACAAAAATAACGCCGCCATGGTCACGCCGGCGATTGACCCAGCCGCAAAGAGAAACGGTTTGCCCCAGCAGGGCGTCGGTCACCAGACCGCAATAGTTGGAGCGCATGTTGGAGCTGATCGGTAAGGACATGAATAAATTTTATTGAGGTTTGTAACTTGCAGCACTGCCGGGCACGACAACACCCATCGAAATGACATAAGTCAGGGCTTCATCGACACTCATTTTGAGTTCAATGCAGTCCTGTTTTTTGAGCATGACGAAATAGCCGCCGGTCGGGTTGGGCGTGGTTGGAACATACACACTGAGATAGTCGCCATGCAAATGATTGATCACATCGCCGCCCGGCACACCGGTTAAAAACCCGATGGTCCAGACGCCTTCACGTGGCCACTGCACCAGCAAGGCTTTGCGAAACGCATTGCCGTTTTCAGAAAACAGCGTGTCTGACACCTGCTTGACGCTTGAATAAATGGAGCGGACGATGGGTATGCGCCCAAGCAGCTTGTCCCACCAGCTGACAAGTTTTTTGCCGAGAAAATTGCTTGCTACACCGCCAATGATGAGAACGATTGCCAGCGCAAGCAACACCCCAAAACCCGGGATATGAAAGCCCAGCAGCTTGTCCGGATGCCAGCTGGTCGGGAGTATTTCAAGCGTTTGATCCAGCGTGGCAATAAACCAGTTCAGCAGCCAGACCGTGATTGCCAGCGGGACAAGAACCAGCAAACCAGCAAGCAGCCATTTGCGAACCGCTGCCATCATGGCGTGGCTTTGGGTGCAGGCGCGGGGCTGGAAACAGCGGGCGCTGGTGCAGGCGAAGAAGCGGGGGAAGTGGCAGAGTTTGAGGCGTCAGACTTGGTGGGAGTTGCTGCTGCACCCGATCCGCTGCTGGAAGCCGTATCAGATTTCTCACTGCCGGATTCTTTGGAATTTTCGCCGTCTTTGGTTTTGTCACTGCCGCCCTTTCCGTCCGATTTAGCATCGCGAAAATCTGTGACGTACCAGCCTGAGCCCTTTAATTGAAAGCCAGCCGCAGTCAGCTGCTTTTTAAACGTGGCCGCCCCGCATTGCGGGCAATCTACCAGTGGCGTGTCTGACATCTTCTGCAAAACATCTTTGCTATGCCCGCAGGACTCACATTTATAGGCGTAAATTGGCATGATTTGAAGTGTTTTTATTGAACCGAGCCGCCAGACAAGCTGAAGACTGCAAAGCCCACGATTATATGGGTTGGACTAAAAAAGTCTGACCCTGAGTAGCACCTGCATGGCTACCAGTCCGAGCAAAAATCCCACGCCGCCATAAATGATGCCTTGCAGCAGCTTGTTGGTACGTTTTTGCTCTGCCAGCAGTTCAACCAGACCAGTCTGGCTCCTTGCAGGATCACGCTTCAAATATTCAGACAACAGCCGTGGAAGAAGCGGCAGCAACTTGGCATAAGACGGCGCTTCAGCCTTGAGCTGAGCCAGCAGTTTTTCAGGGCCGATTTGCTCCAGCATCCATTTTTCGAGAAACGGTTTGGCGGTGCTCCACAAGTCCAGATCCGGATCCAGCTCGCGACCCAGGCCTTCAATGTTCAGCAAGGTTTTTTGCAGCAACACCAGTTGCGGCTGGATTTCGACATGAAAACGGCGTGATGTCTGAAACAGCCGCATCAACACGAGGCCCAGCGAAATTTCTTTGAGTGGCCGGTCAAAATACGGCTCGCAGCAGGCGCGAATGGCCGATTCCAGCTCATCAACCCGCGTTGTTTTTGGAACCCAGCCAGATTCAATGTGCAGCTCTGCCACACGCTTATAGTCCCGCCTGAAAAACGCGCTGAAATTTTGCGCCAGATATTCTTTGTCAACCTCAGTCAGTGTGCCAACAATGCCAAAGTCCAGCGAGATGTAGCGCCCAAAAGTTGCCGGTTCCAGGCTCACCTGAATATTGCCAGGATGCATGTCGCCGTGAAAAAATCCATCGCGAAACACCTGCGTGAAAAATATTGTCACGCCGTCCTGGGCGAGCTTTTTCATGTCAACGCCTGCATCACGCAAGCGCTGGGTCTGGCTGATAGGCACGCCTTTCATGCGCTCCATCACCATCACATCGGTCATGCAGTAGTCCCACATCATTTCAGGAATCATCACCAGATCAAGCCCGGCCATGTTGCGGCGCAGCTGGGCTGCGCTGGCAGCTTCTCGCAGCAAGTCCAGTTCATCATGCAGATATTTGTCAAACTCTCCAATCACTTCACGCGGCTTGAGGCGCTTACCATCAGCCGAAGACCTCTCCACCCACCCTGCCATCATGTGCATCAGCGCCAGGTCTTTTTCGATGGCCTGCAACATGTTGGGCCGCAAAACCTTGACAGCCACTTCGCGGCCGTTGGGTAAAACTGCAAAGTGCACTTGCGCGATGGACGCGCTTGCAATCGGGGTCTGGTCAAAACTTGCAAAAATTTGAGCCAGGGGCCTGCCGAATGATTTTTCAATCATGGCAACTGCCAATTCTGATTCGAAAGGTGGCACGCGATCCTGCAGCTTGGCCAGCTCATCGGCAATATCGTGTGGCAACAGGTCCCGGCGGGTAGACATGACCTGGCCTAACTTGACAAAAATGGGCCCCAGGTTAACGAGTGCTTCGCGCAATCGCTCTGCGCGCGGAGCGCGCAAGTTGCGGCCCACCGAAACTACCCGACGGATCAGCTTGACCCATGGTTTTTGAAAGCCGGAAAGTACCAACTCGTCAAGGCCAAAACGCAATATTGTCCAGACGATGAAAACACCCCGAAAAAAACGGCTCATGAAGCGGCTTTCACTGAGGCTGTGTCTGTCGTATGAAACGGGCTGCCGGGAGCAGATACAAGAAATGATCTGACTGCCTGACTTGCACGTTTGGCAGCATCTGCCATTGCGTGGGCAGCGATATCGCCCACCACGCGAGACAAATCTTCTTCAAAATCCCATCTGAGGTTTTCAGCCAGCCAGCCCAACTCGGCAGCCAGTTGGACATCACCTTCAATTTTGACGGGTGGCGATTTGCCCGCCACCACAGACTGCAACACGGTGATCGGTGAATCAGCAGCCACTGCTACCAGCAAATCAGGTTTGGCAGCAGCACTTGCCTTGTCCAGCAAGCCTGCTGGCGTGATCAGCAAATCAAGTTCAAACAAACCCCACCGGATATGAAGCACGCTGCCCTTTTTGCGGGCAAGCCGGTCTTGCGCCTCTTTTTCCTGCATCAGGACATGGTTTAAAAAAAGTACCAGCCGTTGCTGCGTTTCATTGACCACCCAGGCAGGTGGCTGAAAACGTGTCGCGATGGACTCAAGAAAAGAAAAAGGGAACGTGTTGGTCATACGTTCCCGATTTTCACTCAGATTAGAAAACTTATCACAGTGATCCACTTGATTCAAAGGTCTTGATCCCACCAAGCAGGGGCCGCAGAACCGGCTT
>JAYUVG010000239.1:0-21064 GCA_043754255.1 Polaromonas sp. | reverse complement strand
CTCGGTTATAGAACACCTCATGAGGTGTTCTATAACCTTCCAAGAGAGCCGATTACAATTAGAGTTGGCGCACTTTGTACTTGAATCTGCGGATCAAATAGGCCTGTAGCCGACGTAATATGCGCGCAAGCAGCTAGCATTTTTATAGCGTTTTTATTGCTGTTGCTGCCCCCTGCAGTGCGGGCAGATGCAGGTCATGACCACGGCGATGCGCCTGCTGCTGCAACCGGCACTATGTCGCCCCGCGTCACCAGCCATTCAGATCTGTTTGAGCTGGTCGGTGTGGTGGACAAAGGCGAAATGACGATTTTTCTGGACCGTTATGACACCAACGAACCGGTCAAAGACGCAAAGATTGACATTGAAATCGGCAACATCAAAGGCGTAGCGGCGGTGCAGACTGACGGGAGCTACCTGTTTAAAAACGACGTGTTTAACAAGCCTGGCGAGCTGGCCGTCACCTTTACCGTGGTGGCAGGCAAAGACGCCGATCTGCTGGCGGGTGATCTTAAAATTGGCAGCCCAATCAATGACCAGGTCAGCACCAAAGCGGGCAAGCCCTGGCTGCGCTGGGCAGCTTATGCAGGTGGCGCGCTGCTACTGATTGCCATTGCAGCGGCTGTGTTGCGCCGCCGCAGGCGCACCACTACTTTCGCGTCAAATGCTATGGTTTTAGTAGCTGCTTGCGCGCTATTTGTAATGGCTAGCACCTCTTTTGATGCCTATGCAGGCCCCGGACACGACCATGGCAACGAAGCAGCGCCCGCAGCCAGCAGCAACGCGCCCAAACGCCTGGCCGACGGCAGCGTGATTTTGCCCAAGCTGTCACAACGCCAGCTCGGTATACGTACTGTGGCGGTTGAAGAAGCATCACTTCCCAAATCCATCGAACTGACAGGCCGAGTGGTGGCTGATGCCAACGCGGGCGGCAAAGTGCAACCGACCCAGGCCGGGCGTATCGAAGCGGGCCCACGCGGCTTGCCAACGCTGGGCCAGGCCGTGCGCAAGGGCGAAGTACTGGCCGTGGTGCGCGCATCAACCAGTGCGATTGAACGGGCCAACCAGCAGTCACAAAGCACCGAATTGAAAAGCAACCTGGAGCTGGCAAAAAAACGCGTGGCCAGACTGGAGCAGCTTGAAGGCACCGTGCCCGCCAAAGACATTGAAGCCGCCAGACTGGAAGTGAGCAGCCTGCAGCAACGCTCGGCGGCGATTGGCGCGAGTGTGGTGGCGCTTGAAGCATTGGTAGCGCCGGTATCGGGCGTGATTGCCAGCGCCCATGTTGTGCTGGGCCAGGTGGTGGACGCACGCGAGGTGCTGTTTGAAATTGTTGACCCCAGCCGATTGAGCATTGAGGCCAGCGCGTTTGATGCGGCATTGGTTGGCAACATTGCGTCAGCATCCATCGCCAGCAGCCAGGGTAATGTTGCGCTGCAATTTGCAGGCGCGGGCCGCACGCTGCGTGAAGGCGCGATTCCGCTGCTGTTTCGCACCGAGCCTGGCAAAGGCGCGCTGCCTCTGGCGGTTAACCAGCCCGTCAAGGTGGTGGTGCAAACAAAGGAGGTCGTCAAAGGCTTCGCGGTACCGACATCAGCGGTCGTTAAAAACGCCAGCAACCAGGACATGGTGTGGGTGCACACGGGAGCCGAAATATTTGTGCCGCGCACAGTGCGTGTTGCCCCACTCTCTGGCAGCACGATGTCGGTGACGGACGGGTTGAAAGCTGGTGACAGGGTGGTGTCGCAAGGCGCGCCGCTGGTCAATCAAGTGCGTTAATTAGAAGCTTGAGCCATACCCATCATGTTTGATAAATTAATCCATTCCTCATTGGGCAACCGCCTGATGGTGCTGGTCCTTAGTGTTGTGTTGTTGATCGCCGGCGCCACCACATTGACCACCATGCCAGTCGATGTTTTCCCCGACCTGAACAAACCCACCGTGACTCTTCAGGTTGAAGCAGGCGGCATGGCCCCAGAAGAAGTTGAGCAGCAAATCACCACCCGGCTTGAAGTGGCCATGGGCGGCATACCGGGTGTTGAAAACATTCGCAGCGTGTCCAGCGTGGGCCTGTCGTTTGTGTACGTCACGTTTGACTGGAAAACTGACATTTACCGTGCCCGCCAGATGGTCGGTGAGCGGCTGCAGCTGGTGCGCGAGCAATTGCCGCAAGGCATTGAGCACGTTGGCATGGGGCCGATCAGCTCCATCATGGGCGAGATCATGCTGCTGGCTTTGCCAATTGACACCACCAAAATCAGCCCGATGGCGGTACGTGAATATGCAGACTTTGTAATGCGTACCCGCTTGCTGACCATCCCCGGTGTGGCGCAAGTCGTGCCGATTGGCGGTGAGGTGCGCCAGTACCAGGTGCAGCCCGATACCGCTCGCATGGCAGCGCTGGGCATCACGCTCGAATCTGTAGCAGCGGCGCTGAAAGGCTTTTCAGGCAACTCGAGTGGCGGGTTTCTGGAACTTAACTCGCGTGAATATTTGATTCGCAACATTGGCCGCACCACACGCATTGAAGACTTGCAACGGCTGCCGGTGGCATTTCAAAACGGCAAGCCGATTCAACTCAGCCAAGTGGCGGATGTCAAATTTGCTGCCGCCATCAAGCGCGGTGATGCGGGCCTGAACGGCCAGCCCGCCGTGATTTTGGGCATTCAAAAGCAGCCTGATGCTGACACTGTGAAACTGACGCGTCAGGTCGAAGCAGCGCTGCAAGAGCTTAAAAAAGGCCAACCCGCAGGTATGGGCGAAGCGCAGGTCACCATGCGCCAGGCAAACTTTATTGAGTCGTCTGTCAACAACCTGAAGAACAAGCTCATGCTGGCGTTTGCCGTGGTGGCGGTGGTGCTGTATTTCTTTTTGGCCAATGTGCGCACCACACTCATCTCTCTGGTGGCGATACCGATTTCATTCATGGTCACGGTGCTGGTGTTCAAGTACTTGGGCCTGTCAATTAACACCATGACGCTGGGCGGGCTGACGATTGCAATTGGCGAGCTGGTGGACGACGCGGTGGTGGGGGTTGAAAACGTGCTGCGCCGCCTTAAAGCCAATCGCGCTCTGGAGCCCGATCAACGAATAGGCTCGCTTGAACTGATCGCCAAGGCCACGCTTGAAGTTCGTTCAGGCATTGTGATTGCCACCGTGATTGTGGTGCTGGTACTGGTACCGCTGTTCTTCTTGCCGGGCATCGAAGGCCGCCTGATGCAGCCGCTGGCCATCGCCTACATCGTTGCCATGCTGGCGTCGATGATCGTGTCCGTCACGGTCACGCCGGTGATGGCGTACTACCTGTTGCCGCAAATGAAAAGCCTGGATCATGGCGACACCAAGGCGCAAATCTGGCTAAAAACGCGCTACGCGGTGCTGCTGCAAAAAGTGCTTAACCATCCCAAAGCCTGGGTGGGTGCTGGCGCGCTGGCAGCGGTGCTGGCGATAGCGGCGGTGCCGTTTTTCCCGACCACGTTTTTGCCACCGTTCAATGAAGGCGTGGCGCTGGTCGGCTTGCGGCTGAATCCCGGCACCACGTTGAGTGAATCCATACGGATTGGCGCAATTGCTGAAAAAGCGCTGGGCGGTGTGCCAGAGGCCGAACACGTCGGCCGCCGCTCTGGCCGGGCTGAGCTGGACGAACATGCCGAGGGCGTGCATGTGTCCGAGTTGGACATCAAGCTCAAGCGCAGCGACCGCACGGTAGAGCAAATTTACGCTGACATGCGTAGCCGCCTGGCGTCACTGCCCGCTGCCATCGGGTTGGGCCAGCCGATCAGCCACCGCATTGACCACATGCTGACGGGTGTGCGTGCGCAAATCGCCATCAAGATTTATGGCGACGATCTGGATGGCCTGCGCGGGCAAGCTGAAGCCCTGCGGCAAAAGCTCAGCACCATCCCAGGCCTGGTTGATCTGGAAGTTGAAAAGCAGGTGCTGACGCCGCAAATCAAAGTGCAGGTCAATTACGACAAAGCCCTGGGCCTGGGCATCACGCCCGCCAAGCTGCTGCAAGAGTTGCAAACGCTGATAGATGGCGAACGCATCACCGAAGTGGTTGAGGGCAACCGCCGCTTTAACCTGGTGCTGCGGCTGCCCGAATCATCGCGCGGCATTGAGGGCCTGCAAAACATGATGATCGACACGCCCGGCGGGCGGGTGCCGCTGAGCCAGCTGGCTACGGTTGATGAATCAGACGGGCCGAACCAGATCAGTCGCGACGATGGCCGCCGCCGCATGGTGCTGTCGGCCAACGCACAGGGCCGCGCGTTAAGCGATGTAGTGATTGACTTGCGCGCCGCCATTGCCGATACCAAGCTGCCCGAGGGCTACTTCATCACGCTGGGTGGGCAATTTGCGGCGCAAGAAGAATCGTCACGCCTGATTGGCCTGCTGTCGCTCGGCTCTGTTGCGCTGGTGTTTTTGATCTTGTACTCGCGCTACCGCTCGGCGGTGTTGTCGGCCATCATCATGGCCAACATTCCGCTGGCACTCGTGGGGGCGGTGATTGGGCTGTGGATATCAGGCCAGCCTTTGAGCATTGCCGCACTGGTCGGCTTTATCACGCTGGCAGGTATCGCCATTCGCAACGGTATTTTGAAGGTGTCGCACTATATTAATTTGTGCGCTTTCGAAGGTGAAAACTTTGACACCAAAATGTTGGTGCGAGGCTCATTGGAACGATTGACGCCGGTGCTGATGACGGCGCTGGTGGCAGCCCTGGCGCTATCGCCATTGCTGTTTGAAGCCGAGATGCCGGGCACTGAAATTTTGCACCCGGTAGCGGTGGTGATTTTTTCAGGGCTGCTGACGTCCACGCTGCTAGATTCGTTTTTAACCCCGGCCATGGTGGCGCTGTTTGGCCGCAAGCCGATTGAGGCGCTGGTGGCAGAGTCGGGCGCTGAAAGTTTTTAAGTCTTGCTCCTTCCCCTTCCGGGGGCTGCGGCCTGCGGCTCCAAGTCCGCCTGCGCGGACTTGGACAGGCCAAAGGGTTGCCGCGTCTCGCGCTGACACGTGGGTTGGGATGGGGGCAAACCCAGTCGTTTTTTGTAAGTTGTTTCTAGATCTTGAAAGGTATTTTTATCATGCGTCAAATTTTTAACCTTCGAACCGTGTCAGTTGCATTGTTGATGGCTTTGGCCGCAACGGTCACGCTGGCGGGCGGCGACCACAAACCCAAACACGGCGGTGTCATGGTCGAAACCAAGGCCGGTGACATGGAAATCGTGGCCAAGCCAGACAACCTTCGTATCTACTTCACCGACCACGGAAAACCAGTCAAGTTTGACGGCGCAAAGGCAAAAGTTACGCTGCTAAACGGCTCAGAAAAATCCGAAGCTGAACTGACACCAGCAGGCGAAAAAATGGAGGTCGAAGGTACATTCAAAGTCGCCAAAGGTACAAAAGGCATTGCCGTGCTGACACTGGTTGGGAAAGCGCCTGTCACGGCCCGTTTTCACATCAAGTGAGCGCTACCCGGGCGTCGGTTAAACCCCACAGCTTGACCTTAAACCTGCTCGAAGGTTTAAGCTGTGGGCATGACTGATAAAAACCTAACCACCACCTACGGCCTGACAGGCCTGCACTGCAACGCCTGCATTGGCCGCGTGACAAAAATCCTGGAGCCGCTGGCAGGCCATGTTGTCGTCAGCTTGAATCCCATGCAGGTGGTGTTGACAGACGCCACAGCAGATTTTGAGGTCTTTAAGTCGGCTGTAGAAAGCGCTGGAAAGTATGTTTTATTGCCAACTCAGGCATTAAATGCGGCTGTAGCCAACGTAAATAGCGCGCAAGCAGCTCCTGAAATAATAGCAATTAGCCCATTCTCCGAAAGCTGGTTGGCTACCTACAGCCCGCTGCTTTTAATCGTCGCTTACATCCTCGGCGGCAGTGTGCTGGTGCAAATCAGCCTGGGCGGTTTGGCCAACATCACAGGCATGGAAACCATGCGGTACTTCATGGCAGGTTTCTTTCTGGTGTTCTCGTTTTTCAAGCTGCTGGACATCAATGCCTTTGCCAATGCATATGCAGGCTACGACCTGCTGGCCAAACGCTGGCGCGGCTGGGGGCTGGTTTACCCGTTTGTCGAGCTGGGGCTTGGTATGGCCTATCTGGCCAACTTCAACCCGCTGCTCACGCACTGGGCCACCATCATCGTGATGGGTTTTTCTGCGATTGGCGTCGTCAAAGCCGTGGCCAGCAGAACGCAAATTCAGTGCGCTTGCCTGGGTACGGTTTTCAAGCTGCCGATGAGTACTGTGACGATTGTGGAAGACGTGGGCATGGTAGCAATGGCAGTGGTCATGCTGACGTTGATGTAGCTGTTCAAGCGTAGGACAAGACGATGGCTGCTATTCGACGCAGATACAGCACGCCAATAATGCGACTCTTGGGTTTTACTTATTGAAGTTAACCGCAAGTGCACAACAAGCGGAGCAATCAGTGTCAGGCGATGCCCAAACAGAAGTCAATTTGACCAACGCAGAACTGGTGCAGCTGCAGGTTCGGGTGATTGCGCTTGAAAATCTGGTTATCGCACTGTTATCAGGCGCAAAAGATGAGACTAGGAATATTGCCCTTGGATTGGCGGCTGATATTTATCCGCGCGACACCAGCACACCACACCCGCTGACCATTCATGCCGCAGAGCTGATGGTGCACATGGTGGAGCGGGCTGGGGTGGTGCCAGAACGCTTGAAGACGAACTAGCACCAGGCAAAAGCTGGCTTATTGCGGCTTCAGCCCGATATCCCGCGCTACGGTTTGCCAACGCTCCGATTCACTGCGCATAAAGCCGCGCAACTCGTCCCGGCTGGTGCCTTTCAAGTCAACACCCAAAGTCGACATGCGGGCTTGCACACCGGCGCTGGCCAGTGCGGCAACAGTGTCAGCCCGCAGCTTGTCGAGCACGTCAATTGGCGTGGTAATCGGCGCGACCAGTGCCCACCACTGGTTAAGCACCAGGTCTTTCACACCCAGTTCAGTAAACGTTGGCACATCACGCAGCGCAGGTACACCCATGCGGGCGTTGCTGGTCACGCCCAGCGCGCGAATTTTGCCTGCCGACAGCAATGCCGCGCCGCTGGCCAGCGTGGCAAAGTGGGCTGCTACTGTGCCTGCAGCCACGTCGATCAGCGCTGGCGCAGAGCCGCGATACGGCACCATGTTGAACCTGATTTTGGTGCGCTGCGCAAACATCTCGCCCACCAGATGGCTGATGGTGCCAGAGCCGCTGTGCGCAATGGCGGGCGGGCCGCCTTTTGTAGTAGTCGCAGTTTTTAGAAATGTTTTCAGATCTTTGCTGTCATCGCCTACGCCAGTGAACAAGATCAGCGGCGATGTGCCAATCAGGGTGATGGGAGAAAAGTCACGCAGCAGGTCATACGGGAGTTTGGCTACTACTGCTGGAGCAATCGCATGGGGCAGCTCGACAATGCCCAGCGTGTAACCGTCCGCCGCAGATTTGGCCAGTGCATCCGTACCGATTTGCCCGGCAGCACCGGCCCGGTTGTCAACCACCACAGCCTGACCCAGCGTTTCAGACAGTCGCTGCGCCAGTGCCCGGCCAATCGCGTCGGTACTGCCACCGGGTGCCCACGGCACAATAATTTTGATGGCTTTGTCTGGGTAGGCAGCCCAGGCTAATGGGCTGGCGGCGGCCAGGCTTGCAGCGGCGCTGGCCAGGAGGGTGCGGCGTTGAAGGTTTGACATGGTTTGCTCCTGGGGATAAAAGAGGATTAAAAGTGATCGGGAAAACTCGGGTCGCGCGATGCGTTGGCAGTCAGCACCAGCATCACTTTTGAATGGGGTGTGGCAATGCGCAAAGCATGCAGTTGCTCAATGGCAGCAAAACCTGCAGCTGCACACAGCTCGGCACTGATGCCGTTGCTGGACAACACCGCCCGGGCTGCTCTGGCTTGTGCATCAGGCACCACCAGCGCGCCACCACCACTGACGGTTGCGGCCTGAAATTGCAGATACGTCACAGTTGCCCCAGCGGTTGAAAACTGCGCTGTGTGGCCCGCGTAGTTTTGGTGCAAGTCGTGCCCGGCCAACACGCTGGCCAAGCGCGCAAACGGCTCAACAATCCAGATTTTGGGCAGCGCCTCTATTGCGCCCGCTTCCAGCAGGTCGCAAAAGCCCGCGTAAATACCCCAAGCCAAATCCCCCCGCGCAGTTGGCACCATGATGTGTTCAGGCTGGTAGCCGTTGGCACGGCATTCGTAGGCAATGGCCTTGTAGCCTTCAATAGCCAGTGGCGCACTGCCAAGGGCTGGCAGGTGGTAATTTGTCAATGCAAAGTAGCCGGAAAGTTGAGCGCGCTGGGCTACAAAATCCCAGCGGCCCGCGTTGTCATCAAACATAAAGCGCTTGGCACCGTACTCATCCAGCGCGCCTGCGTAGGCACTGGGCATGCCGGCGTAAGTAGCCACTTCACAATCCAGCCCGGCCGCTTGTGCATAGCGGGCAGCTGAAATGGCCGCATTGCCCGACGATGCCAGCACGACGGTGTGCGCACCAAAGTCCAGCGCCTGCGAAATGCCGATGGCCGAAATGCGGTCTTTGTGCGAGCCAGTGGGATTGGCTGATTCGTCCTTGATATGCAGGCTGCCAACACGCACCGCTTGCGCCAGACCTGGCGAATTCGTTAAAGGCGTATGGCCTTCACCCAGGTTGATGCCGCTTGTATAGGGAAGGTAGTGAGCCACGCCAGCAATTTTTTTATACCTGGCGCGCAAGCTGACGTACACACCCGTTGCCGCGCACACCGGGCAGCCCGCATGCACCAACGCCAGCGGGAACTGGGCGTCACAGCGCAAGCACTGCAAACCAGCCAGTTGAGGGTTGCGGGCGACAGCAGGCGTGGCGACAAAGGGTTTTGAAATAACGGCGTTCACCCTTAAATCGTAGTCGTCAGTAAATAATTAAAATCACTTTTAATTTATAAATTGATAAAATTATTTATATGCTAGATTTTTGATTGATACCAGCAGTCCCATGCGCTTTACTGAAATTGAAACCTTTCGCGCTCTGATGCGCAGCGGCTCTACCCGCAAGGCAGCCGCACTGCTGGGCGTGACGCAACCCGCTATCAGCCAGTCGATCAAACGTCTGGAAGCTCAGGCGGGCTTGCCGCTTTTTGAGCGTAGCGGTGGGCGCCTGCTGCCTACGCCAGAAGCCCACGCGCTGATGCTGGAGATTGAGCGCGTTTTTATTGGCATGGACGCGATTGAGCACCGCCTGGCCAGCTTGCGCAACTTTGGTATCAATCAGCTGGACATCAGTTGCTACCCGGCTTTTGGCCTGGGCTTCATACCGCGCGTGCTGGCCCGGCTCAAGCAGCAAACTGTAGGCCAGCCCTGGCCGACGGTATCGCTGCAAATTTTGAGTTCCAAAGATGTCAAAAGCCGCGTATCCAGTGGCCTGTCTGATTTTGGTTTGCTGGCCGACGAGTTGGCGCTAGATGGCATTGAGCATTCAACCTTTGCGCGCTTCCCGGGCGTGGTGGTGATGCCGCCCGGCCATGCGCTGGCGCGCTTTAAAACCATCAAGCCCGCGCAATTGGCTGAAGTGAGTTTTTTGGCATTAAACCCGGAAGACGCATCCCGCAGACGCCTGGAGGCCACCATGGCTGAGCATGGCGTGAGCCTGCGCATTGCCGCCCAGACGCCGTACGCAGCCAGCGTGTGCGAGCTGGCCCTGCGCGGCCTGGGTGTGGGCCTGGTCAACCCGATTACCGCCCTGGACTACGCTGAGCGCGGGCTGGTGGTGCGCAAGTTTTCGGTAGACGTATCTTTTGCCTGCCTGCTAGCGCTTCCTGCGGGCAAAGTGCTGTCCACCACGGCGCGTGAGTTTTTGTCCTTGATGCGGCTGCAATTGCGTGATGACGAGCAAAAACTTCGGGGGTATCTGAAGTGAGGGTTGAACTTTCACACGCAAGAACTATCATCACGGTATGCGCTATTTGGTTGTTCTCCTGATCATTGTCCTGCTGCCGCTGCGCAGCTGGGCGGCTGATGGTATGGCGACGCAAATGGCAGGCAGCCAAATTGCTATTGAATCAGGAGCTGCTCGCGCGCATAACACGGGGGCTACAGCCTCTTTTGATGGTAAAAAACAGTCTTTGAACACTGTTAAAGTCGTGCCTGACTGCCATGAGAACGCGCTAGCCCAACGGGCTGCTGAAGGCAATATCGACAAGGCAAACTCTTTAGCCGGGCATTGCGATACTTGCGTAGCTTGCCAGGCTTGCCATACCGTCGCTTTGACGCCTGTGTTACCGGGCGTTACCATTGCTTTCACGTCGCTTCAACTGCGGCAAACCAGCTCCGCAATGTTTACCAGCGCAGACGCAGCGCTGGGTCAAAAACCACCTATCGCCTAGCTTTCAGGCCCAAGCTGGGTCTGTACTTTGATGTGTTGCAGGCAGTTGCAAACAAGCCTGACACAACACAGCGATTTTGACGATCGCTCTTGATGGATTTCAAACATTTCAGGAACTTTCAACATGAATTTATTTCGTTTCAATAAAAATTGCCGGCTGGCTTTACCAGCACTTGGGCTGCTGTTGTCAAACGCTGCCATTGCGCAACCCATCCCTGCAACGCCATCCGCATTTGACGGTTACAAACCCTACACCGACGAGCCAATGGTCACCTGGAAAGCAGCCAATGACAGCGTGGCTCAAATCGGTGGCTGGCGCGAATATGCCCGGCAGGCCCAACAACCAGACAACATGCCTGGCGTTGCTGGCAAGGCGGTTGAGGCGAGCCCGAAACCCGACACACCGGCGACCACAAAGGCCAAACCATGACACCCAGATTATTCAAATTGACCGCGCTGGCTGCGTCCGTATTGCTCTTGGCCGGTTGCGCGTCTGTCGACTTCGACCAGGCTGTCAACACAGCCAATCAGACGACGGGCAATTTCACAGGCGGCAAGCTTGAATTGAGCCGAACTGCCCAGCAAAACGATGCCCGGGCAAAGCTGGCGGGCGACTTGCTGGCGAAGCCGTTAAGTTCAGATGACGCTGTGCAACTTGCCCTGGCCAACAGCCCGGCAGTGCAAACGATGCTGGCGCAAAGCTGGGCGAATATGTCGGCTGCCAACCAGGCTGCGCGCATCGCCAACCCCATGTTTACCTTTGAACGCATGACGTTTAAAGACGAGCTGGAACTGGGGCGCTTGCTGTCGTTTGGCCTGCTTGATTTGCTCACGTTGCCGCGCCGAATGGCCATTGCGCAAAGCCAGATCGCGCAATCGCAAGTCCAGCTGTCAGCCAGTGTGATTGAGCAAGTCACGCAAACCCGTCAGGCCTGGGTGCGCGCCGTTGCTGCTTCTCAGACGCTTCAGTACGCAAAGCAAATCAACACCGCAGCTGAAGCCGGTGCCGAGCTGGCCAGGCGCATGCAGCAGGTCGGCAACTTCAACAAACTGCAGCGCGCACGCCAGCAGGTTTTTTATGCTGACAGCACGGCCCAGCTTGCAGCAGCGCAGCATGGCGCACTGGCGGCGCGTGAAGAGCTGGTGCGTCAACTGGGGCTGACCGATGCGCAAGCTGACCAGCTCAAGCTGCCTGATCGGCTGCCAGATTTGCCTAAAGAAGCACGCGCTGCTAGCGTCATTAGCAGCACCGCCACTGACCAGCGGCTGGATGTGCAATTGGCACGTGGCCAGCTTGATGCAGCAGGCAAATCGCAGGGCTTGAACCTGATCACCAGCCTGATTGACGTGGAAGTGGGCATACGGCGTGACACGATCTTTGACAACGAGGGTGGGGTGGGCAGCGCTGCAGCCAAGCGCGGCTATGAGCTGGGCATACGCCTGCCGATTTTTGACTGGGGCAACGCCAAACGTGACGCGATGAATGCGCAGTCGCTCGCTGCTGCCAACCGCTATGAGGGCACTGTGCGCAGCGCAACGTCGCAGTTGCGTGAAAGCTACTCGGCTTATCGCACAGCGCATGACGTAGCACGCCATTACCGAGATGAAGTCGTACCCCTGCGCAAAACCATGGCTGAAGAAAATGTGCTGCGCTACAACGGCATGCTGATTGGCGTGTTTGAGTTGTTGGCCGACACACGCGACCAGATCAGCAGCGTGGTCACGGCCATCAACGCCTACCAACAGTTTTGGCTGGCCGATGCAGCACTCAGCGCGTCCATGACAGGCAAACCCACCGCCATGATGATGGCCGCACCCGCTGCTGCTGGCAGTGGTGACAAGCCCCACTAAACCAGATTGAAAATCAACATGAACAACAGACGAAACTTTTTAGCGGGTGCAGGCGTTATTACTGCCGCCGTCAGTGCCGCAGCAGTCAGCCGCGTGGCCATGGCCGCGCTGCCCGAGCCCGTGATGCAAACCAAAGCCGACACGATGGCGCCGCTGATACCCAACACCGGCAGGCCATACAACCCGGTGGTTACTTTGAACGGCTGGACCTTGCCCTGGCGCATGAACAACAACGTGAAGGAATTTCACCTTGTGGCAGAACCTGTGGTGCGCGAATTTGCACCGGGCTTTAAAGGCCACCTGTGGGGTTACAACGGCCAGTCACCTGGCCCAACGATTGAGGTGGTCGAGGGCGACCGCGTGCGCATATTTGTCACCAACAAGTTGCCTGAACACACCAGCATTCACTGGCACGGACAGCGCCTGCCTAACGGCATGGACGGCGTGTCTGGCTTGAACCAGCCCGCCATCCCGGTCGGCAAAACCTTTGTTTATGAATTTGTGGCGCGCCGCCCTGGCACCTTCATGTACCACCCGCATGCCGACGAGATGACGCAAATGGCAATGGGCATGATGGGTTTCTGGATCACGCATCCTAAAAACAAGCACCCGCTGATTGATGAGGTGGATCGCGACTTTGTCTTTTTGCTCAACGCGTATGACATTGACCCGGGCGCTTACACACCCAAAATCATGACCATGCTCGACTTCAATATCTGGAGCTGGAACAGCCGCGTCTTTCCTGGCATTGACCCGCTGGTGGTGCGTAAAAATGACAAGGTACGTATCCGAATGGGCAACCTGACGATGACGAATCACCCGATTCATCTGCATGGGCATGAGTTTTTAATCACGGGTACTGACGGTGGGCCCACGCCCAAATCGACCCGTCAATATGAGGTGACGACTGACGTTGCGGTTGGCCAGATGCGCCAGATTGATTTTTTGGCCGATGAAGAGGGCGACTGGGCTTTTCATTGCCACAAGAGCCACCACACCATGAACGCAATGGGTCATGATGTGCCCACCATGATTGGCGTTGATCACCGCGAGATCGTCAAAAAAATCACCAACGTCATCCCCGACTACATGGTGATGGGCGAGCGCGGCATGGCCGACATGGCCGAGATGGACATGCCACTGCCCGACAACACCGCCAAGATGATGACCGGCGAAGGCCCGTTTGGCAGCGTTGAAATGGGCGGCATGTTCAGCATGCTCAAAGTACGCAAAGACCAGAAGACCGGTGACTACAAAGACCCCGGCTGGTACAAGCACCCGCCCGGCACAGTCGCCTATGAATGGAAAGGCGCACTGCCTGACCCGGCACGATTTGCTTCAGAAGGCGGGCAAAGCATGAAAGCGCAAAACATGCCAGCCAAAGAAGTTGAAGTGCAAGTGCGCAAGCCTGTGATGAACAAATCGGGTACAGGCGGCGGGCACGAAGGCATGAAGCATTGAGTGCTGGCCACCATTTTTTTCAAACTTAAAAAGGAAATACCATGACATCCAGAAATACTCTTAAATTGATAGCTGCTTGCGCGCTTGTTACGCTGGCTACAGCCTCTTTTGCACAGCATACTGGGCATCAGGGTCACACCAGTGCGCCTGCACCGTCTGCCTACGCGGGTGAGCAAAGCAGAAGCATCAAGGCCTTGTCTGCAAGTGACATTACCAGCTTGCAGGCAGGTGCGGGAATGGCTTATGCCAAAGCCGCAGAACTCAATGGCTACCCAGGCCCAGCGCATGTGCTCGAATTGAAAAGCCAGCTCTACTTAAGCGACCAGCAACGCACAGCGACTGAAGCATTGATGGCATCACACCAGGCGCAAGCTCGTGTGCTGGGCTCGCAACTGGTCGAAGCAGAGCGTGCACTGGACACGGCGTTCGCTTCAAAGTCCGCAGATGCGGCAAGCGTGGCAGCATTGACGCAGCGTATCGGCACGGTGCAGGCCCAGTTGCGTGACGAACACCTGCAAACGCATTTGAAACAGACTGCGTT
This sequence comes from Polaromonas sp., assembly GCA_043754255.1. GTDB lineage: Bacteria > Pseudomonadota > Gammaproteobacteria > Burkholderiales > Burkholderiaceae_C > Polaromonas. The sequence goes on along the minus strand of JAYUVG010000239.1, from coordinate 6,828 downwards.
GCTCTCACCTGGTCAAATCGCCAGTTACCAGGCACTTCGCGGCTACGACCTGGCCGTACCCACAACCGGCAACACCCAGAAACACGTTCACTAAACCAGGAAAGCAATACCATGAAAAATACAAATACTCTTAAATTGATAGCTGCTTGCGCGCTTGTTACGCTGGCTACAGCCTCTTTTGCACATGAAAAAGCACCTCACAAGGCTAAAAACGCTGCTGTCGTCAAGGAGCAGAAAGACTGGGGCATTGCCGGCGATGCCAAGTCTGTGAAGCAGGAGATCACGTTGATCATGAACGACAGCATGCGTTTTACGCCCAGCGCCATCACGGTCAAGCAGGGCGATACGGTTCGCTTTGTTGTCAAAAATCAGGGCAAGCAAATGCATGAAATGGTCATCGGCACCAAGAAAGAACTGGACTCACATGCTGCGCTAATGGTGAAGTTCCCGACCATGGAGCATGACGAGCCGTACATGGCGCACGTGGCCGCTGGCAAATCGCAAGACCTGATCTGGACATTTAACCGCGCTGGCGACTTTGAATTTGCCTGCCTGATTGCAGGCCATTACCAGGCAGGCATGGTCGGGAAAATCACCGTGCTGGCAGCAAAGTAAGCACTGTCTTTTTCACACTCGCCCAGGAGATAAATATGCAGATATCTACCAACGCCCCCAGCCGCCGCAGGTTTGTGCAAACGTCGTTGAGCCTTCTTGCCATCACTGCAATGGGCTACTCCCAACTCAGCATGGCAACCATCCAGCCAGAGTCCGTCACCGTCTGGAAAACACCCAGCTGTGGCTGCTGCAAGGAATGGGTCATTCACCTGCGCAAAGAAGGCTTCAACGTCGTGACCAACGACGTGCCAGACACCGCACCCATGCGCCAAAAGCTGGGGCTGCCCGCCAAGTTCGGCTCTTGCCATACCGCGCTGGTAGGTGGCTATGTGATCGAAGGCCACGTGCCAGCAAAAGAAGTCATTCGACTGCTGCGGGAAAAACCCGCTGCGATTGGACTGGCAGTGCCGGGCATGCCGATTGGCTCGCCAGGCATGGAAATGCCCGGCGAAATGCTTGGCGTACGAGACGCTTTTGATGTGGTGCTTGTCACCAAAGATGGCAGCTCGCGCGTTTATGAGTCATATGCAGCGAAAACTGCAACAAAGTCCCGTGTCAAGTCTTGAATTCGACCCTTCAACCCAAAGTTCCAAATCTCTTATTCACCTGGAAAACGCATCATGAAAACTCTTAAATCCCTTATCACCATTTCTACACTGCTGTTAGGCACAACATCGGTATTTGCCGCCTCACATGCTGGCGCTCCCATGGCTAAAGATGCCGCGAAAACAGACATGGCAGCTCCTATGCCGGCAACTGCATCTGCCGACATGGCCGATGGCGAAGTCAAGAAGGTAGACAAGGAAAACAAAAAAATCACGCTCAAGCACGGCGTGATCAAAAACCTCGACATGCCCGGCATGACGATGGTTTTTGCTGTCAAAGACGCAGCCGTACTTGACACCCTCAAAGCCGGGGACAAAGTCAAATTCAAGGCTGAGCAGGCGGGCAGTGCGTTCACTGTGACTGAGATTCAACCAGCTAAATAAGCTGATAAAAAAGGGTGCTGGCTACACCTGTAAAGCTAGCACCCGTTTCCTCATAAATTGCTACCGCAGGGATTAACCCATTGCGCGGCACGCTTCCGCGCAACGCTTGCAGGCCTCTGCGCATTCCTTGCAATGGGCATGCGCATGTTTTGCGCATTCAGCAGCACACATGTCGCAAGCTTCGGCACAAAGCGCGCAAATCTCTTTCATGCACGCACCATCGCGGGCCATGCTTGACACGCACAGACGGCATATTTCAGCGCACTCCAGGTCGAGCGCAATGCAGGCAGCCATTGATTTGACGTCAGACTCTTTTAAACAAGCCGCTGCGCATTGCAGGCATGAAACAGCACAGGCATTGCAGGCTTCCAGACACGCTTTTTGCATTTGATTCATCATCGCAGTGCTCCAGTGAATTTACCCCAAACATTTGGGAACTCATGATGGATCTTTTAAGCGAAAACATCTGTCAGGCAACGCGTATCTCAACTGTCATCCACGCGGCTCTGATCTCCTGGCCCAACAAACTTTAAACACGTATCTCGCTTTTTTGCGCTGAAGCCCGCCAGCAAAAGTGAGCCAGGATCACTGTACTCAACAAGGCGGCAAAAAGGCACCATACCGAGATAAACCAGCTGGCATAAAAATAGTACGCCAATGCAAAAGACAGAAAAGCCAGAATGCCAAAAAGCTTGACCACACGGTGGGTAGACAGCATCGGGCTGATGGCACTAGCCAACAAATAAGCGGACATTGTTGCTATGCCGAAAAAGTGCGGTGCTACATATTCAATATGCTGGCCAGTCAGGCGCGAGCTGATGCCGAACATCACCGTCGCAAGCAACAGGTAAGTTCCGACTACGACGCCAATCGCAAGGAAGACGGCCAACACCAAACGTCTGCGCCCTGGCGGCTCTATCAACAGTACAGAAAGTGGAAGATATATCGGCCACAGTACGTGTGAAAAAAACGAATATAAATATGTGGCTGCAACATTCAGCAGCGCTGTATCGCTGCTAAAAGTCAGCCAGAGAATCCCCTCGATAAGCTGCTGGATAGCAAACAGCAGCGGGATGGCGGCAAGAGGTAGCTCGTATTTGTTGCGGGCCGCTTTTAGCGTCAACGTTCCAACCGCCAGCAACACGGCAGCACTTGAAAAACCTGTTGAAGCTGAAAAACACATCTATTTAAGCCCTGTTATCCAGTCGAAAAGGTCGGCATGCCAGAGGGACTGCGCACCCATCTGGCAATGTTCAGCTCCGCCTGATGCACGGTCGTAAACAATGGTGCGGACACTGCGGGCAGAGCTTAACGCACTGGCAAATTGAGCTGCCTGCGCAACCGCAATGAAATGATCGTCACTGCCCGGCAGTATCAGTACGTCAGACTTGATCATTCCTGCAACAGGCGCCAGCGTGTAGCTGGCAAGTGCGTACATGGTTTGCATTGCGCTGGCCGTGCCCAGTACCCACTGCCCATTTGAAACAGCCCAGGCGAAGCCCGGTGAAAGCTTGGCCTTCATCTTGATTAACAGGCTCAATAGCGCGTTGGCCTGTCGCGCACGCAGCCACAGCACAAGTGGCGGAACTGTTGCTCTGGCGACAGCACCAAAATCAAACATGACATTAAACGCGACCACACCATCAATACGGCTGTCAAATGCTGCAGCACGCGATGCCAGGTAGCCGCCCATGCTCATTCCAATCAATATTGTTTTGGCCTGGCGTGGGTGAGCGAGGAAGTGGGCGTTAAGCACCGCTGTAGTGGGCAATTCCCATTCAGGCGTAAAAGTGAGCTTTTGCTCTCGAAGCACCGCACCCTGACCTGGCCCTTCATATGTCAACACGGCGAATCCACGCTGGTACGCCGCAGGAACAAGAACGAAATACAGCTCTTCCAGGGTGGAATCAAAGCCGCCGCAAAGCACAAGCAGTGGTTTTGCCAGGCCTGCTGAGGGGCCAGGGTAGTAAATAGCATTCAGGTGGCCCGCACCGTACGGTATCCGTGTGCGCTCACGAACCGTCCCAAGTGCATCCAGGCCAGATTCAAACGCTTCAACATTGCGTCGAAAAGCAACTGTCCTTTTGGGGTCGGACGGCAGTAAAAAAAACTCGGCGGTTCGCAAATAGTTGTGTGCGCGTAGCAACGAACACTTTGCAAGACAGCGATGAACGCAAAGTAGTGGTTTGCAAAAACTATCCTTTTTTACAAACAAAGTAAGGAGGCCTAAAAACCTGGTTGCAACTTTTTGCAGTGCTCGCCTTTATCGACTTGCAAAAAATTGCTCGCTTATGCCCAGTTCCGCTGGAGCCTCAACACACTGAAATTCACTGACGCCAGACCAAGGCTCATTGCCAGCGCTGCAATCGTGGGGATTCACTTCAGCTCGGGCGCTGGCTCCGTGACTTCAACCAATTTCCCGCTGGAGAGCTTGAAGTGAAATTTGGCAGTGACCGGATTCATCCACAAGTCCTTGTCTGCAGATGCGCGACCAACCTCGGGCACGCCGACCGAAATGGTCGCCTCATACGGGCCATCGCCTGCAAGTGGACTGTTCACCGCGTAGTGCAAGCCGCTCCCGCCCCACATCGGATGCAGCGTTCCAGAAACTTTCTTTTTGTTGTCTCGATTGACGGCGCTGAATTTCACATCGGCATAGGGAATGCGCGTCCTGGATTTGGGGTCAACTGGCTTGACCTCAACATGAAAAATCTCGCCCTTACCGACGGGATGTTCTACCCACTTTGGCGGACTGCCCATCCGCATCCACATGCTTTTTGCGGCTTCGAGCTCAAAAATGACGGTCATGCCACCGGCCAAAGCGCGACCAATCAGAACGGTCTTTTGAGTGGCGTCCTCGGCAGCCGCGAGGACTTTCACCACAGGCTCGGGCGACTGGGCAAAAGCAGGCGAGACACTGACAACTGCTGCAAGCAACACCGCTTGAAGTTTTGCATTCATGCGCAACCCACATTTACCAAAGGGGCGGTGATGCGGCCGATCAACTTGCGGGCCATGAAAAAATGCCGCCGAAGCGGGCGTGAATCGAAAATAGGTCATAACAGACTCCTTGTCAAATTAAAAAAATTGGCATAGCAAGCAAGCTGGCATTGCTCGCTGCTTCGCTTGACAATCACACTACGGTAGCAACAACAACGACTAAAACCAGGACTGACCAACTGCTCCTGCTGTTTTGCGCGGCTCTGATATGCAGACACCAACGATCCAGAAGCGAATATCCAACAGCCGCAGGGTAAGGTTAAAAATATCGTCTTGCCACCATGCCACCATGCCGCGTATCCGCTAAAAACTCCCTAAGGTGATGTTGAACCAAGCCGTAAGAAGCGCCTTTGATTTAGCGCAAACAGAATGATGAAATGCGCAAATTACTTTTCCTCCAGCCAATCCGCGCGTTTAGCAGTCATGCGTTTTTTCTGGAAGACCAAAGCCACAAGCCAGTCACCCCAAGCACCGCGTAGTTCATCGCCATGAACCATGGCGTGTTCCAGGCCAGACCGTCAAAGCCGCGCTCTGTAATCGGGTAAAACACGGGCGACGGGTAGTAGTCAGCAGAATGCGTGAACACGTCAATTGCAATGTGCGACCACCAGCCCAGTAATGGGATCCACAACCCACGCCGCACGGCCCACACCAAAAGTGTGACCGCACCGGCAACAATGGCGCTGTGTGTGATGCAGTGCAGGTGTTGCGACCATATTTGTACCATCTCTGGAAGCACCGGCAGTTGCCCCGGCACTGCAATTGCATAGGCACGGACAACGTCAAGCGAACCATCACCTAAAACCCACCAGCCAGCGATTGGCAGCAGGTGAAAGATGTCGGGCAGCGTAGCCAGCGCGACAGTTGCAACCAAGGTTCTGGTTGGAACCGTCCAGCGCCGGCGTGCCAGTGATACACCTACGCCAGCCCAAAGTGCGTGGGCGAAAATATCCACGATACGTCCTGCTCTTTCAGTCTTTTTTGGGTGCAATGCCCCGCAACCGCAGCGCATTAAAAATGACCGATGCCGAGCTCAAACTCATGGCCAGCGCCGCAATCATGGGCGACAGCAACCAGCCCGTGAAAGGGTACAACACACCCGCTGCAATCGGTATGCCCAGCGCGTTGTAAATGAAAGCAAACCCCAGGTTCTGTTTCATGTTGGAAACGGTTGCATTTGACAGCCCAAGTGCAATGGCAATACCGCGCAAGTCACCTTTGACCAGCGTGACTTGAGCGCTGTTCATGGCCACGTCAGTTCCCGTACCCATGGCAATGCCCACGTCAGCTTTGGCCAGCGCAGGCGCATCGTTGATGCCATCGCCCGCCATTGCCACCACATGACCTTCGGATTGCAGTTGCTCAATCAAAGTCAGTTTGTCGCCGGGTTTGACTTCGCCATGCACTTCTTCAATGCCCAGGCGCTTGGCCACGGCCCTGGCGGTAGTCAGGCCATCACCCGTGGCCATCACGATGCGAAGGCCAGCGGCTTTTAGCGCCTTGAGCGCTTCAGGCGTGCTGGCCTTCACCGGATCAGACACTGCCAGCAAACCCGCGAGTTTGCCGTTGACCGCCAGATACATCACGCTGGCACCAACAGAGCGCAGCGCTTCTGCTTGGCTCAACATCACATCAACGGCTACATTGGTTTGCTGCATCAGCGTGGTGTTTCCCAATGCCAATTGCTTGCCATCAACCTGGCCCTTCACGCCAATGCCAGAGCCCGTGTCGAAATTTTCGGGTTTGCTGAGTAGCATGTTTTTCTCTCTGGCCGCTCGCACAATGGTTTCAGCCAATGGATGCTCGCTGCCCTGGTCAAGGCTGGCGGCCAGGCGCAACACTTCATCACCATCAAACCCAGTTGCAGCGACCACACTGTCAAACGCCGGGCGGCCTTCAGTCAGCGTGCCGGTTTTATCAATCACCAGCGTGTCAACCTTGCGCAAATTTTCAATTGCCGCCGCATCCCTGAACAGCACGCCCTGCGTCGCACCCCGCCCGGTTGCCACCATGATGGACATCGGCGTAGCTAGCCCCAGCGCGCACGGGCAGGCAATGATGAGCACCGACACCGCATTGATCAAACCAAACACCCAGCTTGGTTCAGGCCCAAACATTCCCCATGCAAAAAATGTCAGCACCGCCGCTGCCACCACACCGTAGACAAAGTAGCCCGCCACCACATCGGCCATGCGCTGCATCGGCGCTTTGGAGCGCTGCGCCT
>JAYUVG010000238.1:0-3166 GCA_043754255.1 Polaromonas sp. | reverse complement strand
CGGTGCGCGTGTTTTGGGCAACGGCGCGGCGCGCGCCTTCCAGGTCGCTGCGCGCCTTGTCTTTCAGCGAAAGCGTCTCCCGCACGCGATTTTGCGTGGCAAAGCCGGCAAACAGCGGAACATTGAGCAGCAGGCCCACGCTACCTGTGTTGACGCGGGTGGCCGCGGTGCTGGCCGAAGTTGCCGAGCCCGAAGGGTTGTTGGTGACGTTGTAGCTGGCGCTGGCGTCCAGCGTGGGCTTGTGGCCGGCTTCGGCTTTTTTGACTTCCAGCTCGGCAATCTCCAGCCCCGACTGCGCCTGGCGAATGCTGGGGTGCACGGCTTCTGACTGCTGCACCCAGGCGTTGGCATCGGCCGGCAGCAGCGGCGGCAGATTCACCGGGGCCAGCAAACCTCTGGGCTGCGATTCGGTTTTTCCAACCAGCTGGTCGAGCGCAATTTTCTTGACGCGCAAGTCGTTTTCGGCGGCAATTTCCTGCGCCAGTACCAGGTCGTAGCGTGCCTGCGCTTCCCGCGTGTCGGTGATGGTTGAAGTGCCGACTTCAAAGTTGCGCTTGGCAAAAGCCAGCTGCTCATTGACGGCGGCTTTCTGTGCCTGCACAAAGGCCAGCGTGTCTTGCGCGGCCAGTACGTCAAAGTAAGCCTGGCTGGTGCGCACAACCAGGTCCTGCTCGGCGCTTTCCAGTTGGGCGCGCGCCAGATCGATCTGCTTGAAGCCTTGCTCGTAAGTGGCCCAGTTGCCGGGCCGGTACAGCGGTTGCGTCACGGACAGCGTGGCATTTTGCGAGTTGAAGCTGCGGTCTATCGGCGGGCTGGTGTTTTCAAAAGCGGAGCGCGACACACCGGCGCCCAGGCCGGCCGTTGGCAAGATGCCGGCCTTGGCCTGGTCAGCCCGCGCCAGGTTGGCGTCGTACTGCAGCTTGGCCGACTGGTAGGTCGCGTCAAACGCCCGCGCCGATTCATACAGTTGGACCAAACTTTGGGCTTGCGCTTGCGGCGGGGCAAGCGTTGCCAGCGCTGTCAGCGCTAAAGCAAGCACTGAAGGCAAGAGAAGATCAGTGCAGGGCGTTGTCGGTGTCTTGAGCGTGGTCATGAGCATTTTGAAAGAGCAGTGAATCAGAAAATTGACGAATCGAACTAAAGATATCTGACGGTTAGCTCAAGTCCGCCTCAATGAAACCGGCTTGAGCCTAGGCTTAGTAGCGCGGCACCAAGGGGTCTAGCTGCTGTGACCAGGCATCAATGCCGCCCTGCAAATTGACGACATCGGAAAAACCGCTTTGCGCCAGATAGCTGGCGACTTGCCGGCTGCGCATGCCGTGGTGGCACAAGCAGGCAATCGGCTGATCGCCGTGGCTGGATTGCAGCTCGGCCAGACGCGCTGGCACCTCGCGCATGGGAATAGTCAGCAGCGTGAAGCCGTCTGGCTTGACTGAGGCGGTTTGCACCTCCCAGGGTTCGCGCACGTCGAGCACCAGCGGCAGCTTGCCTGATGGCGACGCTGCCATCACGCGCGCGCGCCAGGCGGCAAAGTCGGATGGATTGAGCTCGAAAATCATCACGCTGCCTTTTTTTATTTTTTTCGACTTGTTAACTTTTTTACTTTTCAAGCTCTGCAAGTTTTTAAAAAGTGAAGGTCGACGGTTCCGGAAAATTGAGCAGGCGCGGCGCCACGGTGTCCCAGGCCTGCGTGGTGCGCCAGCCGTCCTGGCTGACGCGCGTGATCAAGGTGGCGCGCATCATGGGCTCGAAGCCGACGATGGCGCTGAGCCGGCCGCCAACTTTAAGCAAGTTCAACAGCGACGCCGGCACTTCTGCCACCGAACCACTCAGCACAATCAGGTCAAACGGGCCGCGCAACGGGTCGTCGCCAGAGCTCGCTTTGTCCAGGTTGGCCGCGCCGTCAGCCAGGCGAACTTCTGCGTTATAAATGCCGGCCCTTTGCAAGTTGCGCCTGGCGGTGTAGACCAGCGCGGGCTCGATCTCCAGCGTGATGACTTGCTGCGCGCAGTACGCCAGCAGCGCTGCCATGTAGCCCGAGCCAGTACCAATTTCAAGCACCTTTTCGTGCTTCTGCACGGCCATGTCCTGCAGCAGGCGCGCTTCAACTTTAGGCGCCAGCATGCACTGGCCGGCGTTGTGCTGTGGCGGCAGGGGAGTTTCCATATCGACAAAGGCCAGCGCCTTGTGCGCCAGCGGCACAAAATCCTCGCGCCTGACCACGGCAAGCAAAGAAAGAACCTGGTTGTCCAGCACTTCCCAAGGGCGTATTTGCTGCTCAATCATGTTGAAGCGCGCTTGTTCGTAGTTCATGGCGGGACCTGTGGGTTGGAAAGTGAATGAAGCAGCAGTGGGCATCGAGGTAAACCTAAGATTTTAGCCGCGCGGCGTGACGCTGACGGGGTCGCCAAGCGCATCAAGCGCCGGCAGGGCGGGCTGCTTCTTGCCGAACCTGCGCTTGAACCACTGGGCCAGATCGTCCATATAGCAGTAAGTCACAGGCACCACCACCAAAGTCAGCAATGAAGAGGTAATGACGCCGCCAATCACGGCCTGGCCCATGGGCGCGCGCTGCTCCGAGCCCTCGCTCAAGGCAAAGGCCAGCGGCACCATGCCGAAAATCATCGCCAGTGTGGTCATCAAAATCGGCCGCAGCCTGACCTTGGCGGCGTGCAGCAAGGCATCGTTGCGGTCCATGCCTGGCACGCGGTGGCCGTGCAGGTCGGTGCGGTCTTCACGCATGCGAATGGCAAAGTCAACCAGCAAAATGGCGTTCTTGGTGACCAGGCCCATCAGCATCACGATGCCGATGATGGAGAACATCGACAGCGTGGAGCGAAACAGCAGCAGCGACAGCACCACGCCGATCAGCGTCAGCGGCAGCGAGGTCATCAGGGCCAGCGGCTGAAAAAAGCTCTTGAACTGGCTCGCCAGAATCATGTAAATAAACAAAATAGCCATCACCAGCGCAGACACCGCATAGCCAAAAGACTCGGCCATGTTTTTGGTGGAGCCGCTGAACTGGTAGCGGTAGCCCGGCGGAAAATTAAACCCGTCCAGCATTGCCTTGATGTCGTTGGAAACCTCACCGGCCGAGCGGTTGTAGACATTGCCGTTGATCGCCACTTCGCGCACCAGGTCGCGCCGGTTGATCTGATTGGGCCCG
>JAYUVG010000237.1:0-7043 GCA_043754255.1 Polaromonas sp. | reverse complement strand
GCCGCCGCCCAGTTCTGCTTTGGCAAAGGCGTATTTGTTGTCTGTACTTAACCATACTCCGTTGCTGACGGACTTGCCGTCACTCACGGTATCGCTGTCGATTTTGATTTGGCCCAGGCCGTCTGAATCAATGATCTGGTCTTTCCCCCATGCGCCTGTGAATTGGTAGGTGTCGCTTCCAACACCGCCTACCAGCACGTCGCTGGCTCTGTCGTTGTCGCCTCCGTTTAGGGTGTCGTTGTCTGCGCCGCCTTCCAAGTAGTCCGCCCCAGCGTTGCCGTCTAGAGTGTCAGCGCCTGCGCCGCCGTACAGGTGGTCGCCAAATTTGAGGCTTTCGCTGCCCGTGAGGGTGTCATTCGCCGCGCCGCCGAAGACGATGACCTGTGGTGATGGAGGATTGAGCACGCCGCCTGGGCGGGCGGCATTCTCAGCGAAGATAATTTTTTGTGCGCCGCTGGCATCAACGTAACGAAACTCAAAGCTGCGGTCTGTGGGCAAATCGGCGCTTTTAAAGGTTTGTCCATTTAGGTCGGGCTTGCCGGTGCCAATTGCCGTTACGAACAGGGCGCGGTCAGTGATCCATTGGCTGCTCAAGCTGCCTTGGCCCGTGGTGGGGTTAACCAAACTAAGCGCCTCTGAATTGGCTAAGGCATCGCTTATTCGAACTTTGACGATGGAGCCTGCTACAAGTGCAGCGCGAACACTTGCATCGGTTTGCGCCAGTGCAGCGATGCTGCTGGGGCTGCTCGGTAAAAGTTTTGCGTCCAGTATTTCAAGCTGCTCTGGCGTGAGCGCGCCAAAGAAGGCTTTGGCGTTAGCTGCAAAGTTGGTATCTGTGGTTGTACCCAGTAGCTGCTTGCCTTGCACTGCGCCCATCAACATGTCGAGGAATTTATTGATTCCAATGTCCGATATGGCGTTGACGACAGGGCTGATGACAGGGCTTTTGGCGGCGACATCTTTGATAAAGCCGAGGTAATTGCCACTGGAAAGTTGGATGGCGATTTGCGCACGAGTGCCGTTTACAAATGCAGCAGGTGCTGTACCGCCTTGTGTACCTTGCGAGATGTTGAAGGTGAACTGGTCGGCCAGCATGTTGACAAAGTCAGTTGCTGACTGTTCATAGCCAGCTTTCAAGGCGCGCTGGTATGAATCTACGACGTAAAGGATGTTTTTAAAGTCGTCCAGGCTGTTGACTGTGCTGGCGCTTGTGTTTTGCGGGTTGTAGTCTGCACGTGTTGTGTCCGCTAATAAGCGCCACGATTCAAAAGGAGAAGAGCCCCCGAGCAAATTAAATCCGAGCGTGCCTGACCAAGCTGAGTTACTGCGTACCGCATCGTCACTGGCGGACAGATAGCCAGCAAACAAGTTTCGGCCAATTGAGCTTGCGTCTGCTTCAGCAATTTGGGCGATGGTGGGAATTGTCCAAATTTCGTAAGCTGTGGTCGACGGCTCTAGCCCAGATAGGTTTCGATACAAATTAAGCGCCACGCCGTTAGAGGCTTTTTGCATTTCAGAGCTGCTGAAAGGTGTACCTTTGCGCAGCTCGCCCTGTCGGTCTGTGTAGCTGCGAATGAAAGCACTGTGCATGCCTGTACCGCCGTTAGCGCCAATCGCAACGTCCAGCCAAAGTTTGGCGCTCTTAAAGTCTCTTAAATCGGCTGCATCAGTGACGTCGCCAGCGTTGATATGGCGACCTATGATTTCTGAAAGCTTGGAGTAAAGCGGTACCCAATTGCCGGTAGAAGAAATATCTCGAATTTCGTCACCAGCTGGGCAGAGCAGGCGCGCGGCAAAAATTTCTTGTTTTTCAGAAGCTGTAAATACATATTTCGTCATGCTCAATTACTCCACAATTAATTCGGAAAAAAGTTTAGCCACAGCCTTGTAAATCTTGTCAATTTCAGGCAGACCTATGCCGGGTACGTCAAGTCGTCCACCAATATCCACCCCGTTATCTGCGCTTACACCGCCGCGACAAGTGTTGCCGCTTTGGTCTTGCAGATATGTTTCGCCAACTAATATCCATTTAGGATCGAGTTGGTATGCGACATCCCCCGGTTTATTACCAAGCGGCGGTTTAATGCTGCACCGCGTCGTGTATGGAAATTTTGTTGCAGGATTTAGCGTACCCCGCACCGCCCAGAATGGTCCCGCCAAGGTCTTGATCGGGCCGATACCAGCATTCGGATCTGGCTCTTCCAAACGAAAATTTGGCAGCAGATCGATCGGATACAACTTGTGTGGAATTGCGGGTGTACGCCACCAGTCGTAAGTTTTATGTCGCTGTTTTCGCGCTTCAGCAAGAGCGCTACTACCAAAACCAATATCGCCGTTGATATACGCGCCATGTACTAACCATTGCTCCAGCGACTTTGACCGCTGGCCTACCGTCAGCTTACTCCATTGTTCGGCCGTGTAGCCTGGCCCGATTTCAGGCTGAAACTGGCCGTTTGCCCAAAACATATCAAATCGGCTGCTGTCAACCAAATGGCGTGTTTCTGGCGTTCGTCCACAGATGTAATCAAACCCGCGCGCCTTGGCCTTGACGTACAAACCCGAAACTGTTTGCACCACATCCACACCATTGCGCTGGGTGACTTTGATGGTTTCCGCACATGACACCGTATCGGGTATTTCTGGCGCTGCACGGTTGCAGCTGCTCAAAATAATACCTACCAGTATGCATGGCGGAACCACCCAAGCCACTGAACAATACCTAGTGATCTTCGTTAGGTACATTTTGATTTCCTTAGGGTGATTTCTTTGTTACTCAGTGGTCTTGGTCAACTGCAACTTTGCATGTGCATAAATTTATCAAGCACAAGCCTTATTTCTCGTTTTTCACTGCCAGATCTGCCGTTGATGCCATGCTTAGTTGCGTAAGCTGCTATGCGTTCCATAGGAAGCATCCTGATCAAAAAAATAGATGTATTCATAGACCGTCATCACCGCTCCCTACCCGCTTCACTCGTCACCTTTTGCACGGGGCTAAGCAAATACTCCATGATGGTTCTGCGGCCTTGGTGGATTTCAGCCACCACCTGCATGCCTGACTCCAAACCTTTGCGCTGGGATGCGTTGCCGTTGAGGGATTCAATGAACTGCGTGTCTAGTGCGACGATGGCTTTGTAGCCTTGTGGCATGTTTGGGTTTTGGTTATTGGGCGCTTGCGCATCAGGTGCCAGGGTTTGGATGCGGCCTTCTATCAAGCCGTATTTTTGAAACGGGTAGGCCGCTACCTTGATGCGTACCAGTTGGCCTGTTTGTACGAAGCCAACATCTTCGTTTTTGACCTGCACTTCAGCCAACAGGCTTTCGCCTTTCGGCACCAGCGTCAGCAGCACCATGCCGGGTTGCACCACAGCGCCTTTGCTGGTGGTGGCCACGTCTTTGACGATGCCTGCTTGCGGGGCTTTGAGCTCTAAAAGGCCGGTTTTGTATCCCATCTTTTGTGCTTCTTGCTCCAGCCTGGCCAGCTGGCCCATAGCGTCAGTGCGCTCGATTAACAGCTGGCTGCGAAAGGTGCTGGTCAAGCCTGCTATCTTTTTGTCCTGTGCATTGATAGTGGCTTGCAAGCCTTGCACGGTTGCGGCCTGGGCTTTGAGGTCTTGGGATTTTTCTATTGCTTCGCGCTCTTTGTCGTTGCCTGCGATAGGGCTGAAGAAGCCTTCAGCCACTAGCTTTTTGTGGGCTTGGGCGCTTTGCTCGTAGCCGGGCAAGGTGGTTTGCAGTTTGGTGAAAGTTTCGCGTGCGGCACTGAGTTCGTTTTGCGCACGCTCTCGGGTGGCAACTTCTTGGGCGACTGAATCTGTGAAGGCTTGGCGGTGTGCATTGGCCTGGGCCTGCACTTGAGCCAGCATGACGGGGTCGTCGCCGCTGACGGGGGTCAATGGCTGGGCCGCAAGCTCTGCATCCACCCTGCGCAACGTCAGGCGCTTGAGCGCCAGCTCGCTGGCCAGGCTGCGGCCATCTGCGCCTGCCAGCGTGGTGTCTAGCCGTATCAACACTTGGCCTGCTTGGACTTTGTCGCCTTCGCGCACCAGAATTTCAGCCACCACTCCTGCCTCAACCGGTTGAACAATTTTTGTGTAAGTGGTGGGTATCAGTCTGCCATCAGCAATAGCCACCACATCTACCTTGGCAAAAATAGCCCACGCCAGCAACACTGCAAACAACAATGCCACTGTGTAAAAAATAGCCCGTGGCAATTTGGGCATGGGGCTTTGAGTAATGGCTAACAGGCCTGGAGTGAACTCGGCCACGTTTGAAACTAGCGCCCCAGCGACTCGGCTAGTCATACGTTTAACCAAACCAGGTTGTAAATCGCTTCTGGCACTGTTCATGCGGCTGCCTTTGGCGCAACCGCGTGAGTCGCCTTTTTCAAATGGCCGCCGCCAATCACAAAAATCTCGTCAACTATCAGCGTCCTGGGCAGCGCATGGGTCACAAATAACATGCTGACCTTGCCGCGCAGTGCGTTGATAGTTGTGGCAAAGGCGTTAGCGGTTTGCGCGTCAAGTGCGCTGGTGGCTTCGTCAAATATCAGTACCTTGGGCCGCTTGAGCAGGGCACGCGCGATGGCCAGGCGCTGCTTTTGCCCGCCTGACAAACCCGCACCACGCTCACCAATTTCAGTCTGGTAGCCTTGCGCCAGGGTTTGAATGGCTTCGTGTATCTCCGCCATCTGGCAGGCTTGCACCACTTGCTCGAAACTGGCCAGCGGGTTGGCCATCAGCAGGTTGTCATACACCGTGCCGCTGAATAAAACGGTTTCTTGTGGCACTACGCCAAAGTTGGCGCGCAGCTCATTGGCACTGAGGTGCAAAACGTCAATACCGTCGACCAGAATGCGCCCCTCGGTTGGGCGGTAAAAGCCTTGCAACAACTTGGTCAGCGTTGATTTGCCAGTACCGCTGGGCCCCATGATGGCTACGGTTTGGCCGGGGGTAATGGTCAGGTTGACGTTTTGGTACAGCAGGGGCAAGTCAGGTGAATGGCGAAAGCCGACTGCGACCAATTCAATGGCACCTTTACCTTCAGACCTACGGCTGGGAGCCAAGCGGTAAGGTTCGGCAGGAGCGTTCATCAAGTCGCCCAGCCTGTCAACGGCCAATTTCGCTTGCTGAAACTGTTGCCACAAGCCGACCATGCGCAGCATGGGCTGGCTGAGCTTGCCAGCAAACATTTGAAAAGCGACCAGCATGCCGATAGTGAACACTGTGCCAGTGCCTGCAGCAACCGCAGCTGCATCGGGGTGCATCACTATCCATGCGCCGATCACCAATATTAGCAAGGTCATCAATTGCTCAAGCGTGTTGGCTACGACGTTGTAGGTGTTGGCAATTTGCTTGGTTTTAAATCCAGACTGCAAATAGGTGGCCAGATAGCCGTCATACCGGGCTTGAAGTTGGGGTTCAAACTGAAGGCTCTTGACGGTCTCAAGCCCGCCCACGTATTCAGTCACAAACGCCTGGTTGCGAGCGCTCAATAAAAATTGCTCGTTCAAGCGAACTTGAAACACTGGAGCGATTAAAAACGAAATCAGGGCAATCACACTCAATATCCCCAACACAATGAGAGTGAGCGTGACCGAGTAATAAAACATCACGGCCATGCAAATCAGTAAAAACGGCAAGTCAAGAATGAGCGTGACGGCAGCGGATGCAATGAACTCGCGGATGGTCTCTACTCCATGTAGGCGGGCGGCAATAATGCCGGTTGGCCGGTTTTGAAAATATCGGGGTGGCAGGCTGAACAGGTGTTTAAAAACGCTTGAACCCAGCACCGCATCTACCCGGTTGCCCGTATGCAAGATGGCGTACTGGCGCACCCAGGTGAGCAGCGCAGTGAACAGCATGAACACCGTCATGCCAATTGCAAGCGCTATCAGCGTACTGTCGGTACGGTTAACCACCACCTTATCAATAATCGCTTGCGTAAACAGCGGCAGGCCCAGAGCCAACAACTGAATAACCAGGCTAGCACCCAGTACCTCGTGCCACACCTTGCGGTGCTTTAGCAGCTCAGGTATGAACCACTTGAAACCGAAGCTTGAAACGGCTTGCGCCGCATCGGGGTCACTAATTGCTTCGTCTTTGGGGTACAGCAAGTAGACATAACCGCTGAGTCGCGCAGCAAATTCCTGCAACGTCTGTGTGACCGGTTCTTGGTTGGGCGCTTCACTTATGGTTGGGAGCCATACAACTTGATCATTACTGACTGCAACAATCAGGGCGAGTCCTAAGCATGGCATGGGTACGTCGATTACGTCTACCAAAGCATCGTCGGACACACCAGTAACCACATCTGTAATTTCGGATTTCGGCAAAGCGCCGTCACTTAATTCGGCCAGTAAAGGCAGCGGCAGGTTTGACAGCTGCGCCGCATCTATATTACTCAGCTGGCTTTTGAACCCTAGCGCCTGCGTAGCACGCACCATGGATGCTTGATCATAGGGCGGGGGAAATTGCTGTAACAGCAGTGCTTGGTCAAATGGTTTTTTATGAATGGCGCAAATGGTTTGAACTGCCCAGACAAAGTCCAAATGGGTATAACTTTCGGGGTTAGTTAGTTTCTTTCTAGCTAGATTCATATCTAATATTGTAAGAGTTTCCTTACAAATTACTACAAAATTCTTGAGTACTTCCGTTTTCAAAGTTTCACTGAAATATGATTAACTGCTGCGAAAAATCCAGTATTTAAGGTTTCATCTTCAACCGGCTGCGTTGTCTTTTCGCAG
The DNA here is from genome assembly GCA_043754255.1 of Polaromonas sp. Lineage (GTDB taxonomy): Bacteria > Pseudomonadota > Gammaproteobacteria > Burkholderiales > Burkholderiaceae_C > Polaromonas. Next base: position 301 of record JAYUVG010000237.1, on the reverse strand, counting down.
CATCCCGAGGAAGTGTGCAGCGTTGGTGCGATCCGCTGCATGTTCCCTGAGATGAACACCTGATTTTGACAAACATCGGTATTGCAGCCATGACCCTTGAAGCCTTTATCCAAAAACACTTGGACTGCTTTGGCAAACCTTGGGCTTTGCAGGGCTAGTTGGACAGAACATGCCTACGAAAGCAGGCGGTAGCAAGTTGACTTTGGTGATTGACAGCGTTCAGTCTTGAAAACTGTAGATTTGCTATTATTTTAATAGCTGCTTGCGCTCTATTTATATGGGCTGTAGCCCGATTTTACTT
>JAYUVG010000236.1:0-11238 GCA_043754255.1 Polaromonas sp. | reverse complement strand
TATTTCTAAACTCCGCGTCCTCCGCGCTCTCCTCCCCTCCGCGTTGAAAAATCTGCGACCCCGAATTTATGGCCGACGAACAAGTCTTGGAAAAAACCCGCCACTGGCTAGAAAAAGCCGTGATCGGCTTGAACCTGTGCCCGTTCGCCAAAGCGGTTTACGTTAAAAACCAGGTTCGCCTGGTGGTCAGCAAGGCACGTCACGCTGACGACCTGCTGGAAGAACTGGATCGTGAACTGGACTTGCTGGCAGCAACGCCTGCCAGTGAAATTGACACCACCCTGCTCATCCACCCCACGCTGTTTGAAGACTTTTTAGACTTCAATGATTTTCTGGAAATCGCTGAAGGCGTGATTGATGAGCATGGACTTGAGGGTGTGATTCAGTTGGCCAGTTTTCATCCACAATTTCAGTTTGATGGCACCGAGCCAGACGACATCAGCAACTACACGAATCGTGCGCCGTTTGCCATATTGCATTTGTTGCGTGAAGACAGTGTGGAACGCGCGGTGGAGGCGTTTCCACAGGCGGATGCGATTTTTCAAGCGAATATTCATACCCTTGAAAAGCTGGGGCATGCGGGCTGGAAAGCGCTATTTGCGCAACCCAGAAATATCGAAACTTGAAAGCGCACTGCACTCGCTACTTTTAAGGTGTAGTACCAAGCTTGTGAGACCGCGTTAGAGGGCAACTGTCGCAGCTTGATTTTCCTGACGGAAAGTGTTTGGCGTGCAGCCAAGAAGTTCGCGAAACGAGAAAATGTAGGCCGCAGCGCTTTCAAACTGCAAGAGACTGGCAATGACCTTGATCGAGCGGTCTGTGGCCAGCAGATCGAGCGACGAGATGATTCGTGCACGCTGCCGCCAGGCACGAAAGCTCAAACCAACTTCAGCAGTAAAACGTCGGGAAAAAGTGCGTTCGGACATGGTGGCCACTGACGCAAGCTGCCTCATGGAAAGTTGCCAGTCGTTCGTCTCCAAAAGTTGGGTCAATGCGCAGCGCAAACCTTCACTGCTCGGCATCGGCAGATGGGTCGGAAGGCTGGGCGTCTGCCGCAAGGTTTGCAGCAACAAGAAAACCATCAGGCGCCGGGTGGCGTGATCAAACTGATCGTCAAAAAGCCCGAGCACGAGCTCTTTGATAAGAGGCGATGCCGCCACGGCATGTACTTCAGTCAGGCGAACAAAAGAGCTGCATTGGGTGATCAGTTCCGGCTGGAAATATACCGTGCGCATCTCGGTGTTTGAAAGGATGTGGATTTCGTGCGGATGCTGCGGCGGCACCCAGAGCGCACGTTGTGGTGGCACTGTCCAGCGTGAGAGCTGCGTCTGTACGAGCATGACGCCACGAACTGCATAGACCAGCTGCCCGGTTTGATGCTGGTGCTGCGGCAGTACGCTACCGGCCGCGTGGCTCCTTGCCAGCGTGGCCCACAAACCTAGATTTTGGCGCTTGGACGATATTTGTTGGCTTTTTAACTTTGGCATGCCATCCTATTATCAATGGCACGCCCACCAACCGGTACTTTGCCATGCACACAGACACATTTTTGATTCACGCGGGTCGCGATACCGCCAGGTCGGTTCAAGCCATCAACCCTCCACTGGTTCGAGCTTCGACCGTGGTCTTCGAGACCTTGGCTGACTACAAGCATTCGCATCATCAGCGGGTGTTCGATTCACCGCGCTACGGCCGCTCGGGCACGATGACAACCTTCGAGTTGCAACGTGCCATGGCGTCGCTCGCAGGAACGCAAACCTGCCTAGCCGCAGCCAGTGGGCTTTCAGCCATCGTCGCCGTTCTCAGTGCGCATGCCGGACCCGGCAAACATCTGCTGCTAAGCAACGGCGTGTATGGACCAACACGCCTATTTTGTGACAAGGAGTTGACTGCGCTGGGAACCACAGTGGAGTACTTTCCAGGCGACGCTGACATCGCTTCCTATTTGCGGGACAACACCAGTCTTGTCTACATCGAAACGCCTGCGTCCCTGACGATGGAAATGCTCAATGTGCGCGCAGTGTGCGCAGCGGCCCATCAACGCAACATACCGGTGGCTGCGGACTCAACCTGGGGCACGCCTGTGTTTTTCAATGCCCATGCACTGGGTATCAACATCTCCATCCACTCTGCCACCAAGTACATCAACGGTCACTCCGACCTGATGCTTGGCTTGGTCACAGGTTCTTGGGACGACCTCGCCAGCACCCGCAGCTTTTGTGACCGCAGCGGCGTGCATGCGGCGCCTGATGTCTGCTGGCTTGCATTGCGAGGCCTGCGCACGCTTGCGATTCGCCTGCAGCGGCATCAACAAACCGCGATGACGGTGGCGCTTTGGCTGGAGCAACAGCCGCAGGTCAAGCGTGTCATGTTTCCGGCGCTGGTGTCTGACCCCAGACATGCGTTGTGGCGCGAACAGTTTTCCGGCGCTGCGGGGCCGTTTACCTTTGAGCTGATACCGTGCAGTGAAACTGCGTTCGCGGCCTTTATCGATTCCTTTAAGCTTTTTAGCCTGGGAACGAGTTGGGGCGGCTTCGAAAGCCTGGTGCTGCCCGCCGTTCCGTACAACTTGCGAACCTTGAGTGTGCTGCCCGATGAAGGTCGTCTCGTTCGCCTGCATGTAGGTCTGGAAGATGCCCAGGATCTGCGCGACGATCTTGCACAAGCACTCACCATGATCAAGTCATCCCTCACAGATTAAAGTAATCGGCATGAGCGACAGAAATGCGCGCGTCTACGCGGCCATGCTGAAAATTCCCCGGGGAAAAGTGGCCACCTACGGGCAGATCGCCTGCATGGCTGGTCTGGGTCGGATGGCACGGCAGGTAGGTTATGCATTGCACACACTGCCTGCCAACAACGTATCTTCCAAATTACTGGGCCACAGGCTGATGCGATTTTCAAAACCAACATTGCCACGCTTGAAAAGCTGGGTTTGCCAGGATGGAAGGCGCTGGGGCTGTAGCTGCTTCTTAAGATTTATCAGGTGCGCAGTAGCCTCTTGCGCACCAGATGAATGTTGCTGCGCAGCGCGTACAGCTCGTCGGTATACGACAGCGGGACGGTGATTTTTTCGGCCTTGTTTTCCAGCGCGTTCAGCTCTTGCAACAGGCTCTGGTTGTCTTCGGTCTGGCTGCGCACCTCAATGTCGCGCAGCTGGCCGTACCACCTGAAAATACGCGACCGCACCCTGAAGGTATAAAGCGGCGGCAAGATGCGGGACAGTGGCAGCAGCACCACCAAAATTACGCTCAGCACCAGCCACATCCGGTCTACCAGGTTGGCCATCCAGAAGCTGAGGTAACGCTGCAGCAGGGGCGGGCCGCTTTTGATGGCACGTTCGGCCTCCTTGGCAATTGGCAGCTCGTTGTTTTCAATATTGGGGTAGGTACGCGCCCGCTTGAACCACCCTGCCCCGCCGTGCATGGCGTTGCCCGCCAACGCGAACAATTGAAGCAGCGCCGGGTGGGTGCTGGTGCGGGTGATCAACGCTGTGGTGGGGCCGACCAGCCGCACATCGTCTGGCGGAATATTGGCTGCCAGGTCAACAACGCCGCGCGGCAAGCGCGTGGCGCTCAAGAAATCAAACCGGCGCGAATACGCATCGCTTTGCGCAAAGTTCATCAGCTTGACGCCGGGCGTTTGCAGCAGCATTTGCACCATCAGTGATTCAGGCGCCGAGGCAAACACAATCGCATCAATATCGCCCGCCAAAAACGCCATGGTGGCAGGCGTTTGCTCCAGGCTGGAGATTTTCAAAGTTGAGGTTTCCACGCGATTGCTGTCCAGCAATTTGCCCATCAGGCCGGGGACTCCACTACCGGGTGTACCCAGATTGATTTTCATGCCCTGCAGCTGGGTCAGTGATCCAAGAGTGGCTGTTGCAGTGATTTTTAGTGCCGCATCCTCACGGTAAAAAAGCCAGACAGGCTCTACAAACAGACTGCCCAGCGATTGAAGATTTTCCTTGTCAGCGTCTGTGTAGTCGCTGGTGCCGCCCTGCACAAAACCCAAATCAACCTTGCCTTCCCGCAGCAACTGCAGGTTGGCAGCAGACCCCTGTGTGGTGATCAGTTCGACCGTGATTCCGTCTCGCAGCAGTGCTCTGGCATAGCGCTTGCCAAACTCTTCATAAGCGCTTTGAGCCGGGCCGGTTGCCAGCGTGACATGCTTGGGCGGATTTGGGTCAAGCCACCAGTAGGCCAGGCCCAACAGCGCGATGGCCAGAAAAACAAAAGGGCCAAACGAGATCAACAGATCCCGAATCGATAAAAGTGTGTGGCGTATGGCTTGCGGCATGGGCTGAACCTTAGCACACTCAAAAGTCTGAATTTTCGTTATTTTCTAGCCAATTTCAGATGCAAATATGCCTCTAGCCGTTACAAATAGCGCGCAAGCAGCTATATATTTAATAGCATACACGAAATTCCAACTTCGTCTCAACTGCGCAGATCAGCACTCTCGAAAGGAAAGCATACCCAGCCCCTGGAGGTTGCCTAACCGGCAGTTGTTAAGCGCTTGCCAACACAATTTTTCTGACTGGTTGCTCCGTGAAAATACTTTAAATGTCGGTTTCATGGATGATTAGCGGTAACAATGCATTACTGAAAAAAACCCGGAGCAAACCTTGAAGATATCTTTAATTTCGTTAATGCTGGCAATTTCTGTCACTGGCTGCGCAACCTGGTCAACCAGCAACGTTGACCTGCAGGGTGCGACCGCTGTTCAAACCACCACAGTGGCCAAAACACCTGTCAATGCCATCGTGGTGTCGGATGCAGACATCGTCGGGCGAAAGTATGAATCGCTTGGAGATGTGACTGTCAATGTCAACAAGACAACTGTTTTTCATCCGAACCCCACTCAGGAACTGGTGAACGAACGGCTTAAGGAAAAAGCACATGAACTGGGTGCTGACGCTGTGATTCTTGTCCGTTACGGTCAAGGCGGCATCAGTTTGTTAAGTTGGGGAAGCCTGGAGGGAAAAGGCCGTGCCATACGCTTTGTTAAATAAACTACTTGTCATTGTCATTTCAGGTTTGCTGTCCGCCGGATGCGCGACATCTGCACCAGATCTGCCCAGCAAACCTGAATTGAATACTGCTGTTAAAAAGACCAATCCTTAATCGACGCGCATCAGACTTTTCGCAAAGTTTGGCAGTCATTAAACAGGGCGCTGCCAGCTATTGATTAAACAGCGGCTGTACAAATGCAAACCAGCCGCCAACCGCGTAAATCACCACACTTGCTGCAAACATGTACCGCGATGTTTTGCGGGTGCGCAAGCAGGCATCGCGCTGCGATGGGTTAACCGGGCAAGGTGCAAAGCGGCCTTGCCATTGCAGCCAACCGCTGACGGCAAGCATCACCCCAGCTGCCAAAAAGACCGGCTCTTTGTACTCACTGACCCACACCAGGCCCGGCACAACAGACACCAGCGTAGACAGCGCCGCGCCCGCCCCTATCGCCACCAGCAGGGCCGGCAGCGCGCAGCAAATCAGTGTGCCTGTGCTGGTGAACAGGCTTAAAAAAGCCATCCACCGGCCGGGCGTGGCTTCAAGCGGTGCCTCCCTCACTTTTTTACTTTCATCACTTGTTTACTTTCATCACTTCTTTGCTTTCACTGCAGTCCTGATGTCTTCAACCGACAGCGCAACTGTCTCCAGCTTGACCACGTCGTAACCTGCCTCCTTGATTTCAGCGCTGATTTTTTTACCGTCCAGCGTCTGGCCATCTTTGGCTTCAACAGCCACCACTTTCTTTTTCAAATCGACAAACACCGCTTTGGCTTCCGGCATTTTCAAAAGTGTTTTCTCAATGCCCTGGGCGCAGAAAGAGCACACCATGCCATTGACAGTCGCCTTGACGCTTTCAGCGGCAAATACATTGGTAAATACGCATGTAGCCGACACGATTAGCGCGCAAGCAGCTATAGATTTGATAGTAAATGTCGTTTTCATAAAATTCTTTCAGGTTAAAAAATATACATGAAGTTAAATCGGCCCTGCCTGGTATTGCTCACACCAAACTCGACGAAATAGCGGTTACTGATCAGCCGGAGCATCGGCGTGATTTCAATTTTCTCAGACAGGCCCCGCATGCGGCGTGCCTCAACAATCAGCCATGGCTGGGTCTCGTCATAGTCCGCTTCGTAAAACGAAAAGCCTGTGCGTACCGATGCAAAGTCATGGTTGATGCCCTTACCCGACAAGTTTTCACGGTAAAGCCGTGCTAACGCTGACACATAAAACCGGGTGGTTTCATAGTCAGCTGCCAAACCCGGTGCCAACATGGTTTTGCTGCCGCTGAAGTTGTTTCCCGTCACCTGGCCTGCACCGCCGAGCAACCAAAAGTTGGCCTGCGAATGCTCCCCATTGATGCGGTGCAGCAGTCTGGTGTAAGTCAACTCGCTGAAGTTGCGGCTCAAGCGCTTATCGTCCGAGCGCATCAACACACCGCCGGCACCGAAAGCATCGCGCGGCGTAACGGCGTAATTCACCCAGCCCTCCTGCCAGTTGGGTGAAAGGTCGCCCATTGCCATGGTGCTGCCTTTAAACCCCATCGGGCCTGCATGGGCGACAGCAGAAGCCAAGGCACTGGCCAGCAAGGCAGCCGCAATCAAAAATCGTTTCATGTCTTTCCTTCAGGCTTGGGTGATACAGAGATCACCGTTACAAACAGCGTTTGCCGACTGGCAGACGCACCTTGGGCTTGAAGGTCAGGAAATCGGTGGTTTGAGGACTGAGCTTTTGACAGCGCTGCTAAAGCTCACATCCAAAGCAAGAGGCGATGAATGTTGATGTGCGCGGCTTACTGGCGGCTGCACCTGCTTCAGGCTGGTGACAGACAGACATAACCCGCAGGTGTCGCAACTGGTGCAATGCACTGCAACATCAGCAGCGAGTGGCTGCGAATGCATTGCACAGTCGCTGGGCATCTGCATCTGGCTCGCAAACGGAATCGCTTCTTGCTGGTTCAACACGTTGTTGGCTGGTGCCCAAACGTTGTTCGCCGCCATTTTTGTTGTCATTTCTATCGCCATGACGTCGCCAGCCCAGCCGCGCAAAGGCAGCAGGACAACCAACAACGATACGAACAGTAACTGCAAAAAGCGGTGCATGGATTAATGATTTGCAAAAAACCAAAAAGTTCAATGTGAACTGAATGATAACGGCGCATTTCCTGACCACAGCGCGCGATACGTCGGCGCATACTGAAACTGATCTTTTCCAAATTCAATTTGAAGGACTTTGCACCATGACCCGATACAAATTTTTTTCTGCAACCAGCGTGTCGCGTACGGCATTACTCGCGGCGGCCATGGCGTTACCAGCGACTGGAGCATTTTCTCAGCCAACCGCCCCTATGCAAATGCCGGCTGAAATTGTCAAGCCCATGCCAGGCACAAGTTCGGCCGCCAGGCCAGGCACGGACATGAAGCAGGGGACGGGTATGAGTGCGGGTATGGGCGCAGGTATGGACATGAAGCCCATGATGACTGACATGCACAACAGCATGATGGGCATGAAGTCCAGCGGCAATCCGGACGTGGACTTTGCGATGATGATGAAGATACATCACCAGGGCGCCCTGACCATGGCCGAAGCGCAGTTGCAAAACGGCAAAGACGGGCAGATGCGGGCGATGGCAAAAGACATTATTCGCGCGCAGAAAAAAGAGATTGCCATTTTTGACAAGTTTTTGGCCAAGCGCGGTGCGACTGACATGAAGATGGGTGGCTCCGCTATGCCGATGAACAAGTAAAGCGTCTTTGCGCAACTGACCGTTGTATTTGATCGCTTGTTGCTTGTTACCTCTTACCAGTTACCAGTTACCTGTCCGTCTGTTGATTTGAATCAATACAGTTTTGTGAGCACTTCGTAAGATGAATTTGTAGCAGCAAGTGCTGTTGTATTTGAAGAGCAAACAAGGAAAGCTAATGTTTACACGACGACGCATGATGCAAGTAACGGGTGCTGTCGCGTCCGGCTACACAGGCATTGCCTACAGCATTGAAAAGGGTAAGAAGAAATTCAAACATTACCGGTTTGACCCTGTAGACGCACAAAACTTCACCCAAAAGCTGTTTATCCCGGTGGCCAGTGGCCCATTTGGAATACTTGATGTTGCAGGCCCCTTGAAAATACGCGCTACATCCGCGAGTTTCCCGCTGTTACCTGGGCCCAAATCGCAAAAACCTTCGCCTTTTTTGCTGTACCAGACCGAGCAAGCCGGCAAGGCTTACCAAAACCCGATTCTGCGGATGGAAAGTGGCACGCGTTTTACCGCCACTCTTCACAACGAATTGAAGGAACCCACCATCATCCATTGGCATGGCTTGCACACGCCCGCCGCAATGGATGGTCACCCGGCCAGCACTATTGGGCCGGGTAAGAAATATGACTACGACTTTACGGTGCGAAACCGGGGCGGCACATACTGGTATCACACCCATGCGCACAACCTGACTGCCAAACAGGCCTACAACGGGCTGGCAAGTTTTTTCCTGGTGGATGATGCTGACCAGCGCAACATCAGCAAAGCGCTTGATTTGCAGCTGGGCGTTACCGACCTGCCGCTGGTGGTGCAAGACAAACAGTTTGATAAGCAAGGCAGGCTGGTCTACAAGCCGGGAATGCATGAAGCCATGATGGGCTGGCTGGGCGACATTGTGCTGGCCAACCTGACGGCCAATGCGGTGCAAACCGTAACGCCACGCACCTACCGCCTGCGGCTGCTCAATGGCTCGAATGCACGTATTTACCGGCTGGCGTTCGTCAAGGGCGAAACACCGCTTAATTTCACCGTGATTGGCACCGACGGCGGTTTGATCGAGCGGCCTGAGACCGTCACGGAGGCGTTTTTTGCACCGGGGGAGCGGCTGGATGTGCTGATTGATGCAGGCCAGGCGCAGCCCGGTGAGGCGATCTTCCTCAAGAGCCTGGCTTTCGATGCGATGGAGAACGAGGGCTCTGCTGGGGTGGGAGGCATGTCCGGCATGGGTGGGGGCAAGCGCGAGGCAATGGGAATGATGGGCGGTATGGGCTCGTCGCGGTTGGAACTGGGTCAGGCATTCAATGTGTTGAAACTGGCGGTTGTTGGTGGTGAACGTATCGTGCCCAAGCTGCCAGCTGTGTTGTCGGTAGTCAAACCGATTGACCTGGCCAAAGCTTCCGAACGCAAGATCGAACTCTCACTTGGACAAATGCGTTTTTTAATCAATGGCCGCACCTTCAAGATGGATGAGATTGCGTTTGATGTCAAACGCGGTGCGGTTGAGATCTGGAGCATCAGCAACCCGGCCATCGGCATGCCGCACCCGATGCATCTTCATGGCTTTTCGTTTCAGGTGCTGGAGCGTATTGGCAGCCCGCCCCAGGTTGCTACTACGGCGCGCTTCGGCAAAGGCCGCACAGTAAGCGACCTCGGCTGGAAGGACACCGTACTGGTTTGGCCTGGCGAAACCGTGCGCATTGCAATCGACTTTGCCCACGACTACCCGGGCAGCCAGACCTACGTGTTTCATTGCCATAACCTAGAGCATGAAGACGCAGGGATGATGATTAATTACCGGGTGTTGGCGTGATGAGGACGCAACGCATTGATCAGCACCGATGAATAAATAAACCGAAAAATGCTTTCAGACCGCGACAGCTGAGCCTGCGCATATTTGATTTTGCTACCTCTACAAAGGATCTAACCATGAACACCATCCATCTTGAAGTACAAGGCATGAGCTGCGGCGGCTGCGTAAAAAACGTTACTGCTGCCCTGACCCGTGTGCCAGGCGTCAGCGCTGTCGATGTTGACTTGCCAGCAGGTCGCGCCAGCGTTACCGGCGATTTGCTGCAAGGCGGCGACGCGCTGGTACTGGCAGCGACGGCCGCGGGATACCCGGCCAAGCTGGCTGCTACAGCAACTGCTTCATCACCGCCAGTGAAAAAATCCGGCGGATGCTGTGGATAAGCTGGCCGCGCCTTGTGCAGACACCGCACTGCAGGCGTTGAAAGACCCCGTCTGCGGCATGACAGTGACCGAGCAGTCACAGCACCAGGCTGAGCATGTTGGCAAGCGCTACTACTTTTGTAGCGCTGGTTGCAAGACCAAATTTAATGCCAACCCTGACCAGTTCACAACGGCAAAGTCAGCTGGTGCAGGAGCCAATCCATCGGCAAGAACAGCACCCCTAAAAGAGATAACGGGCGCAGTGCAAAAACCTGGCCAGGCTGGCACGATTTATACCTGCCCCATGCACCCCGAAATCCGGCAAGACAAGCCCGGCAACTGTCCGATTTGCGGCATGACTCTTGAACCCTTGATCCCCGAACTTGAAGAGGGTGAGAACAAAGAGCTGATTGATTTTCAGCACCGCTTTTGGTGGACGCTGCCGCTCACGGTGGTGGTTACTTTTCTGGCTATGGTGGGGCACAGGCTGGAACTCTTCAGTATGGCCACGCAAAGCTGGGTGGAGTTTGGGCTGTCGATGCCCGTGGTGCTGTGGGCAGGTGCGCCATTTTTCAAACGCGGCTGGGAATCGGTTCTTAACCGCAGCCCGAACATGTGGACGCTAATCAGCCTGGGCACCGGCGCGGCGTTTGTCTACAGCGTGGTGGCTCTCTTTTTCCCGCAGGTGTTTCCGGATTCATTTCTTTCGATGGGGCGCGTTGCGGTGTACTTTGAGGCTGCTGTGGTCATCATTTCATTGACGCTGCTGGGGCAGTTGCTGGAGTTGAAAGCCCGCTCGCAAACATCAGCGGCCATCAAATCTTTGCTCGGCTTGTCACCTAAAACTGCCAGACGGATTGGCGCTGATGGCAAAGAAGAAGACATACCTTTAATCAACGTCCACGTCGGCGACATGCTGCGCGTGCGGCCGGGTGAAAAAGTGCCGGTTGATGGCGTGGTGACGGAAGGCAGCAGCGCACTCGACGAGTCGATGCTGACCGGCGAGCCATTGCCCGTTACCAAGCGGGTGGGCGACAAATTGATTGGCGCTACGCTAAATACCAGCGGCGCGCTGGTCATGCGGTCAGAACACGTGGGCAGCGCGACCATGCTGTCGCAGATTGTGCAAATGGTAGCGCAGGCGCAGCGCTCAAAAGCGCCGATGCAGCGCATGGCGGATGTGGTGGCGGGCTATTTTGTTTATGGGGTTGTTGCGGCAGCTGTGCTGACGTTTTTTGCATGGGGCTTTTTCGGACCGCAGCCCAGTTGGGTGTTTGGTTTGATCAACGCGGT
>JAYUVG010000235.1:0-2979 GCA_043754255.1 Polaromonas sp. | reverse complement strand
AGACTGGTGCAAGTTGGTAGGCGCGAATGGACTCGAACCATCGACCCCCACCATGTCAAGGTGGTGCTCTAACCAGCTGAGCTACGCGCCTGAGATTTTTTAATCCAGCCTGTAAGTGTAGCAGCAAAAAATGCGTCGGACCGGCTGCTGCTGCGCCCGGCGAGCCCATCGTGTCATCGTTTTTCATGAACTGGTAGACTAGAGAGCTTTGCTGGCAACATCTTCAAACAATAGGAATACTCAATATGGCATCTACCAAACCCAAGAAAAAGAACCCGCGCTTGGCGTCGGGCCGCAAACGCGTCCGTCAAGACGTCAAAATCAACGCCGCCAACACGTCTTTGCGTTCACAGTACCGCACTGCAGTGAAAAACGTTGAAAAAGCCGTAGCATCCGGCGACAAAGACAAAGCCACTGCCGCTTTTGGCAAAATGCAGGCCGTGGTGGATACCGTGGCCGACAAAGGCATTTTTCACAAAAACAAGGCAGCACGCGACAAGAGCCGCCTGTCCAGCCGAGTCAAGAAATTGGCTCTGGCTGCTCCTGCAGCCGCAAAACCGGCTTGATCTAACCGATGAATCCACCCGCACGGATTGGTTGCTCAACACAATCAGTCTGCCGTTTGTAACGGGTGCGCTGCCAGCAAAGCAAGCACACAAACAGACCAGCCGCTAGTTCGCAAGAGTTAGCGGCTTTTTTGTGGGCACTGCGCAGCCCGGCAAGTTTTACTGAAATTCGGTGATACTACAATGTACAAATCAAACGTACAAGAAAGGCAATTTATGTCTATCTCAATCGCCCAATCGCGCCAGCAATTGTCCGCCCTCATCAACGCTGCCCAGCGCGCGCCGCAAGTCATCACCAAGCGCAATGCGCCGGTGGCAGTAATCGTGTCTGCCGACTACTTCAGGCGCACCGAAGTGGCCGCCCGCAGCGCGGATAACGTCTACAGCAGCATCATGGCTGCGCGTGCCGCCCATTTACCCACAGACGATTTGGGCCTGGTTGCCGAGGCCACGCGTGCCGCCGCGTGGAAGCGCAGCAACAGCTTCACTGATGCCGAATGACATCCTGAGAAAACTGCCAATCTAAAACAGTTCATGGCGCAAACCATTTTTTTGGCCGACACCAATGTCCTGAGCGAACTGGTTAAAAAAACGCCAAACGCGAGCGTCATGCAATGGCTTCAATCGGTTGAATTGTTGTCGACTTCTGCCGTGACCCTCGAAGAAGCGCATTTTGGCCTGGCGTGGCAGCCCAACGCGCGCAAGTCGAGCCTGTTCAATGCCATCGTGCAAAGCCTGCACGCGGTCTACCCCATTACCGAATCGATAGCCCAGCGCGCAGGTATGTTGCGCGGCCAGTTTCAGGCGCAAGGCATCATCCGCAGCGCCCCCGACATGCTGATCGCCGCCACCGCGCAGGAACACCTGCTGGTCATCGCCACGCGCAATGTGCGGGACTTTACGGGCTGCGGTGTGCAGGTGCTGAATCCGTTTGATGCCGTGGCGTGAGAGGCCAACAGTTGCACGCTTCAGGGCGACATCAACCGGATCGAATTCTCAAGGCAAACATCCATATAGCCCCGCCACAGAAGGTTTGCGATAGCTGACAGCGAGATTGCCATCAGTGCATTTTTTGCAGTGAAGGTGTAAGACCAGCTAACCTGCGTGCCACTCGGCGTGGAAGTAAAAGTCCATTCACCGCGCGCCTGTATTGCCAATGATCGGATGATAGGGTTGCCAAATTCCCACACCTTGTAGGCAAACTTCATGAGAGACGCCTCTGATTTTTGTTCAACCGCAGGAACGGATGCGCAGCCTACCAAGGTTGATATCAAGGCCGTGGTGGACACTTTGAATGCTGAGGTACGCCAGCCGAGCAAGGTTATTGATGAATCGCTGGTAATTTTTAAACGTGACATGGTGTTGGCCAGATGTTGTGAGCGTTCAATAATATGAAGAATCACTCAGCTTTTGAATTCGCATTCAATGGCATCCACTAAAAACTCGCTAAGCCCGCGTAAAACACCAGTTCAGGCGCGTTCAGCATCAACGGTTGATGCCCTTTTCACTGCAACGGTTCAGGTTTTAATTGAGGTGGGCTTGGAGCGGTTAACAACTACCCGTGTGGCCGAACGAGCGGGTGCCTCTGTGGGAACGCTCTACCAGTACTTTCCCAACAAGAGTGCCTTGCCGGCCGCTGTATTGGAAAAACACCTGGTGCAGGTTCTTGAAGAAGTCGAGTCCGCCTGCCTCGCCGCCAAAGGCAAAGGGCTGGACGACATCGCCAAAGACATCGTCACGGCGTTTGTAGATGTAAAGCTGCGCGAGCCAAAGACGTCGGCGGCGCTGTACGCGGTTGCCGCAGAGGTTGGCGGCACACAAGTGGTTGTGCGAATGACCCAGCGCTCGCAACTGGCTTTGTGCGATGTTCTGGCTTGTGCGTCGGACGCCAAGTTTGATGACATTCGAACCGTGAGTTTTGTACTCTCAACAGCGTTGGTTGGCCCGATACAGGGATTTTTGGCAATGGGCACTCCAGCGTCGATGGTGCATGGCCTCACTGCTCATCTTGTCCGGCTGGCAACCGCCTATTTGCGGGCATGTTCTGTCAAACCACCACGCGTTATCAATTGAGGTGCGCCGGTGACGAACCATCTCGGTGGGAAGCCTGACTTACGCTTCGCCCGCCCCAGGCGCAGCCAGAGCCACCTGCAAGTCATTGTCCTTGGCAAAATTGACGCAAAAGTCCCAGGCCATCACGTTGTAGTCGCGCAAGTCCCTGTTGACGATGACGCATTTCACATCGCCGAAGGACGTCGGCACGCACCACGGGGAATAGCCCAAATGGCTGCCAGGCTGGGGGCCTCCAGGCCGGAACGGGCTCATCACGCCAGCCAGGCGCTCAGCCCAGTCGCTGGGGCGAAACGGCTTGCCGGACTTGGTCAAACCCAAGATGAAAACTTCTTTGGCGCTG
>JAYUVG010000234.1:0-5868 GCA_043754255.1 Polaromonas sp. | reverse complement strand
GTCTGCGGCGTCAAATTTCTTGCAAATAGCCAGCTATTTGGCTGCAAAATTTTCCTTGCAGCCCATCCCGATCCGGCTGTCGCCCATCCGCAAGGACTTGTTCAGCGCTTCCTAATCCACCCGGCAAATCTTCAGCATATTTGTCCCGCCCGGCGCGCCCATTGGCTCGCCACAAGTAATGGCATACACATCGCCGCTCTGCACAATTTTGCGGCTGATCAGGTGACCCTCCGCCTGAACCAATGCGGTGTCTCGGTCAACGCTGGTGTCCATCAGCAGTGGGCGAACGTTTCGGTACAGCGTCATCTTGCGCTGGGTACTGACGCGCGGCGTCAGTGCATAAATCGGCACGCGAATGTCGTGGCGGCTCATCCACAGTGCAGTAGAGCCGCTGTCGGTCAGCGCAACGATGGCTTTGGCGCCCAGGTGGCTGGCCGTGAACAGCGCGCCCATCGCAATCGACTGGTCAATGCGGGCAAATTTTTTACCCGTGAAGTCAGCGTCAATTTCTTTGTATTCGACTTTTTCGGCTTCCAGGCAAATGTTGGCCATTTCAATGATCGTTTCCAGCGGAAATTTCCCTGCTGCGGTTTCAGCGCTCAACATGACTGCATCGGTACCGTCCAGTACGGCGTTGGCCACATCGCTGACCTCGGCGCGGGTGGGTACCGGGTTCACAATCATGCTTTCCATCATGTGCGTGGCAGTGATCACCACCTTGTCTTGCGCCCGCGCCATTTTGATCATGCGCTTTTGCAGTGCAGGCACAGCCGCATTGCCGACCTCAACCGCCAGGTCTCCGCGCGCGACCATGATGCCGTCACTGACCCGCAAAATCTCTTCCAGATTGGGTATGGATTCAGCACGTTCGATTTTGGCGATCAAGCCCGGCTTGTGTTTATATTGGGCTGCGGCCACGTTGCACAGCTGGCGCGCCATTTCCATGTCAGTAGCGTTTTTCGGAAAGCTCACTGCCACATAGTCTGCCTGAAAGCTCATCGCGGTTTTGATGTCTTCCATGTCTTTGGCGGTCAATGCAGGCGCAGTCAACCCTCCGCCCTGCTTGTTGATGCCTTTGCTGTTGGACAGCTCACCGCCCAGCTTGACTGTGGTGTGCACCGCTTCGCCCAGCACGCGGTCAACTGTCAAAACAATCAGCCCATCATTGAGCAGCAACACATCACCGGCTTTGACATCGCGCGGCAGCTCTTTATAGTCCAGCCCGACACCATGCACATCACCCGGCTCAGTGCGCGACGCGTCCAGCACAAACTTTTCGCCGTGTACCAGTTGCACTTTGCCTTCAGCAAATTTGCCGACCCGGATTTTTGGCCCCTGCAGGTCAGCCATGATGGCCACTTCACGCCCGGCGCGCTGCGCTGCTTCGCGCACCAGCACTGCCAGCTTGATGTGGTCTTCGGCCTTGCCGTGGCTGAAGTTGAGCCGCACCACATTGACACCCGCAGTGATCATGGCCAGAAGCATCTCAGGCGTATTGGATGCAGGGCCCAGGGTAGCAACGATTTTGGTAGCGCGACGTAGCATGGCTGTCTTTCTGTGTGGTGAGAATCTGATTTTTGCATGACCGCGCGGCAGCAGGAACCAACCGGTTACCAAGCCTTTGCGTGATAGCCATCAAGCTGGAAGTCGCCAAGGCTCCAAGCGCTGAAAAAACCTGGCGCGCATGGCGCAGCACTTTGCATGCTATGAAACTTATAGCTGCTTGCGCGCATTTCATCACGGCTAGCGGCTTGTTTGATGATAAATTCAGTCACTTTAGTGGCTCATACCAGTCTCACGCATGTTTGCCAATCGCATCTGCCAACACGTTGACGATGCGGTCAATGTGTTCTTTTTCAACAATGTAGGGTGGGCAAACCACCAGGTTTTCGCCAGCAGGCCGCACCAGCACGCCGTGGTGATAGCACGTCATGAAAATATCAAAAGAACGTTTGCCTGGCGCGCCAGCGATTGGCGCAAGCTCTACCGCTCCAGCCAGGCCGAGCGTGCGAATGCCGGTCACATTGGGCAAGCCCCTGAAGGTGCTGTGCATGGCGTCGCCCAGTACCTTGCCCATTTGGCCCGCACGTTCAAACAAATTTTCCTGTTTGAACAAATTCAGCGTAGCAATGGCCGCAGCGCAGGCCACCGGGTGACCTGAATAGGTGTAGCCGTGAAAAAACTCAATCGCATGCTCAGGCGCGTTTGAATTCGCTCCCATCATGGTGTTGTAAATGCGGTCGGTGCAAATCACGCCGCCCAGGGGAATCACGCCATTGGTCACGCATTTGGCAAAGTTCAGCATATCGGGCACCACGCCATAAAAGTCTGCGCCAAAGTTGCAGCCCAGCCGCCCAAAGCCGGTGATGACCTCGTCAAAAATCAACAAGATGCCGTGCTTGTCACAAATCTCGCGCAGGCGCTTGACATAACCTTTGGGCGGCAAATACCAGCCTGCACTTCCGCTGATCGGCTCAATGATGATGGCGGCTACGTTGCTGGGGTCATGCAGCGGCAGAATGCGGTTTTCAAGCTCCAGCAGCAAGTCTTCTTGCCAAACCGGTTCTTCGCCGTGGATGTAGGCATGGCCCGCATGCTCCGCATGTTGCGCGTCATGAATAAAACGCATGTGGTCAACACGGGGCAACAGCGCTGTGCCGTAAGCCTTGCGGTTGGCCGGAATACCGCCCACGCTCATGCCGCCAAAGCCTACGCCGTGGTAGCCGCGCTCACGCCCAATGAACACGTTGCGGTGGCCTTCACCGCGCGCGCGGTGATATGCCAGTGCTACCTTCAGTGATGTGTCTGCTGCCTCGCTGCCTGAATTGCAAAACAGCACTTTGTTCAAGTCGCCGGGAGCCATGGCGGCAATCATTTCAGCAGCCACAAAGGCCTGGTCGTTGCTGGCCTGAAAAGCGGTAGCGTAGTCCAGTGTGTCGAGCTGCTTTTTGATCGCTTCGTTGATCGGTTTGCGGTTGTGCCCGGCCGCTGTGCACCACAGACTTGAAATACCGTCAAGCACCTGCTTGCCATCGTGCGTGGTGAACATCACACCATCAGCGGCGACAAACACACGGGGGTCTTTGGCAAAGCTGCGGTTAGGCGTAAACGGCAGCCACTGGTGATCCATGTTGAAGTTTTGGTAAGCCATGCAATCTCCTGAAGGTTGCCTCATTTTGGCACTACAACTGCCCGATGTTGACCTGCGACAATTTCAGCTCCATGACTCACGCCTACATTCTTACCCTGTCTTGCCCAGACCGCATGGGCATCGTGCATGCCGTTTCAGGTTTTTTGCTGGAACGCAATGGCAACATTGAAGAAGCCGCCCAATACAACGACCCGGCCACCGGCCTGTTTTTCATGCGGGTGCAATTTGCCTGTGACCAGCTGAACTATTCGCAGCTCAAAATTGAACTGGCAGCTTTCGCAACGCCATTTGCAATGACCTGGAAGCTGCACACCACCCAGGACGCGATGCGCACCGTCATCATGGTCAGTCGCGACGGGCATTGCCTGAACGACATCTTGTTTCGCTTCAAATCTGGCCTGCTGCCGATTGATGTGCGCGCCATCATCAGCAACCACCGTGACTTTTATCAGCTGGCAGCCAGCTACAACGTGCCGTTTCACCACATCACCGTAACTCCTGAGACCAAAGCGCAAGCCGAAGCCAGGCAACTGGAAATTATCGAAAGCGAAGGCGCAGAGCTGGTGGTGCTGGCGCGTTACATGCAGGTCTTGAGCAACGACCTGTGCAAAAAATTATCGGGGCGTGCCATCAACATTCACCACAGCATGCTGCCCAGCTTTAAAGGTGCCAAGCCGTACCACCAGGCCCATGAGCGCGGTGTAAAGGTGATTGGCGCAACCGCCCACTACGTCACGCCAGACCTCGATGAAGGCCCGATCATTGAGCAAGACGTCACGCGGGTTGACCACAAAGATACGGTCGACAATCTGGTCACGCGCGGCAAGGATACTGAAAGCCGCGTGCTGGCCAGAGCCGTGAAATGGCACAGCGAGCATCGGGTTTTGCTCAATGGGCATAAAACAGTGATTTTTAAATAATCTAAGGATGCGCTGTGTACTCCGCAAATCCATACGGCGTGTAGCTTGCCGGGAGTCGTCACAGAAGACGCTGATCTGCCTTCTGCTTTGATACAGGGCGCTATGCTGATAAGGAGCATATTGGCCTGCTGTGCGATGCCGCTACAGCTGGCATGGGCTTTACGCTGATTCGCCTGAAGCCGGGAGCGCCCTGGCTGGAAAATAGCGCGCTGGTACGCTTGGGCAACAATGCGGTCTACAGCAGCAATATTCCAAGTCCACGCGCATACTATTTGTGCTGGCGTACCGGGACAATAGTGCGCTGGGAATGCAGAGCATTTTTTGAATGGTTACGTACGAGTTTAGGCAATTGATACTGAAAGCAAATATGTCAAATTTATCTATTCAATATTCCGCCTTGCTGTTGTCTGCCGCTTTGCTGGCAGGCTGCGGGAGCACTGTCAACAATCCGGTCACTGGCCAGGGCGAACGCAGCGTAATGAGCGAGGCAGCTGAGATTGCAGAAGGCAAAAAAGCCCATCCGCAGGTGTTGCAGGAATATGGTGTCTTGCAAAATCCACGCGTTCAGGCGTATGTCAATGACATTGGCCAGCGCCTGGCCAGGCAGTCGCAGCGGGCCAATTTGCAATGGACATTTACCGTACTTGACAGCCCCGAGATCAACGCCTTTGCATTGCCCGGCGGCTACGTTTACATCACGCGCGGCATGATGGTGTACCTGGACAGCGAAGCTGATCTGGCTGGCGTGGTGGGCCATGAGATTGGTCACGTCACTGCCCGGCACAGTGCGCAGCGCGCCACCCGCCAGCAAGACGCCGGGCTGGGTGTGCTGGCCGCCAGCGTGCTGGGTGCGGTACTGGAATCGCAAGGTATTGGTGGTGCTGGCCGCATAGCGAGTGATTTGTCGCAAACTGTGGCGGCAGGATATGTTTCGCGCTATGGCCGCGAGCAGGAACTGCAGGCTGACGGCCTGGGTGCTGAGTATTTGTCGCGTATCCGGTTTGACCCCCGCAACATGGTGGACGTGATCACTGTGCTTAAAAATCAGGAGCGGTTTGCCGCTGATCTGGCGCGGACTCAGGGTCGCGCTGTACCAGAGCAAAACAGCTGGCTGTCATCGCACCCCAGCAATGACCAGCGGCTGGACGCCATCACCCGGCTGGCTGCGCAGTACAAAACGGCTGCGGCCTACAGCGACGAAGGGCGCGCCCGCTATCTGCAAATACTCGATGGCATGGCTTTCGGCGAAACCGCTGCGCAGGGCCTGACGCGAGGCCGCAACTTTTATCACACCGCTTTGGGCTTTGCATTGACGGCGGCGGAGGGATGGCGCATTCAGAACGAGGCAGACCAGATCACATTCGTCAACAATGCAGGTGATGCAGGCCTGATTGTCAAAATGGCACCGCCTGATGCGGGCAAAACACATGATGAAATCATCCGGAAAATCGTCAACCCGACCGCCGGGCGTGCAGAGCGACTGCAAATCAATGGCCTGGCAGCCACCCGGTTTAACGGCACAGTCACTGGTAAAAATGGCCAAAGTCAAGGCACTGAACTCACGCTGATCAACAGCCCGCAAGGCGGCGTTTTTATATTCATTCATGCGGCCAGAGACGCTGCCACCTTGCAACGCAGCCGCTCCCAGATGCTGGAGACTGAAAACACGTTTCGCGCTTTGACTGCGGCAGACAAAGCTGCTGCCCGGCCGTGGATGGTACGTTCTGTCGTCATGCCGCGCGGCGGCTTTGCAGAGCTGGCCAGAACCTCGCCACTGGCCAACCCCGAGCAGCAGTT
>JAYUVG010000233.1:0-12533 GCA_043754255.1 Polaromonas sp. | reverse complement strand
GGACTGGCTGGCGTTGATGATGGCCTGCAGGCCCGAACCGCACAGGCGGTTGACATTGAATGCCGGCGTGCTCTCGGCACAACCGCCGTTGATGGCCGCGACGCGCGACAAATACATGTCTTTCGGCTCGGTATTGACCACATGGCCAAACACCACATGACCGACATCGGCACCGTCCACCTGCGCCCGCGCCAGCGACTCGCGCACGACCTGTGCGGCCAGCTCGGTCGGGGCAATGTCTTTCAGGCTGCCGCCATAAGTACCAACGGCGGTACGGATTCCGCTGACTACAACAACTTCACGGCTCATGGGATGTCTCCTGCTGGTTGGGAATTTGGTTTGAAAGGGTGAAGTGTGGCCGGTTTTTAATACAGGTAGCTGACGGCATCCGGGGAAAGCCGGAACTGCGTCTAGGATATTCGGTGATATTCGGGGAGATATTCGGGATATTCGGGGTCAGATTCCAATCAATCAATTGGGTCTAGTAACGCATCAAGTTCAAATCTGAGTCGCTATGCCCCGAGCTAACAAGCTATGAATTTTTCTCTCATTCAAGCAACGCAGGATGTCTTCAATGTTGTAGTTGGCTTGTGCGTTTAGCGGGGCTTTGAGACGCCACAACTCTAGCAAGATGGGGTCGCGCAAACCAACCAGGTCAGCGGCTGATACGGTTTGATGTGATGCAGATACGGTCAAAGCGTGAGCTCCTCAAAAATCTGTTCAGCTGTGGCCACAATGGGAGGCCGATATCCTAATCGACTGATTTTGTTTTGCAGCTTGAACTTTGCTGCCAGGCTAACCATTTGTGCAAAATTCCAGGAAGCAATGTAGTTGACGGCGTGCAAGCAAGCAAGCGCCATGTGCAGTGCGTCTTCTGGCTCTGTAGTCGGCAGCCAAGTAAATGATCAAGCCGAAAGTCAGTCAGAAAACATGCCTGGTTTGCTGACCTCACCGAATGCGGGCTCAATCAATTTTCGATTGCTTCCAGCGCTGCCTTGAGCTTGGCCCGGCAGTGCCAATGCGTCCATGCTCCTGGCTTGCAAATCTCCACCCACAGCAGCACTGACAACTGGGCAAGCATTGGTCTGGATGTACCCCAGCGCAGCAGCGGTACGCCGCTCGGCTGGGTCGCCCAGCGCCTTGCTCAAATCGTCTGCCACGGTGCAAGTCGCTGGTAGGCCATTGTCAAATCGCCCTGCCCCGACTGCATTGAAGGTTTCAAAATTGGTTGCGTTAAAAACTGTGTTGCAACTGCTGCGGGGTTGAAAACCGTACGGCTTGCCAAATGTAGGCGCGCCAATCGTGACGACTTTTTTAAACGGAAACAGCGAGTTCACCACCAGCTCGCTGGCCGATGCCGTGCTGGACGAGGTGATGAAAAATATTTGCGTCAAGCCTTCCAGTGGCGCTGTCGGCAACGATGCCGGATTGGCAGTGAATGCAAAATCAAAATCACTGGCTTTGTTTTGCGCATTGAACCGGATGCCTGCAAACACCTTGCCATCAAGCGGCGTGCCTCCGATCAGGCTGGCCAGGGCACGGGCTACCAAAACGCTGCCGCCGCCGTTGTAGCGCAAATCAACGATCAGCTCGGTCACGCCAGCCGCCCGAAAACGGTTGAACGAATCCCCCAAAGCACGAAGGCTCAGATTGGTAAAGTCCTGGTACGCGAGGTAGCCCACTTTGGCGCCATTGGCCGCTGTCAATACTTTGTCTGTCAAAACGGGTGACAAAAGAAAATTGCGCGAAACCATGGTCAGCGTGCGCTGGGTGCCGACTGAATCTTGAATGCTGAACGTACGCGTGATGCCGGCGGTCACGACCAAAGTGAGCGAGCCGTTCACAATATTGGCGGGGCTAAAACCGTCAATGCTCAGCACCGTATCGCCGCGCAGCAGGCCAGCCGCAGCAGCGGGGCCGAGCGGCTCGACAGTGCGTATCTGGATTTTGCTTTGTGATGCATCGGCAAACGCCAGTGAATAACCGTAACCGGTGCGTGTGCCTTCGACAAAAAATTGCGTGAATGCAGCCTGGCTTTGCGAAAAGCTGTACCGGTCAGTCGGTACAAATAGCTGCGACTGAAAATAAGCGTCGATGGTGGGGGCTGAGGCATTGGGCGCTGGCTGGTTGGCGCTCCAGAAGTACTGGTCGCGCATGTAGTCGTCCAGCCAGCTTTTTTGACCTGCCAATGTGCAGCTGGCTGCTTCGCCCGGATAGCCTGACAAGGTGTTTTGAACCACCGGCGCGGCGGGTGCTGCTACAGGAGCGCTGCTACTGTCCCCACCGCCGCAGGCAGCCAGCAACCATGCCAGACATATGACAACCGGGTAAGCCAGACGTTTCATTGCGCAGATCCTTTGTTGATTAATCCTGATGCAAGCGTGTGAAGCGCATGTGTCTTGTCGACCAAAGCGTCCAGCACACTGAAATGGTTTAGCCCTGGCAAATTTTTGCACACCGGAACAACTTTTTTACCCCATGATTTTTGAATCAGCGGGTTTTGCCTTAAAAACTCAGGGCTTTCATCGCCGCCCGCCACTGCGTGCAGCACGCCCGCAGCCGGGCGCGGTAGCAAAGCAGGGCTGGCCCGGATGGCGTCAACATCTGTCAGCTGCAAGGACTCTTTTAAAAACGGAGTCCGCGACAAGGGCTGCAAATCAAACAGGCCTGAAATAGACAGCGCATTGCGCACCACGGCTGGTGGCAAGTCAGCCGCATGGGCTTGCCAATTGCAGGCCAGCACCATGGCCGCCAGATGCCCGCCGGCTGAATGGCCTACCACGGTGATGCGACTGGCATCGCCGCCGTGTTGCGCAATGTTGCGGTACACCCAGGCCACGGCGCTGACCATCTGCAGCGTGATCTCGGGAATCGTCACTGCGGGGCACAGGTCATAGTTGGGCACTACCACGCAGGTTCCTTCGCGCGTGAAGGCGGGCGCAACAAAAGAGTGGTCGGCTTTGTCGAGCGAGCGCCAATAACCACCATGAATAAACACCAGCACCGGTGCATTGGCAGTGTCAGTCGGGAACACATCAAGCTTTTGGCCAGCAGACGGGCCATACGCCACATCCAGTGTGCACCGGTGCTGGCTTCTGGCCATGCGCGATGTCTGCGCCCAGCGCTCAAAGTAACTGGCATGGTCGGGAACCAACGCCCGGTTGTTGTACATGCTGTCTAGCCAGGCAGGTGTTGATTGCGTCATGAAACAGCCTTTTTATGGATAAATCAATCACGATTGTGCATGCGATTGCATCTGCCTCACCAGATTATTTATTGAACGGCAAATCAGGCTGTAACCCACATGAAATGCGCGCAAGCAGCTCCTTAATTTATAGCAAATGTTGGCGTGGCAGCTTGTGGGATTTAAACGATGCGACACCACGCATCTGGTTAATCTAAATGGCTGGAATGGTCGAGAACAAGCAAAGCGCTTACAAAGATACAAGTCAATCATTCGACCCATAAGGTGCATTAGCCTCCACATTTTTGGCGAAACTGCCATTAGTCTGAGCATTTGTCCCTTGCGGTAATTCAGGAGTTTCATTCATGAAAACATTTGCACCTATTAATTTTTCTTCAGCAACCCAGCCTGAAAGCGCTCGCAAAGGCATGGGCAAAAACCTGGTGATGCTTTTATCAACTGCATTGCTGGCGTTTAGTGCAACCGCCCAAATTGCAAGTGGCACGACCGGAATTGATGCCACCGGCAAAACTGCCAGCGAGATTGCAGCCTGCAACAACGGCTCGAGCCCGCAAAGCCGGGAAACGTGTCTGACGGAGGCTCGCAATGCCGGCGCAGAGCGGCGCGCAGGTCGATTAAATGGCTCATCAGGTAATTTTGCAGCGAACGCCTTGCAGCGCTGCGACGCGCTGCAAGGTGACGATAAATCGGCTTGTCAGGCCCGCATTTCGGGGGCTGGCACAACGCAGGGAAGCGTAGCGGGTGGCGGGCTGATTCGCGAAATTGAAGTTGTGGTGCCTGCAACCACGCCGCCAGCCCCGCGCCAGTAATTTACTTTCTGCCTGTTGCATCCAGCAGCAGCTTTGACCGCCAGGCAAACATTGGCGCATTTATGATGCTTTTGCACATTTGCGTTAATCTTTTGCGAAAGTCACCATGGCCCCATCTTCATTTGCTGAGCAATACAGCAGCAAGCTCACCAACGCGGCCGAAGCTGCCAGGCTGGTTGCAAATGGTGATTTCATTGTGGTTCCGAGCGGCGTTGGTGAACCCCCTGCGCTGCTAACTGCGCTGTCAGAGCGGCGTCTTGAGCTTGAAAATGTCACGGTTTCGCAAATTTTGGCGTTGCGCAAATATGCTTACCTCGACCCGGCTACCGTCGCCAATGTCCGCAACTCAGCTTATTTTTACGGCTCGGCAACGCGCGCTGGCGGGCAAGCTGGCTGGGTCGATTTTGTTCCCAGTTATTTTTCTGAAATGCCGCAGATGATAGAGCGCGGGCAGATACCGGCAGACATCGTGTTTTCGATGGCGTCGCCGATGGATGCGCATGGCTATTTTTCGCTCAGCCTGGGTGCAGACTACACGATGGCAGCAGTGGCCAAAGCGCGCCATGTGGTGCTGGAAGTCAATCCCCATGTACCTTTTGCGTATGGCAACTGCCATGTGCATATCTCGCAGGTTAGCGCCCTGATTGAAAGCAGTGAGCCACTGATGGAAGTCGGGCTGCCCAAAATCGGCCCGGTACAAATTGCCATTGGCAAATATGTTGCGGACATGATTGACGACGGCTCTACGCTGCAAATTGGCTATGGCGGCATTCCTGATGCCGTGGTGATGCAGCTAACTGCCAAACACGATCTGGGCATACACACCGAAATGATTGGCGACGGCATCATGACGCTGATTGAAAGCGGCGCTGTCACCAACCGTCGCAAGAACTATTTGCCTGGCAAGAGCGTCGCAACATTTGCCCTGGGGTCAGCCAGGCTTTACCGCTACATGGATCGCAACCCGGCACTTGAAATGCACCCGGTCAACTTCACCAATGATCCGTACCTGGCCAGCCAGAACGACAACCTGCACGCCATCAATGCCACGCTGCAAATTGACCTGCTCGGCCAATGCGGCTCTGAAAGCCTGGGCCAGTCGCCGTATTCAGGAACCGGTGGGCAGTCTGACTTTGTACGGGCCGCCAACCGTTCGCGCGGTGGCAAAGCATTTATCGTGGTGCCGTCCACTGCCAAAAATGACACGGTATCGCGCATCGTACCGGTGCTCAGCCCCGGCACGCATGTCAGTACCAGCAAAAATGATATCAACTACGTGGTAACCGAATTTGGCGTGGCGCAGTTGCGCGGCAAGTCAGCCGGTCAGAGGGCGCAGGCATTGATTGCCATTGCGCATCCGCACTTCAAGGCAGAACTGAAAGCAGCAGCTGCCAAACTCGGGTTTTGATTTTTTGCTAGCAGCCTGCAGCAAGGCAGTTGCTATTAAATCAGGAGCTGCTTGCGCGCATACTACGCTGGCTAGAGGCACTTATTGCTTAAATTAAAGTAACTACTCAGCTCCTTTACCCGTCATTGCGGGCTTGACCCGCAATCCATGAACCCGCTCCCTTGCAAGCACCGCAGGAGACATGGATCCCGGCGCAAGGCCGGGATGAAAAGCGCTGAGTAGTTACAAATTAAAGTAACTACTCAGCTCCTTTACCCGTCATTGCGGGCTTGACCCGCAATCCATGAACCCGCTCCCTTGCAAGCACCGCAGGAGACATGGGTCCCCCCGGATCGTAGTCCGGGGCAAGCTCCTTAGAGCCGGGATGACAAGCGCTGAGTAGTTCCGAAATGAAGCCTTGTTTCCCGGGCTTTGAACGAGCCTCAGTTTTGCACCTTAGGCCTTTGCCGCTTGGCTGGCGTGACTGAAATATCACTGGTTTTGCCAGCGCGCTGCACACGGAGGGGCGCGGCCTCACCTGGCTTGAGCGCTGCTACCGCGCCCAGCAGTTCTGTCACGTTGCCAACTGCCTTGCCGTTGACAGCAGTGATCACATCGCCAGGGCGGATGCCGGCAACGCCTGCCGGGCCGTTTTGCAGCACGCCCGTGATGATCACGCCTTCTTTGGTCTTGACGTTGAAGGTTTCCATCAGTTCGGCATTCAGCTCTTGCGGCTCCACGCCAATCCAGCCGCGCGTGACCTGGCCGTCTTTGACAATCGATTCCAGCACCAGTTTGGCAGTGGACACAGGAATGGCAAAGCCAATTCCCATCGAGCCACCAGAGCGTGAATAAATCGCCGTGTTGATCCCCATCAGCGCACCAGTGGTGTCAACCAGCGCACCGCCAGAATTGCCAGGGTTGATGGCTGCGTCGGTTTGAATAAAGTTTTCAAACGTGTTGATGCCCAGCTTGCTGCGGCCCAGGGCGCTAACAATGCCGCCGGTCACTGTTTGCCCCACGCCAAATGGGTTGCCAATCGCCAGCACAGGGTCACCGACCAGCAAAGCGTCAGAATTGCCCAAAATAATCACCGGCAGTTTGTCCAGTTCAATCTTCAAAATTGCCAGGTCGGTTTCCGGGTCAGTGCCAATGACTTTTGCTTTGCCTTTGCGTGCGTCGGCAAGCACCACTTCAATTTCATCGGCGCCTTCAATCACATGGTTGTTGGTCAGGATGTAGCCGCTGGCGCTGATGATGACGCCGCTGCCCAAACCGCCCTGCGGTTCATCACGGCCCTGGTCACCATAAAAAAACTTGAACCATGGGTCGCCCGCGTGCGGGTTTTTGGCAGCGGCTTTGCTGGTGTTGATGCTGACAACCGCAGCTGAGGCGATTTTTGCTGCCGAGCTGAAACTGCCCGCCGGCCCAGTGCCGCGCGGCGCTCCACTTGGTGCTTCAATCACCGACACCAGACCGCCCACATTGGAGAACGAACGTCGTTCAATCCACTGCGGCTTGAGCGTCGCCACGACAAAAAACGCCGCCACTAAAACAGTGACGGTCTGAGAAAACAAAAGCCAGATTTTGCGCATGGGACACCGGATGTAATAAAACCAGGTCTGGATATGGGGCTGCATGCCGCGAATCCAATACCACCGCATTTTGTCTTATGACGCGCTGATTTGTACAACGCGATAATCCACAGCCGTATATTCAAGGCATTTCAAGGAGCACCGTATGAAAGTCTCAAGCGTACTTAGCACCATCGGCAACACGCCGCACATTCGCGTCAACCGCCTTTTTGGTGCGGCTTGCCAAACGCACCACATCTACATCAAGTCCGAGCGCAGCAACCCGGGCGGCTCTATCAAAGACCGGATAGCTTTGGGGATGGTCGAGGCAGCCGAGCAGTCAGGCGCGCTCAAACCTGGCGCAACGATCATTGAACCGACATCGGGCAACACCGGCATTGGCCTGGCGATGGTGGCAGCTGTCAAAGGCTACAAATTGGTGCTGGTGATGCCCGACAGCATGAGCATTGAGCGCCGCCGTTTGATGCTGGCCTATGGCGCGAGTTTTGATTTGACGCCGCGCGAAAAAGGCATGAACGGTGCGATTGCCAGAGCCAAAGAGCTGGCTGCACAGATACCCAACGCGTGGTTGCCGCAGCAGTTTGAGAACCCGGCCAACATTGATGCGCATGTGCGCACCACGGCCGAAGAAATTCTGGCTGATTTCCCGGACGGGGTGGACTACCTGATTACCGGCGTCGGCACGGGCGGGCATCTGACCGGTGTGGCGCAGGTGCTGAAAGCAAAATTTCCCAACACCAAGGTATTTGCAGTTGAGCCTGCAGCATCGCCCGTGATCAGCGGCGGCAAGCCGTCGCCGCATCCAATTCAGGGCATTGGCGCAGGTTTTATACCGGCCAATTTGCATGTCGATTTACTCGACGGTGTCATCACGGTTGAAGGCGATGCCGCCAAAGATTTTGCCCGCCGCAGTGCGAGTGAAGAAGGCATGCTGGTCGGTATCTCGTCAGGTGCAACACTGGCAGCCATCGCGCAAAAACTGCCGGAGATTCCTGCAGGCAGCACGGTGCTGGGCTTTAACTACGACACCGGTGAGCGTTACTTTTCGGTGGAAGGGTTCCTTCCTTGAACCGGACTGATTTGCTGGGCGCTTTTGACGCGCTATTGCAGCCCGAACGCTTCAAGGACTTTGGGCCAAATGGCTTGCAGGTTGAGGGCAAAACTGAGGTACGAAAAATCGTATCAGGTGTGACTGCCAGCCTGGCGCTGATCGAAGCGGCTGTGGCTGCCGATGCGGATGCCATCTTCGTGCACCACGGCCTGTTCTGGCGTGGGCAAGCGGGCACGGTGACGGGCTGGATGAAGCAACGCCTGGCACTGCTGCTCAGGCACGACATCAACCTGTACGCCTACCATTTGCCGCTGGACGCCCACCCCACTTTGGGCAATAACGCGCAGCTGGGCTTGCAATTGGGCTTGACAGCTACCTCGCACTTTGGCGAGCAAAGCCTGGGGTTTTTGGGGGCTAAAACCGATGGCGGCAGCTTCAAAGACGCCCGGGAACTGTCAGAACACGTCAAAAATGTATTGAACAGGCCTGTAGCCGACGTGTTTAGCGCGCAAGCAGCTATCAAAAACATAGCGTGGTGCACTGGTGGCGCGCAAAATTATTTTGAAGCGGCGATTGCTGCTGGCGCTGATGCGTTCATCACTGGCGAAATATCAGAACCCCAAGCCCACTATGCGCGGGAAATGAAGGTGACGTACATCGCCTGCGGCCACCATGCGTCTGAGCGCTACGGCGCGCCTGCAGTCGCAGCGCACATCGCCGCGCGGTATGGACTGGCGCACGAATTTATTGACATCGACAACCCGGCATGAAGCCAATCCTCATCACGATGGGCGATGCCGCTGGCATCGGGCCAGAGACCATTGCCAAAGCCTGGCGCGACCACCCCGCTGAAGTGGCGGGATGCACTGTT
Source organism: Polaromonas sp. (assembly GCA_043754255.1). Taxonomy (GTDB): domain Bacteria; phylum Pseudomonadota; class Gammaproteobacteria; order Burkholderiales; family Burkholderiaceae_C; genus Polaromonas. The sequence continues at coordinate 3,615 of JAYUVG010000233.1, read as the reverse complement.
GTTGGCGATATTGCCACGCTGCGTCGCGCTGCTGCCCTGGTGGCCAATCCGCTGGCGTTACCGGTCGCTGAACTTGGTTCGCTGAACGACACCTGCCCGCCCAACTGCATTCCCGTGCTACAACAATGTGAGCTGCCAGCGCCCGTTCCATTTGGGCTTGTTAGTGCTTTAGCGGCTCAAGCTGCGGCTGATTGCATTGTCTGGGCAGCCCGGGCAGTGCTGGATGACCGGGCAGCAGCCTTGGTCACAGCGCCGATTCATAAGGAAGCTTTGGCCGCTGCCGGCGGCTGGGCCGCGCAGTTTCCGGGCCATACCGAAATGCTGCAAGCTGAAGCTGCCAGGTTTTTGGGCAAACGCGTCGAAGACATGCCAGTGCGCATGATGCTGGCCAACGACGAATTGAAAATTGTGCTGGTCAGCATTCATATGTCGCTGCGGCAAGCCATTGAAGCCGTCACGTTTGACGCTGTTTTGCAAACCCTGCGCATTACTCACGCAGCCTTGACCAAAAATCTTGGCCGGGCCCCGCACATTGCCGTGGCGGGCTTGAACCCGCATGCAGGCGAAGGCGGCTTGTTTGGCATCGAGGAGCAGACCATCATTGGCCCGGCAATCGCCGCTGCAGTGGCTGAGGGCATCAATGCAAGCGGGCCGTTTGCGCCAGACACGGTTTTTATGCGGGCCAGACATACATCCATCAAACTCGGCGAGTTTGACGTCGTCGTGGCTATGTACCACGACCAGGGGCTGATTCCGGTCAAGTACCTGGGCGTCGAGCAGGGCGTCAACATCACGCTGGGCTTGCCGCTGGTGCGCACCAGCCCGGACCACGGGACAGCGTTTGACATCGCCGGCACCGGCAAGGCTTGCCCGGCCAGCCTGGTGGCCGCGATTCGCATGGCACGCCGACTGACTGCATAACGCGGCTGAAAAACCAAATAAAAACAATAAAAAAGAGCTGTAGCCCACGTAATTAGCGCGCAAGCAGCTCCTTATTTAATAGCAACCGAAGTTGCCGGAATCATTTCTTGAGGCTGTCCCGAATTTCCCGGAGCAACACCACGTCTTCCGGCGTAGCGGCTGGTGCAGCGGCCGGTGCTTCGCTTTTCATGCGGTTGATCTGTTTGACCATCAGGAAAATAATGAATGCCAAAATCGCAAAATTCACCGCCACGGTGATGAAATTGCCATACGCCAGCACTGGAACACCTGCTTTTTTAAGTGCTTCAAGGTTCATCAATGTTCCGGCGGGAACATTCCCCAGCACCACAAACAGGCTTGAAAAATCCAGTTTTCCAAAGATTGCGCCAACAACCGGCATGATCAGGTCGCTCACGACAGAGTCGACGATCTTGCCGAATGCTGCACCAATGATCACGCCAACAGCCAGGTCAATCACGTTGCCCTTGACTGCAAATTCCTTGAATTCTTTCATCATGCTCATAGCGTTCTCCAATTGTTTTTTGGTAAGTAGGTGGATGCGCCTTATTGCGTAATCCGGCGAGAATTATGAAGCTTTGGTATGACACAGGCCACTAAAATTGATTTTGTGAGCTGCAAAGTTATGCGTCCCGCGTTGCCTGCAACCCAAAATGCGCAATCCTGAGGTGCATTTGCACTACACCGGTCTCGGGAATCCAGAGTGCTACATAAAGTGCGCATGCACGCTCCGCTACAATCCGTAGCATCCCCCACAAACTTTTTTAACGCCCAATTCAAGGCTGTTCTTGAAAAATTCTATGACCCAAGCAAGCGCTAATGCAGCACCCGGCGGTGCACCTCTGGACAAAGACAAAAGAAACTGGATGATTGGCACAGCCGCACTTGGCGGTATTGGCGCTGCCAGCGTGGCAGTGCCTTTTGTCAGCACGTTTACCCCGTCTGAACGCGCCAAAGCAGCAGGTGCATCGGTCGAAGTTGATATTTCGAGCCTGAAAGCAGGCGAAAAATTAACCGTTGAATGGCGCGGCAAGCCGGTCTGGATTCTCAAACGAACGCCTGAACAAATTGCCGCTTTACCCAAGCACGATGGACAGCTGGCGGATCCCAAATCATTGCGCAACCCGGGTGAATTAACGCCGGTTTATGCGCGTAATGAGGGCCGCTCCATCAAGCCTGAAACTCTGGTGGTGGTTGGCATCTGTTCGCATCTGGGTTGCTCGCCTTCAGACCGGCTGGCAGCGGGCGCGCAACCGTCGCTGCCTGATGACTGGGCTGGTGGCTTTTTATGTGCTTGCCACGGCTCGACGTTTGACGTGGCTGGCAGGGTTTACAAAAACAAGCCCGCACCCGACAACCTTGAAGTGCCCCCGCATATGTACCTTTCAGACACACGGCTGCTGATTGGTGATGATAAAAAGGCCTGAAAACGAAGTTTTTTAATATTTCTTTGCTTTCAAAAGACCCTGCCGACCGTGCTTTGCAAGTCCTTGCTGATTTTTGCCCACACATTGCCTGTCGGTCAAATTTCCAGACCTGATTCACGCAAACGCTAAACCCTTTTTCATACAGGACCTTTTATGGCTGCCGAATTTAAAGAAGTCTCTTCCAGCGCCCCGATTGGCGTCAAAGCCCTGAACTGGCTGGACAACCGTTTTCCTGCCAGCAAGTTGTACAACGAGCATCTGGGCCAATATTACGCACCCAAAAACTTCAATTTTTGGTACATATTCGGTTCATTGGCATTGCTGGTGCTGGTGATTCAAATCACCACTGGCATTTTTCTGACGATGCACTACAAGCCCGATGCCGCCCTGGCTTTTGGCTCGGTCGAGTACATCATGCGCGATGTGCCTTGGGGCTGGCTGATCCGTTACATGCACTCGACAGGCGCTTCAGCGTTTTTTGTGGTGGTTTATCTCCACATGTTTCGCGGTTTGATTTACGGCAGTTACAGAAAGCCGCGTGAACTGATCTGGGTTTTTGGCTGCGCGATTTTCTTGTGCCTGATGGCTGAAGCCTTCATGGGCTACTTGCTGCCATGGGGCCAGATGAGCTACTGGGGCGCCCAGGTGATTGTCAATCTGTTCGCGGCCATCCCGTTTATTGGCCCTGACCTGGCGTTGCTGATTCGCGGCGATTATGTGGTCGGTGATGCAACCCTGAACCGCTTTTTTGCTTTTCACGTGATTGCCGTGCCGCTGGTGTTGCTGGGTCTGGTTGCTGCGCACATCATTGCGCTGCACGAAGTCGGCTCCAACAACCCGGATGGCGTTGAAATCAAAGGCCCGAACGCTCCCAAAGATGCAAACGGTCACCCGCTCGATGGCATTCCGTTTCACCCGTATTACACCGTTCATGATATTTTTGCGGTCAGCTTGTTTCTGCTGGTCTTTACGGCGGTGATTTTTCTGGCACCAGAATTTGGCGGTTACTTCTTGGAGTACAACAACTTTATCCCCGCAGACCCGCTGAAAACCCCCGCACATATCGCGCCGGTTTGGTACTTCACGCCGTATTACTCGATGCTTCGCGCCATCACCAGCGAATTTATGTACGTACTGATGGCCTGCGTTATTGCTGGCGCGGCGCTATTGATTCTCAAGGTCAAAATGTCGGCCTTGTTTAAAATTGGTATTGCTGTGGGCGCTGTGCTGGCTGTTGCTGCCATGTGGG